>JAGFIQ010000067.1 GCA_024103495.1 Aridibacter famidurans
AATTGTGGTCCCCCGGCACGCCTCGCTGAGGCGAGGGGGCAACTGATGGCTGCCGGCAATGCGATCTGTCTAACGTGTGCGATCAGCGTGTGATCTCGCTGACGATCACGCCGTTGATCATCGTACCTGTGCAGTGCGTCGCGTATTCGAACGGGTCTCCGTCGTACATCGCGAGGTCCGCGTCCTTTCCGACCTTGATCGATCCGATCCTGGATTCCATACCGAGGATCTTCGCGGCGTTGATCGTGATCGTCGCCAGCACCTGCTCGAACGTGAGACCGTATGCGACCAGCTGACCGGCCTCGAACAGCACGACGCGCGTCTTCGGCACGTATGTCTCATAACCGCTCTGAAGCGCGAACGGGATGCCCGCGTCGAGGAGTTTCCTGGCGGTCGCCATCGACAGATTCTCTGTCTCGCCGCCGGCGCGGTACATCGTCGGGTGCAGGAACACGGGAAAGCCAGACGCCTTGATCTCGTCGAGGAGCATATGGGCTTCCGAAGCGCCGTCCAGGACGATGTCAATGTCGAACTCGTCCGCGATCCGAAGCGCGGTCATGATGTCCCGCGAAGTGTGCGCGGTCACGAGAAGCGGGATCTCCTTGTCGATCACCTTCTTCAGCACTTCAAGTTTAAGATCGCGCGGCGCGTCTTCCTTCTTGCCGTAGCTCGATGCCTTGATCAGGATCTCGCGGAGCATCGCCGCCTGCTTGGCGCTCGTGCCGGGCGGCTTTCCGCCGCTGTTCATCGCACCCTGTCCGATCGTGACAGCGATCATCGCGAGCGGCCGGACGGTCGCCTCGTCAACGTTGTCTCCGACGGTCTTCGCGATCATCGTCTGCCCGGAGATAAGCGCTGCCGGCGCGTGGCCCGTGTGGATAGTCGTCACCCCGAGGCTTCTCACCCACTTCACAAGCTCTTCCTCCGCGTTGTAAGCGTCGATCGCGCGAAGCTCCGGCTGGATCGGCGCCGATTCCTCGACCTGCATCTGGTCGTGAGGCTGGTTCATATAACCCGCGAGCCCGATCACGGAATGCGCGTCGATCAAACCCGGAGTCACGACCTTCGCGGTCACTACCTTGTAGCCTGAAGGTATGCGCACGCTCGATTCGGGGCCGACCGCCTCGATCTTCCCGTTTTTAGTCAGGATCACGCCGTCCTTGATCACCCTGCCGTCCATGGTGTAGATGGTTTCGCCGCGAACCGCGATCTGGCCGACCACGTTCGTCGAAACCAGTAAGAGAAGAGCAAGTCCGGAAACAAATGCTTTGAACCTGGAACCTGGAACTTTGAACCTTGAACCCGGGACTTCGAACTTTGAACCTGGAACCTGGAACTCTCTATTCATACTGCCCTCCCACGTCGCCGTCGAAGCAATCGATATGTACAAGACGGTCGTTCGTAGCCCCGTAGCCGCCGACCGCGACAAGGTAATCCTCCGCGTTGCTCCGGTCAAAGACCTTCTCGCCGTCCACCCACGTCTGAAGCACGTTCGTGTAAATGCTCAGCGGATCGCCGGACAGAATGATAAAATCGGCGTCCTTGCCCGCCTCGAGCGAACCGATCCGGTCCTCAAGATCAAGCATCTTCGCGCCGGCCATCGTCATTCCGTAAAGCGCGGCGTCGCGGCTCATCCCCGCGCGGACCGCAAAACCGGCCTGGCGAAGGAAGAACCTCGAATCGGTAATGTAATCGTCAGTGTGGAATCCGACGACGGCTCCCGCCTTTTCAAGCGCGGCACCGTTGACCCAACGTATGTCCATCGTTTCGAGCTTTCCACCGGGTGCGTCGACGAGGATTAGCGAAGAAGGGACTCCGGCGGCCGCGATCTCGTCGGCGACCTTCCACGCCTCGGAAACGTGCTGCAGCACGAGCCGGAAGCCGAATTCCTTCTGAAGCCTCAGGACGGTCAGGATGTCGTCGTGGCGGTGGGTGTGATGGTGCACGACCCGCTTGCCTTCCAGAACCTCGACAAGCGTTTCAAGCGCGAGATCGCGCGGAGGAAGTTTCGATTCGTCATCGCCTGCTTTTTCGATCTTCGCCTTGTATTCCTGCGCCTTTATGAACCTTTCGCGGACGAGCGCGGCGGATTTCGCGCGTGTACCCGGCCAGCTTCCCGAACTGCGTATGCTGTTCGTTCCGTTCGCGAACTTTATACCGCCCATGTAATCGCCGTCGGCGTCCAAGATCAGAACGTCGTCGATCTTGTTCGCTCCGTCGCGAAGCTTAACGTATAGCGTCTGGCCGCTGTCGAGGTGGCCGGAGCCGGGCATTATGTTCGCGACGGTTATCCCGCCGGACTGCGCCCTCTGAAATCCGGATGACCGGACGTTTATCGAATCCAGCGTCCGGATCTCCGGCTGGATAGGCCCGGAACCGTCGGCTCCTGCGACTTCGCCTATGTGGCTGTGGGTATCGACGAGGCCGGGCATTATGACCTTGCCTTTCACATCGACAATGATCGTGTCGGCCGTGAATACGCGGCCGGTGGCATCGCCTATCTCGACGATCTTGCCCTTATGGATCAACAGATAGCCGTTCTCGATCGGCTGGCCGACGATCGGGATGATCTTCGCGCCGACGAATGCCGTCCTCATTTCCTGCGCTGCCGCGGAGGCTGCAAACAGGAAGAGAACGGAAAGAACACAAAGGTACCTTTTCATCTCGGATTTCCTCGGATTGGTTTAAGTGGCTGAGGTGCAACGCTAAAGTGCAATTAATTCGAAACGTTGTCAAGAATCGGAACTTTCGGATGGTTCTACGCCGATGGGGAGCGTGACTGCGAAGCGGGTTCCCGCGGGGGAACTCTCGGCCTCGATCGATCCGCCGTGCGCCGTGACGATCCCGTAACAAACCGCCAGGCCCAGCCCGGTTCCGAGGCCTGACGATTTTGTCGTGTAGAACGGGTCGAAGATCTTTTTCAGATCGTCCTTGCCTATGCCGGGTCCTGAATCTCCGATCGACACTTCGACACCCGCGTCCGCTTTCCTCGATTCGACCGACAGCCGGCCGCCGTCGGGCATAGCATCGCGGGCATTGAGCAGAAGGTTCAGGAAAACCTGCTGAAGTTGGTCTGAATCCGCCATTATCCTGGGCAACGCCGGATCGAGAACCGAGCTGACATCCAGCTTCTGGAACTGCTTGTCGAAGCCCGCCAGCCGAAGACCCGTTTGGACGACATCATTGACATCGATCAACATTCGCGCCGCCGGTCTTGCGCGAGCAAAGTCCATCATGTCCTTGGTGACGCTCTTTATCCTCGAGATCTGTGTCTGGATCAGGCCCAGCTTTTCGGAAGTCGCCTCGTCGATTCCGCCGTTCCGCTCGATCATCTGGATCAGCGACGATATCGACGCTAGCGGATTGTTGACCTCGTGTGCGACACCCGCCGAAAGGGTGCCCAGCGCCGCGAGCTTTTCGGTCCGGATCAGCTGTTCGTTGAGCTTGCGAAGCTCTTCTATGTCGGAGAGCATCTTCCGGCTCATCTCGTTGAACGACTCAGCCAGAAGACCGATCTCGTCGTTGCTCTTTCTAAGGTCGGCTTCGGTCCCGTATTCTCCGTCCGTGACCTTGACCGCGGCGACCGTCAGCCTCTGAAGGGGCCTCGAGATCGAGCGTACGATCAGAAGTACGAGAAGGAGATTTGGAACAAGCGCAGAGATCACACTGAAGACAAGGTACTTTCGCCACGCGTACAGGTCCATTCCGTCGCGGAAAGCCCACCAAACGATCGGCACCTGGAAGATCGCGAAGCTTATGATCGCGACGGATGCGATGCTCAATGCGACCTTGTAAGTGATCGGGAACAGCCGGAACTGGTCCAGTGCGGTCTGCAGTGAAAAAAGCCTGAAGTTCGAGATCGCGTAAGCGTAGATCAGCACCCCGGGAAGCACGAAGATCGAGCTGTAAGGAAGCAAGGCGTAGATCCCGAAGTATGGAAGCGCAATGTTGGCGAGCGTTTTCAGTACGACCGTGATCGAAAGCGCCCATAGGATCGCGCCCAGCTGCTGCCCTTCCTGAGTTCCTTTCAGGGTACGGTACTTCCCGAACAATACCGTCGCGCCGAATCCAAAGACAATGTAAACATATACAACGAAGGCATATGCGAGCGGAGTGAGCGAGATCTCAAAGTTCGTCCCGTCGTAACTGACGGTTTGCCAAAGCAGGCCCGCAAATGCCGCCGGAATGAGGATCAGGCCCGGAGAAAAGAGCACCGCCGCGCGTTTCCTCGGCGTCCTTTCGTTTCCTGGAAACACCCACGCGAAGATCGCCAGCGCGCATTGCATCAAGAGCGAGATGACGAAACTGGTAGCGACCCACCATCCTGCGGGAAAACCTTCGCGGTGAGAGAAATTCCAGAATACCAGGTCTTTTACTGTCCAGAGCGCGAGAAAAGAAATGAACGCGGCGAAGGTTTGATTTGCCCGGTTTCTGGGGTCGGCGACGAATACGTAGAATCCAAGAAGGACCAGCAAGAGTAGCGAAAAGAGATGAAGAAGCTCGAGCATACAGGCTGCCGTCAGGCGCGCATCGCCGCCGAAAAAGCACGAAAGGGAAGCGAAAATTTCGCTTCCCATTCTAACCGAATCCGGAATTCAAGACACCGCAGCTTTGAGCCGCCGAATTCTAGTCGATCGTGAACTTGAGGTTTACGCCGACGATGTTCACGCTCCGGAGCCTCGGGCCCGTATTGTTCTGCAGCATATAGAAGAATTCGGCGGACGCATTCTTGTTGAACTTCTTCTCGATCCCTCCGGAGAGCTCATTTCTGGAGAACTCGTTAGCACGAAAATCATAGAAGGGCTCGGTTGCCGCAAAGACGCTGAAGATTTCATCGTCGTTGTGCCGGATCGGCACCTTCAGCTTGACCTTGTTCCGGTAGCGTACGGAATCTCCTCTGGAATGGCGGATCCTGTACTCGACCCGGCTCCTGTTACTTAGTGAGAACTTTTTCCACTTGTTCTCGGCCGTGACCTCGAAGCGAAGCCGATGCTCGAAAGACTTCGCGTTCCTGACAGGCTGCTCGGCTATGTAGTAATAGCTTGGAGTGAACTTAAGGTACTTGTTCAACGGTATGTCGACGCCGAATCCGATCCTCTCGCTCACGAAGTGGCGAAAGTTCTGCCCTACCCGAAAAGTGCCCATGATGAACGGCGTGGCCACCTTCTTCTTTGTTCCGTCGTCGCCTGTTTTCGTGAACGAAGGAAAGTAAAGCTTCGTTTCGTTCCAGAACTGGGCGTCGGTCTCGTTGTCGTCCTGGGCCGGGGCCGCAGAGGCGGCCGCCAGCAGAATAAGCGCTAGAAGAGTGTATTTTTTCATCCGGGAGTAGACGATAATATGGAAGGCATTACAGGAATGTTACAGGTTAATGAACATTCTGTAACAATTTCAGGAGCCTGTAATGTCAATGTTACCGACCCGTGATCAGGCAGGAAATCCGAGGATCAGCGCGGCTAGGGTCGCCGCAACTCCGATCGCCGATGGGTAAAGATGTCTTCGCTCGATCACATCACCCTGCCGGAGCGCTGAATGCAGAAGGGAAAAAACCGGAAGTGCAGCGCATCCGGCTGCAGCGCCTATGACTGCGCCGGGGATCGCGCCGAAGAGAAAGATCGGTGCCCCGCCGGCGCCGCCGGCAAGAATTCCCCAAGTTGTCCCGACAAATGGCAGCATCGCGAAACGCGCCGGCAAGGAGAACTGGTCGAGTTCGCGAACGATCTTCCCTACGATCTTTCCGGTAAAGTAACCGGTTGCGGCGGCCGCTGAAGTCACCAGAGACGTGATAAGGAAGTAGGCGCCGACGTCATCCCCGGGCGAATCGGTCGCAAGCCGTAAAAAGAAGGCGGCCGGGGGGAGTATCCCGGTCCACAACCCTAAAATCGCAAAAGATCTCTCGTAGCCTACCGCTCCGGGAAGGTGTGTCTCGTCCGATACCTCTCTTTTACTCAGCGCAGCGTATTCCGCGTTGAGCTCGATCAGCCTGTTCAGTCTTCGTTCTGCAAATGCGACCTCATCAGGACCGTGTTCGATCTCAGCGGAATATCCGGTTTCGTTCTCCTTGTATCGGTGTTTCTCCATAGCTTTTTTAATGCCCTTGGTCTTTTCGCCGCGATGAATTTTCCGGGTACTTCCTTTGCAGCCTTTGAAATCCGATCGGAGGCTTCGATGTTCCCGGAAAGTTCGAACAACCGGATGAACGCTGAATGAACCTTCGGGTCTCGAGGACCGAACCTCGACAGCCGTTCATGCAGGTCGATCAGTTCACGTGTAACTTGTCTGCGATGTCTTTCGACAACAGAGCGGTTGCGCCTCGCGATGATAGCCGCAAACAAATCAGGGTTGGGATGTCCATCGATCTCCGTAAGGCCCGCGAGCCGGGGAGGACCAGAGGAGCCATCGTCTGCGTGGATCGCAGATATCCCTGCGAAACGCTCGACGGTGTTCCGTACGTCGTAGATAGCAAGTCCCGAGCGGGCCGCTGATGCTTCGATCATCCTGGAGCACTCACGGATCTCGGGGCCGATGCCCGGAAGCTTCCGTTCGGGATCGCTCGACCCGGAGCTATTTAACTTCGGGGTAACGAGCCTGTGCAATAGTGACGGAAGGTAAGCGATCCAGAAGAGTGCAACGACAACGGCCAAAGCGTGCCTTCGAGCGCCGGATTTTCGGGTGTAGTAATAATGAACTCCGAAAGGTGTTCCGCAGGCGAGGTAGATGATCAATGCTTGAAAAAGGTCCATCGATCATTTGGAAGCGCAACCGACGTGCCAGCGGACTCGGCCGGACCAGTGGGCCGGATCTCATCGGCCAGGCCAGCGAAATTAGTGTCGAACAGCAATTCGACGGAACCGATGTGTCCGAAGATGCGTTACAACCATTAGCATTAAGCCAAACTCATAAGGGGCGTTTGCAGATTGCGAACTCCCGGCCTTTGGGCTGACGGCAAATCCTGACCTTGAAACCGTCCGCCCGCCCGAGACGAAAATCTAGTTGGGAATAAGACGGCTTCGAACTGCGATTATCAGGTTTCATACTTTTCATACACAAATTCAAAGGAACCGAGGCAATGAAAAAATCAAAAGCAAAGATAAAAGTGATCCGTAAGAGGGATCTGAAGGTAGTTGACGCTCCGCCCGAAAGAACCGTGGAGCCGGGCAGAAAATCAGCAAGGAGAATGGTCTCCAACGTTTCGACGTGGGTCAGCGAGCTTCAGCGTCGAAAGCGAGCTGAAACAAAGGAAGCGCTCGACAAGCTCTTCCCCGTGAAGCCGCAGACGGATTGCTCTTGAACGGTTCCCATCATCTCGCGGCGCTCGCAGCCAACCAGCCCCGGACAACCTTCAATAGGTTGTCCTTTTGTTTTTCTGCCTGTAATATCATTTACTCCGAATCCCAGATCGAAGGCGTCTCCTGCCGTCGGCGCGCGATGCCTTTCGCGTACAGGAAATCTTTATGAAAGACAAGGTTGTGGTCGTCACGGGAGCCAGCTCGGGCATTGGGCGGGCATCCGCCGCGAGGTTTGCAAGGGAAGGGGCGAGGGTCGTCGCAGTCGGGAGGAATGAAACGGCACTGGCTGAGCTCCGCGACCGTATGTCCGAGGCCGACGGAGAGATCAAGATTCACCTCGCAGATCTTCGCGAACAGACCCAGCTCGAAAGGATCGTTTCTTCTGCGATCGACTACTTCGGAAAGATGAACGTCCTCGTTAATTCGGCGGGAATTATTGCGAGCGGGTCAATAGAAGACACGACACCGGAGAACTGGGACAAGATGATGGACATCAACCTCCGAACGGTGTTTTGTCTGACCCAGCTTTGTGTTCCGCATCTCGAAAAGACCAGGGGAAACATCGTCAATGTCTCAAGTGTAGCGGGGACGCGCGCTTTTCCGAACGTACTTGCCTACTGTGTGTCGAAAGCGGGACTCGACCAGCTTACGAGATGCGCAGCACTCGAGCTGGCCGGAAAGGGAATACGGGTCAATGCGGTGAATCCGGGCGTCGTGATCTCAGAACTTCACAAACGAAGCGGAATGTCTGAAGACCAGTACGCAGGCTTTCTTGACCATTCGCAGGAAACGCATCCTTTGGGCAGAGTGGGCAATCCTGAGGAGGTGGCGGACCTGATCTATTTCCTTTCATCCGACTCAGCTTCCTGGATCACCGGCGGAACTTACGCGATCGACGGGGGAAGGGCGCAGACATGCGCGAGGTGATCCGGACGATAACCTGATGAAACTCGAATTGCTGGCAAACACAGTCGAAGGCCGCGCCGTTACGGGGCGGCAACACTTCACGTGTTTTGTGATCGATGACCGGATCGCTATCGACGCGGGAAGCCTCGCGAACTCGACGACCTCGCGCCAGAAGGAACTCATTCGCGACATAGTGCTCACTCACGCCCATCTAGACCATATCGCCGGCCTGCCGCTCTTTATCGACGACCTGTTTGACGTTTTGGAAGCTCCCGTAAGGATCCACGGCACCTCGGAAGTGATCGAGATACTCGAGAACGACATCTTCAACTGGCGCGTTTATCCGAAGTTCTCCGAGCTTGAGAACAGAAGCGGTCCCGTGATGCAGTACGTCGAGATAGTGCCCGGATCCAGTTTCAAGGTCGGCCACCTGGAGTTCGAGGCGATCGGTGTGAATCACAAGGTCCCCGCGGTCGGATTTATTGTCTCCGATGGAGACTCGGTGATAGCCTTGACCGGGGATACGGCCGAGATGGACGAGTTTTGGACGCGCGTGAATGCCCTTGAGCGGCTCGACGGCCTTTTGATCGAATGTGCGTTTCCGGACCGTATGAAAGAACTGGCCGATGTCTCGCATCATTTGACCCCGCAGCTGTTGAAGGCCGAGCTCGTAAAGTTCAAAAGGGAAGGCTGCCCGGTGCTTGTCGTGAACCTGAAACCGATGTATAAGCGTGAGACCGCCGATGAGATAGCGGCTTTGGGAATTCCGAACGTGCGCCTTCTTATCGTCGGGGAAGAGTACGAATTCTAACGGTCCGGTTTGAACCGCACGGTGCGGCGGCGGATACTGGATCGCGTCGCCGGCCATTTCAGAAACGACCCGATTGTCTTCTAGAAGATATAGCAGCAAGCGTAGCAGGATCGGCGGACCATTCTGGCTGCCCGCGTTTAGCTATTACGTCCTGACGGGTGCCGTGTCTGCAATGGTGTTCTTTGTTATCTGGGGAATCCTCTACGAGGGCGGCGAGGACGCGCCGTGGATTACTGCCGGTGTTGCCGGAAGCGTGATGGTCGTCGCGGCGGTTGTGGTGCGCGAGATAGTTCTGAGAAACGCCCGCCGGAGATATTTGAGCGCACAGAATAGGCTCGACCGAAATCTGACCAGGTTTTCCAGGAGCAGGTCGCGATCCGTCGGCAGAAAACTTTCGATCGCCGAGAACGAACTGATGCTGGCGCACATTGCGAGGAAGGCGGACGCTGCCGATACCCTAGGAAGCCTAGTCGAGGGTCATAGAGAAGTCTTTGTTCTGTGCGACGATTATCTCGAGCTGACTGCGAGAGAGCTTAGCAGGACCGACATCAATTCTCCGCGGTTCGTGGCGATGCGAAAGGGCCGAAAGACGGTTAGGCGTCTCCATCGGAGACATCTGCTCGACTGGACGGAGCTCGAATCGCGGTCGATCCTTGAGCGTGCCAAGCGCGAGTCTTCGTCTGAAGCGCGTGCCGTTGCGGCCGCGTCTGCGCTCGAGATCGTCGAAGAAGCTATCGGCCATTACCCCGGCGAGCAGAAACTCCTGGAGTCTGCAGAAGTGCTTCGCGAGTTCATTTCAACTGCCAGGATCGCAGGGCTGGTGGAAGAGGCTGAATCTTCGGAGAAGAGCGGCGATTACGAGAAGGCATTTTCGTTGTATGAGAATATCCTTGCGAGAATCCGGGGTGAAGATATCTCTGAGGAAGAGCAATCACTTCTCAGTGAAAGGATAACGGAAAAGCTTGAAGAGATTCGCCAAAAACGGCCGTAGTGCCGGTTGCCGGGTGTAAGCGCCGGAATTTTTAGATGATCAGTCAAAGGTGCCCAAAATGCTTGAGCGACAGGGTTCGTCGCGGATACCGCAAGACCCCTTTCTTCTTGAAGATCTTCTGCATTTATAATCTTCTTTGCGATTCCTGCAACTGGGAGTTCCGGGGTTTCGCTGTTCCGGGGACCGTGACAAGCCGTCCGCGGAGAAAGAAGAGAAATCAGAATGTGTCGGCGAAGTAGAGTTCTCGGGAGAAGTTTGATGTTGAGAGCCCTTCGCAGAAATCTCCAATACCCGGAAACGGGAAAATATCCCGGTCCAACTTCCCACTTTTATTCTTTAGCGGCTAGATTCTTCACTCTTTGCGCCTCGCTAACGGTCGTTTTGTCCGCTGTGTCCGCATTTGCTCAGGATGCGCGGGATCTTATCCACCTGGGAGATCTGATCGACGTTGATGTTGTCGGAAGCACGGAATTCGACTGGCGTGGGGGGCTTAATCCGGAGGGCTTTCTCTCCGGTATACAATTCACGGAAGAGCCGGTTCCCGCGCTGTGCCGAACGCCTGAAGCGGTAGCCGGAATGATAAAGGAATCGTACGCGAGATTCCTGAATTCCCCGGAGGTGAAGGTGAGTATCCTCGACCGGTCCGGCAGGACACCCGCGGTACTGTTTGGAGCGGTCAGGACCCAGCAAAGACTGAAGTTGCTGAGGCCCATTAGGCTTGCGGAACTGATCGTGATCTCAGGGGGATTGACCTCGAAGGCGAGCGGGGAGATCCGACTCCTTCGCCAGCCGAATGCCTCGTGCGGGATCGAGGCTCTCACGGCGCCCAAAGGCAGCTCCAGGGTGGGAGAGAGTGTATTGATCACTGTTGCTGTGAAAGATCTGATAGCCGGCGATCCGAACGCCAACCCCGAGATAGCTTACGGAGATGTGATAACCGTGCTCGAAACCAGCCCCGTTTACGTGATGGGAGGAGTGGCGAATCCCACAAGGATCGACTTCCGCGAGGGGCTTACGCTTTCGAGGGCAGTGTCATCGGCGGGGGGGCCGGTCAAGGGTTCAGACCTGTCTAGGATCACGATATTTCGCCGAACCGGAACAGAATCGACGGTCATCAAGGCCGATCTCAGGAAGATCGAGAGCGGCTCTGCGGATGACATCGAGTTGACCGCCTATGATATAGTTGACATCGGCCTTGAAGGGCAGCCCGAGCGGAGATATGTCCCGGTCGAGAATGTCGGAGTGAACGACGGAGTCCCAGCCGGCGACCTGCCGCTCAGGGTAATTGATTAAGATCGCTATTAATGACCTTTTTTTAAAATTACGAAGATGAAATCCAGGAAATTCAGCAGGCGCACCATCGCCTTGTTTTGGTGTCTCGCAGTCGCCGTGGTTATCGGCGCGATGATCTTTTTTGAACAGATCGCACTTCTCTACGTGATCGCGACCCTCGCGCTCGTGCTTCTGCTTCTGATCGTAGGTTTCGCTGACCTCGAGAACGTGGGGCGCGGCAAAGGCGATGCCGTTTCGGGAGGAGATTGATCCGGAAGTAGTCCGCGCAATGGGTTTGAAGTCGCAGCCCCTTCTGATTCTGACGATGCTGACGCTCGTAACAGCGTCAGCATTTGCGTATGAGCTGCAGACGACTGGCGAAAGCGGAGCACGCCTTCGATGGCCCGGCGCGACCGTTGAACTGGCGGTTTCAGAGTCTTTCGACGAATCGTCGAACATCCGGGGCGCTGATCAGGCATACGAAGCGATCGCCCGGGCTGCGCGGGCATGGAGCTCGGTCGCAGGCATCGAGATCGTACTGTCTAGATCGAAGGAACTTTCGGTGAGTCCGCCGGGCCGGAGAGGCGACGGGGTCTCACTTATCACGATCGCCCAGACTCCTGAGAACCTGCTTCTGTTCACTGGCCCCAATTCGGGCAGGCCTGCCGTAACGAGACTTTTCTTCGACAAGAAGGGCCGGATCCTCGAAGCAGACATCGTCCTGAATCCCTACTTTTCCACCTCGACCGACGGTTCCTTGGGCAGTTTCGATCTTGAGTCCACACTCGTTCACGAGCTTGGGCATGCCATTGGTCTTGGACATTCTGCGGTGTTTGGGGCCTCGATGCGAACCAATGTAGCCCGTAACGGCCTCTACTCGCTGCCGTTCACTTCTGCTCGGACCCTTTCAAGAGACGACATCGCCGGAGCGCGCGCTCTTTACGGACCGGATGATAGTGACGGCGCCTGTTGCGGATCGCTTTCGGGATCTGTCGGACGTGCTCCCGGCGACGAATCTGAAGTCTTTGTATGGCTTGAAGAGAAGGAAACCGGTGCAGTCGGGTCGATGACAAGGGCGAACGATTCCGGCGAGTTTCGGATAGACGGACTTGAGCCGGGAGCCTACCACGTTTATTCCAGAGACGCCGCCCACGGAGCCGCTTACCTTGGCCAGATAGAAGTAAAAAAGGACGTGAATAGCGAACTGATGTCCAAGGCCGGCTCGACGGCCGGGCGATCGCTGCTTTCCGGCGTGGGGTTCAATGGACAGCTTTCCACGATCGCCGTGCCAGTGAACGCCGGCAGATCTTTCAAGATCTATGTATCCGGCACAGGCGTCCTGACGGATCTTGAGCTCGGGATCTCCGCGCCGGGAATCGAGGTCGACCTTTCTTCGATCGAGTTTCCCGATTATGGAAAAGAGGTTTCGGTAACGGCATTCGTAGTTGATGTGGAAGGCTCGGTTCCTGAAGGAGAGTACACATTGCGGCTGTTCAGGGATGGTGAATTAGTGGATTGTATCGTCGGTGCGATCACCGTCGAAAGGCTTCCGAACCCATGGAGCCACAGGGAACCGTAAAAACCGCCTGATTGTTGGGGCGTCGCAAAGAAGTTGTTTGCTTTTTTCCCGAATCTGTGCATAATTTGAAGATGTTCACCTCCCCGGTGAACGTTTGGTCACGAGGGGTGAGGACTTGTGACCTGAGGGCGACGGTGTGGGAGACGTCGCCCTATTAATTTTAAATGACCCTTTCCGCCGCGCTTGATTTTCTCCTTTCGAGGCGTATCATCCTTACGTTTGCTGTTCTCTGAACAGTGATTCTTCTGCGACCCCATTTTTCGATTTCCTGACCACACGGCGAATGGCGCACGATTCCCACTTCTGAAATGCACAAGCGAACGGGCAGTTTTCGAAACTGGCTTCTTAAAGGCGTTCTCGAAACGGGAACGGGCGGCGAGAAATCGGGCGAAGAAAAGCACCGCTGGTGGCAGGTGATGTGCCTTACGGGCGTCGATTATTTCTCGACGCTCGGTTACCAGCCCGGTATCGCGTTTCTCGCAGCCGGAGCGCTTTCGCCGTTTGCGACCCTGGTTCTCGTCCTTCTCACGCTATTCGGCGCATTGCCGATGTACCGAAGGGTTGCGGAAGAAAGTCCGCACGGCGACGGATCGATCTCGATGCTCGAGCATCTTCTCGACCGCTGGAAGGGAAAACTGTTCGTTCTTGCGCTTCTGGGCTTTGTCGCCACGAGCTTCATCATCACGATCACGCTTTCGGCCGCCGACGCTACCGCCCACATAATCGAAAACCCTTACGTCGAGCACAATCTTCAATTCCTGAACCACAGGATCATCGTCACGCTGATACTCATTGGCGTGCTCGGGCTCGTCTTTCTCAAAGGCTTTAAGGAAGCGATCGGGATCGCGGTGGCGATCGTCGCCGTATAACTGCGCCTCAACCTGCTCGTCATCGGCT
Organism: Aridibacter famidurans; assembly: GCA_024103495.1. Classification (GTDB taxonomy): domain Bacteria; phylum Acidobacteriota; class Blastocatellia; order Pyrinomonadales; family Pyrinomonadaceae; genus Aridibacter; species Aridibacter famidurans. Next base: position 13,743 of record JAGFIQ010000067.1, read on the forward strand.
ATGGTATTTACGAGATCTTCATAGTCCATCCGGAGGCGCTAGGGAACTGGCAGCAGATGGTCTGGCGACATCCGGACGTGGGCGGCAACGCATTTGCGCTGATACTCGCCTCCCTGATCGTCTTCCCAAAGCTCGCGCTGGGACTTTCGGGATTCGAGACGGGCGTTGTCGTGATGCCGCTCGTGAAGGGAGGATCGGACCTCGGCCGCAAAGATCTCGAATCGATCCACATCTCGAGGATCGGCGAGGTGCCGATGACCGAGAACGCGGAAAGGTACCTCCAGGGTCGTATCGCGAACGGCAAGAAGCTTCTGACTGGCGCCGCGCTGATCATGAGCGTGATGCTCATCGGCAGCAGCCTTGTCACGTCGATGCTCATTCCGCCGGAGGCATTTCGTCTTGGCGGCGAGGCGAATGGCAGAGCGCTTTCGTACCTTGCCCATTATCATCTCGGAGAGTTGTTCGGGACCGTCTACGACCTGAGCACGATCACGATCCTCTGGTTTGCCGGTTCGTCGGCGATGGCGGGTCTTCTTAACATAGTTCCCAGATACCTTCCGCGATATGGAATGGCTCCGTACTGGGCCCGCGCGACGCGTCCCCTTGTGTTCGTATTCACGGGAATCTCGTTCCTGGTCACTATCCTTTTCCGGGCGGACGTCGATTCCCAAGGCGGAGCGTACGCGACCGGCGTGCTGACGCTTATGGCCTCGGCAGCAGTCGCCGTAACGATCTCCGCGCGCAAGAAAGGCCAGAAGATCTGGCTCGTCTATCTGTTTATAACCGTCGTTTTTTTCTATACGACCACGGTGAACATCGTGTGGCAGCCGGAAGGGCTTCAGATCGCGGTGCTCTTTGTTGTGGCGATCGTCTTCACATCCTTCATTTCGAGGGCGATGCGCTCGACGGAGGTCCGGATCGAGGGGATCGAACTGGACGAGGCCGCGCAGCGGATGATCGATGATCTCGCAGAGGGCGAGATCAGGATCGTCGCAAACCGCAGGGAATCGGGGGACGTTGAGGAGTACCGTTCGAAGGAACTCGAGAAACGAACCGACAATCACATTCCCTCTCACGACCCTATACTTTTCTACGAGGTGGAACTGGGTGACGCTTCTGAATTCCGCGGAAAACTACTGATAAGAGGTTTCGACATCGAGGGTTACAGGATACTCAGAACAGAATCGCCGGCCGTGCCCAATGCTATAGCAGGCCTGCTACTTCACCTGCGGGATATGACCGGGAAGATCCCGCATATGTATTTTGGATGGAGCGAAGGGAATCCTGTCCTCTATCTGATCAGGTACATAGTTTTCGGGGAAGGGGACACCGCACCTGTGACACGAGAGATCCTACGGCAGGCCGAACCGGACCCGGAACGCCGACCAAACGTGCACGTAGGAGGTTAGGCGATTCAGGCCTCGTCGTCCTTCGGCAGAGTATCGGGGTTTTTCTCCAGGAAACAGGAACGGCAGTAGACCGGACGGCCCTGCGACGGATAGAAGGGTACGGTAGTTTGCACACCGCACTTCGCACAGTGAACCAGCACTTCGACCCTCTGTCTGACGCCCTCTTCCTGCGCCTTTATCACAGCTTCGAGTCTTTCGTTCTTAGCTTTCTTACAGGGCTTGCAGCGCTTGGGAGGGTGCTTTAGTCCCTTGTCGCGAAAGAACAGCTGTTCGCCTGCCGTCCAGACGAAGGGTTTTCCGCAATCAACGCAGTCGATCTCCTTATCCTGGAGATCATTCTCGTCCCGGATGGGACCTTTTTCGAATTGTGCTGGACCGTCAGACCCGGATTCCGACATATCGTTCACCTTCCCGTTGACTGGTCACCGTGGCTTGTCAGATGCAAAGTCGCGGTCGGACTCGGGGTTTGCGGAAAAGAAGCGGCCGAATGGCCGGGAGCCCGCAAACATCGCTCTGAAAGTATACCCATCGGTTCGGGTAGTCAAGTTGGCGACTCTGTCGCGATTCTGCTATAAGAATGCATAAATCGTTATGAGAGTTTTAGTTGTAGGGTCAGGAGGCCGGGAGCACGCGATCGTCTGGTCATTCTCGCGGAGCGCAGAGGTGGACAAGATCTTTTGTGCGAAAGGCAATGCGGGCATTGCCGAGCTGGCGGAATGTATCGACATAGGCCCGGAAGACGTTATGGCGCTGGCCGATTTCGCTCTGGAACGATCGATCGATCTGACGTTTGTCGGGCCGGAAAACTCTCTCGCGGCGGGTATCACGGACGAGTTCGAGTCCAGGGGACTAAAGATCGTCGGTGCTTCAAAGGCGGCCGCTCAACTCGAATCGAGCAAGGCCTTCGCGAAGGATTTCATGGTGCGCCATTCCATCCCGACCGCGGAGCACGCCGTCGCGGACTCGCCCGAAGAGGCGGCTGCGATCCTGAACAGCGGCAGATTCGGAAGCGAGTCTGATCCGGTTGTCGTGAAGGCAGACGGGCTAGCAGCAGGGAAAGGTGTGATCGTCGCCGGCGATCGTAAGGAAGCGCTTGCTGCGGTCGAATCGCTCGCCTCCGGGAAGATCGTCAGTGCCGAAGCCGCGGAAACCATCGTCCTTGAAAAATGCCTCTTCGGTAAAGAAGTGTCGGTTATCTTGTTCACCGACGGCGAGCGTTTCGCATTGATGCCGCCGGCTCGCGATCACAAGCGAATTGGCGACGGCGACACCGGGCCGAACACGGGCGGAATGGGGGTCGTGACCGACCCTTTGCTCATAGATGAGGACCAGAGAAGGGAAATAATAGATAAGATCGTAGAGCCGACGCTTGAGGGCGCAAGATCGGAGGGATCTCCAGTGAAGGGCATCTTGTTCCTGGGGCTTATGATGACGGACGACGGTCCGAAAGTCCTCGAGTACAACGTGAGGTTTGGAGATCCCGAAGCCGAGGCGATCCTCGTCAACCTGGAAACCGACATCCTGGAGATCTCAAGGGCCATTGTTGAAGGTTCTCTGGGCGAGACGATCATCCAGTGGAAGGAAGGTAGTTCCGCCTGCGTAATTCTGGCGTCTGAAAACTATCCTTCGAGTCCGAGAACTGGCGACCGGATTTACGGACTCGAATCCGCCTCGAAGCACGAGAACGTAGAGATCTTTCACGCGGGGACCTCCGTTGGGGATGACGGCGAAATGGTCACGGCCGGTGGCCGGGTTCTCGCCGTAACCGCGATCGCAAGCAATCTTTCGAACTCTCTTCACAGGGCCTACAAGGCGGTCAACGAGATCTCCTGGCCCGGAATGCAGTACCGGAGGGACATCGGCAAATAGCCGCCGCTCCGATGGAGACCCGGAAGTCCTTCAAGTATTACGACCTGATAATGGCCGCCTTCGTGACGGTTCTGCTCTGCTCGAACCTGATCGGAGTTCACAAGGTCACCCACGTCACGCTTCCGGGATTTGGCGAATTCGTCTTTGGAGCGGGCGTGCTGTTCTTCCCGATCAGCTACCTGTTCGGCGACATATTGACCGAGGTTTACGGTTACGCCAGGTCGAGGAAGGTGATCTGGGCGGGTTTCGGAGCGCTGATCTTCGCTTCGATCATGGCGTCCATCGTTACGTATCTGCCTTCGGCGTCGACGATGGACACGACCAGGCAGGCCGCGATCGAGATGATCTTCGGCCAGACGCCACGCATAGTGTTTGCGTCCCTGATCGCCTTCTGGATGGGCGAGTTCGCGAATTCATTCGTGCTTGCGAAAATGAAGGTCCGGACGGGCGGCAGGTGGCTCTGGACACGAACGATCGGTTCGACCTTCGTAGGGGAAGCCGTGGACACATCGGTTTTCTACCCCCTCGCGTTCTACGGCATCTGGTCGAACGAACTTATCGCCGGCGTGATGATAGGCAATTACATAATGAAAGTGATGTGGGAAGTCCTTGCTACGCCGTTCACTTACAAGATCGTCGCATTCCTGAAGCGGGCCGAACACGAGGACTATTATGACCGCGATACTGATTTCAATCCTTTCTCGCTTGAGACCTGACCAGCATTGAGCAAGCAAATGTCGATCTACGAAGACCTGGAACCAACCGAATTCGATGACATAGAGACGTACGATCTGTTTGAGCGGCCAAGCAAGGTCTCTCTGGAGGATTTTGCGAAGCCGCTACGCGCAGGCTCGTCCGTCCGGGATCTCATCTACTCGCTTCCGAAAATACTTGCGGGCGAGCATCTTCCGGAGCTTGCCAAGAGAATTGTCGAGGCGAAGAGAGCGGGAAAGCCTCTGATCTGGGGACTCGGCGGCCACGTCATCAAAACTGGACTTGCGCCGATTCTCATCGATCTCGCGGACCGCGGATATATCACGGCGGTGGCGGTGAACGGTTCGGTGCTTGTGCACGATTCCGAGATAGCGATGGCGGGATATACGAGCGAAGATGTCGATGCCACACTGGGTAAAGGCGGATTTGGTGCAGCGCGGCAAACGGGAGAACTATTGAACAACGCCGCGCTAAGGGCGAAAGCGGAAACGATCGGGCTCGGTGAAGCGGTGGGCGCGGAGTTGACGGGAATGGAACCCGAGAACCGCGAATACTCGCTGTTATGTGCCGGCTACGAACGGAAGATGCCCGTGACCGCGCACCTTACGATCGGCGCCGACATAGGACATTTTCATCCGGGGGTCGACGGCGCCGCGCTTGGCGAGGCCACGCACAGGGATTTTCGGCTGATCTGCTCGATAGTCAGGGAAATGGACGGCGGCGGCGTGTATCTGAACTTTGGTTCGGCAGTGGTCCTTCCGGAAATATTCCTCAAGGCGGTCACCGTAACCAGAAATCTCGGCTTTCCGCTTGAAGGCATTACGACAGCAAACTTCGACTTCATACAGCATTACCGGCCTCTGACGAACGTCGTCCGCCGTCCCACCGCCGGAGGACGCGGGAAGGGATTCGCTATTACCGGCCATCACGAACTCAACCTTCCACTGCTTGCGGCTGCGATCATAGAACTCGACAACCGCGCCTGATTCCTATACCGAAACCATTCCTTATAACCCCTTGACAGGCCTGTCGACATGCCCTAGTCTCCTCTTAATGAAATCGACATTCAGTTTCAGAAAATCGTATAAAGTTCGACTTTTTGTATCAGTGCGACCCCGGAATGCGATTAGTAACGCTAATCACTTTCACGCTTACTGCTCGTAACCCATCGCGTTAATCTGAACAAGGACATGATCCTTATATTGTGCAGCCGGCAAGTCGCCGGAAAAGGGGAGAATCAGAATGAATCATTTAAGGCTCTTATTTACAACAGTTGTGGTTTCTGTTCTCGTCGGCGTCGCGATGGTTTCGGCGCAGTCGGTTAGAACTCAGGTGGATGGTTCCGTTACGGATGAAAGCGGGGCAGTCGTTGTCGGCGCCTCGGTACAGCTTCTCAGCACTTCTGCAGGAAACACCGTGTCGTCCGAGACGGACGATCAGGGTCGGTTTAAATTTTCTGATGTAGCTCCGGGAATATACCTTCTGTCGGTGAACTCGGCAGGATTCTCGGAATTCTCTTCGGAAATTCGGGTGGCCGGCAGTTCGCCGTTCTCGATCGACGTCGCGCTCTCTGTCGGCAATATTTCGGAATCCGTGACCGTGACGGCCACCAGAACCCAGGTCGCGACTTCCGACACGGCCGTTCCGGTTAGCGTCATCGACAGGCGTGAACTTGAGGAAAAGCCGGTCAACACGATCGGCGACGTTTTCAGGGACCTGCCGGGAACTTCGACAGTCAACGAAGGTTCGTTCGGAGTGCGGCCCAGGATCCGCGGTCTCGACAGCAACCGCGTTCTCATACTCGTCGATGGAGAGCGCCTCAACAACGGGCGTACGTCCACATCGGCCTCCGGGGTTGAGATCGGGCTCGTCGAGACCGATCAGATCGAATCCGTCGAGGTTGTTCGCGGCAGCGGATCGGTTCTCTACGGCACGGACGCGCTCGGAGGGACGATCAACATCATCACGAAGGGAGTCGAAAGGAACCGAGACGGAGGGTTCCGGTTCGGGGCCGCGTTCAACGGATATTTCAGTTCGAACGAGTCCGGCCGCCGCGGCTCCGTGGCCCTGAACGGCTCGACCGACAACTTCGCGTTCCGCGTCGCCCAGACGCTCGAAAGGTACGGAAACTACTTCACGGGGAATCTGGGCAGCGAGGAGATCGACGGGGTCGCCCCGGACGGCGAGGTCTTGAATTCGCAGTCCCACGGCGGGAACACCCAGGCGACCGCGAAGTTCTTTTTCAACGACAACAACGATCTCAAGATCAATTACGAACGGCGCAGGGTCGCGAACATAGGCTTTCCGACGCTTGTCGGCACGTTCAACGCCTTCTTTCCTTTCTCCGACAGGGACAAGTTCAACGGCCGGTTCGAGACCCGCAACGTAACCCCGTATCTTGCGAAGATCGCGGGCACGTTCTACTGGCAGAATCAGAACCGAAACTTCACAAATATCCTTGATGTTCCGGCGTTTCCGCCTTTCTTCCCCGGCATCCTCCAGGTGAGCGAGACGGTGACCGACACGGACTCGCTCGGTTTCGACGTCCAGACGAACTGGCTGCTCGGCAACGACAATCTTCTCACTGCCGGCGTCAGCGGCTTCCGGGACAGGAACGAGGACGCACGGACGATCGAGAATTTCAGGCCCGTGAACGCGGTCGAGATGTCGAACAGCGTTCCTGACGCCCGTTTCGGCAGTTTCGCGGCGTTTGCACAGGATGCTTTCAAGCTGAGCGAAAGACTACAGATAATCGGCGGCATTAGGATCGAGCGTTTCTTCACAAGCTCGGATCCTACGGAAGGATTCAGCCTTCCCGGCGCGCTCACGCCTACGCAGATCGAAGACCTTGGTCTCGTGGGACTCGAAGACGGTCTCGACGTCACCGAAACCGCATCGACGGGCGACATCGGCGCCGTCTTCGGGATCACGAATGAACTGAGTGTCACCGCCCGCATAGGACGTTCGTTCAGAGTTCCCAATATCTTCGAGAGATTCTTTACCGACTTGGGATCGGCGGAGGGCTTCGTAGTGGGGAATCCGAACCTCGAGCCCGAAAGCGGAGTCAACTTCGATACAGGTCTCCGGTTCCGGAATTCCAGCGTTGCGGCATCGATCACATATTTTCGCAACTCGTACAAGAACTTCCTTTCGAGCGAACTCGCGTTTGACAGGAACGGAGACCCGATCGAGATCCCGAGCGGCAGTTCCTTTCTTCAGGTCTACCAGACGGTGAATCTGGACCGCGTTCGGATCCAGGGGTTCGAAGCCGAGGTCGAAGTTCCCCTAAGACTTGGGTTCGGATTCCTGACCCCCGGAGGAAACGTCTCTTACCTCCGCGGCGACAACCTCACCGAGGGCGAGCCGCTCAACGCGATCACGCCTCTGAAAGCGGTGTTCACCGTGCGTTGGGAGAACCTCGGCAGCAACTACTTTGTCGATTGGTCGACCCGGCTCGTCGCCGAACAGGAAAGGCTTTCGGAATCCTTCCTCGACGTCAACGGAGGCCCGGAACCCGGATTCAAGGTCAGCGATCTCCGGGGCGGCTATGTTTACCGACGGGAGAACTGGAGGATGTCTTTCAACGGCGGAATCACCAACATCTTTGGCGAACGGTACAACGAGCAGTTCGTCCTCGCGCCCGCGAGGGGGAGATCGTTCGTGTTCGGCACTCGCATCGAGTTCGACCGCTGACGCCCGTTTGGGGGTGGATCGAAAGGGACGCGCCTCCATCGGTGCGTCCCTTTTGTTTTCTTGGTAATCTTGTTCAAAACGATCTCGGAGAGGGAAGATGAAGATTTTGATCGCGGCGATGATCGCGGCGCTTTTTGCGGCAATGGCGGTAAACGGACAGGTGGAAAGCTCGAAGCTCTACACGATATTTGACGGCGAAGGGAGCCGACTGACGTTCGAGGAGCTCATTTCGCGCCTGGGAGCGGCGGATGTCGTCTTCCTCGGCGAGTATCATGATGATTCCGTAGGGCACGCGTTTCAGGCGGAAGTGTTCCGCGCCGCATACGAGAAGTACAAGGGTAAACGCAATGTCGCGCTTTCGCTGGAGATGTTCGAGAGCGATGTACAGTACATTCTCGACGAGTACCTTTCAGGCAAGATCACAGAAGACCACTTTCTCGCCTCGGGGAGGCCCTGGAAGAACTACAAGACCGATTACCGGCCTCTGGTCGAATTCGCCAAGGAGAACCGGCTTCCAGTTATCGCCGCGAACGCGCCCAGAAGATACGTGAACATGGTGTCAAGAAACGGCCGGAGTTCGCTCGATTCGCTTTCGAAGCAGGCCAAAAAGACGCTTGCTCCCTTGCCGTTCGGTGAATCCTCGGAAGCATACTCCGCTAAGTTCAGGAACCTCATGTCAGCGATGCCGGCGGCATCGGGCGGGTCCAGCCGGATCGACAACATCCTCGAATCCCAGACGCTCTGGGACGCCACGATGGCCTGGCGGATCTCGCGGCACCTGAAGAAGAACAAGAACGCCCTCGTCGTCCATCTGAACGGGAGCTTTCACACGGAATCCCGCCTCGGCACTCCGGAGCATCTTGCGAAGTACAGAAAAAAGGCCGATTCCCTGGTCGTCACGATCCGTTACGAGAAGGATTACGGGACGTTCGATCAGGCGAAACACAAGGGGATCGGTGATTTCGTAGTCCTGACCGACGCGAGCCAGCCCAGGAGCGGAAAATGAAAAAGGCGGCCCGAAAACGGCCGCCTTTCCTATTCGACGATCCGGGATCTTACTCCTTGATCTTCGTCGCCGAGAAGACCACCGGAGGGACGCCCGCTCCTTCCATCGAGCCGGTCATCTTGTCGCCTTCCACGCTTCCCAGCAGTTTCAGTTCAAGCGGCTGACCTTGAAAGTCCATCTTTATCGTTCCGCTGACGTTCTTTCCGCTCACCTTTCCGTTCTCGAACTTGCCGTCTCCGTACGGTGTCGATATCGTTCCCGTGAAGTCGCCTTTGTTCTGGAAGAACTCTACCGAAACCGGAACGACCTGCCCGCCCGCGTCCGCGGTCATGCTCCATTTTCCGTTGATCGTGACCGCGGCGCCATCGCCGTCCGCCATTGCGCCCGAAAGCGTAACATCTTTCGGATCGACCGTGATCTCGGCGAGGCGTTTCGATACGGGATCGGTCATCGACGCCTGATACCGGCCGCCAAGGTGTTTCGCAAGGAACTTCTCCGCAGCGGCGATCATCGCCATGTTGTTCACGGGTCTCGCGAAGCCGTGTCCTTCGTCAGGCGCGACGATGTACTCGACCGGATAGTTTCTGTCCCTGAGCGCGATCACGATCTGGTCCGATTCGCGTTTGTTGACCCGGGGATCGTTCGCGCCCTGCACAACGAGCAAAGGGGTCTTGATCTTATCGGCGTGCGTCAAAGGCGACTGCCGGATCAACTGCTCTTTCCCCTCTTCCGTATTCGGATCTCCCATACGTTCGTAGAACACCTTCCTAAATCCCTCCCAGTACGGAGGTATCGCGTCCAGAAGCGTGATCAAGTTGGAGGGCGCGACGATCGCGACCGCCGCCGCATACAGGTCAGGCGTGAAGGTCACGCCGGCGAGCGTCGCATAACCGCCGTAGCTTCCGCCCATGATCCCAACACGCTTGGCGTCCACGATCCCCTTGTCGACAAGGTGCTTGACCCCCCAGGTGATGTCGTCCTGCATAAGATCGCCCCATTCCTTGTTTCCCGCGTCGAGAAACTTCTTGCCGTACCCGGTCGATGCGCGGAAGTTAGGCTGCAGAACGGCATAGCCTCGATTCGCAAGGAACTGCGCGTAGGTGTCGTAGCCCCAGCCGTCGCGTCCCCAGGGTCCGCCGTGCGGGAAAACTACCAGAGGAAGGTTCTTTGCTTCGACGCCTTTCGGAACCGTGAGATAAGCGGGTATCTCAAGCCCGTCGGACGACTTGTACGAGATGGCCTTCATTTCAGCGAGCGCCTCCCGCGGCAGGTTCTCGCGGATCCTGTACTGCTGATCGAGCTTTCGCGACTTCCTGTCGAAAATGTACGTCCTGCCCGGCTCCACATCGCTTGTCGCGCTCACGATCCACTTCTTTTCGTCTGTGGTGGAGGCCCCGAGATTGATCTCCATTTCCGGAAGCTGTTTCTCGAGCCATCGGTAGTCCTTCTCGAACTCCTTGTCGTGAAAGTACAGTCGGACCTTGTCGTCCTGGTAAGCCGTCACGACAAGCTCGTCCGTCACGTCGCTGAAGACCGCCGATCCGAAATCGACCTTCTTCTTCGGATCCTGTTCGACAAAGGTCTCCTTTTTGTTCGCGGGATCAAAAAGCACCAGCTGAACGAGGTCGCGGTCGCCCTTGTTCGTCTGCATATAGAAGCGCTTGTTGTCCTTGTGGAAACGGACGGGCGAGCAGGTCTCGAACACGTTGCAGCTGTAAATGAGCTCCGGCGATTCGCCGTCAAGAGAGAGGATCTCGGTGTCTCCGTTCTGAGCCGCCCTGACCGAAAGCCTTATCTTGTCGTCGTTGTCGAAGATCAGCCCCTGAAGACGGTTCTCGTTCTTCAGGACCAGGGTTTTCGCGCCGGTCGAGATGCTGACCTTGTATATGTCGTGCCAGGCGGGATCGCGGTCGTTGAGTCCGACGTAGATGAAGTCCGGTTCCGACCGCGGGACGGATTGTATGATCGCCCGCACGTTCTCTCCCGCGGTGATGTTTCTCGCCTCCGGGGCGGCCGCTCCAGCCGCCGGGGAAGCGGAAGGATCGACCGCGTAAACATTGAAGTTCTCGTCACCGCCGTTGTCCTTCACAAAAAGAACGTACTTCGAATCGCGGCTCCAGAAATATCCCCCGATCGGCCGTTTCGTCTCTTCGGTCAGAAGCCTCGCCTTTTCGAATGGCTCGTTGACGCCCTTGACCCAGACATTCCTGGTGTCCTTGTAGGGCTTCATAAAGGACACGAACTTTCCGTCGGGCGAGATCTGGGCGCCGGAGATCTCCGGATTTCCGAAGAAGACCTCTCGGTCGATCAGTTCCGGAAGCTGCGCGGTCGCCTTCGAGGCGGAAATCGTCATAAAAACTACTCCAATCGCAATAACTGTCAGTGCTCTTAACATTTCGACTCCTGTTTTCTTAACTGTTTGATTCGTTGTGTGAACAGACCGGGATACGCCCGGCCCGGCCTCGCGGTTCCGAGGCCCTCAGCCTTCACCTGCCCAGCGCTTCTTTCTGAAGACTGATTCGTCCCAAAATGCCTTCCGATGTTCGATTTCGGGCTTACTTTCGGGAAGAAGCGAGACGCCGACGGCGTCATACCGAAAGTGAGCTGCTTCGAGGCCGAATATCTTCCGGTAGATCCTCGCGACCCGCGAGATCTGCCTCTGTTTTCGCACGTCCACCGCGGACAAGGGCCCTCCGAATGCGGGCCCGGAGCGCGTTTTCACCTCTATGAAGCAGATCGTATCGCCGTCCATCGCGACAAGGTCGATCTCACCGGTGATCCTCGCGCCGGAGCGGTTCCTTCCGACGGGGACGCGGAAATTCCTGCACACGAGGTCGATTCCGCGCCGCGAGAGGTATTCGGCAGCAAGGCGCTCGCCTTCCGCTCCCAGTTCGCTTGTGGAAGGCTCAGCCTGATGTGTATTCTTGAGTAACGACAATCCAGATCCGGACATAAAAAAGCAAGAATAACACAGATGAAAATACGCCTGTTTTCGACGATATTCGCTTCGCTTACTATCGTTTCCGCCGCCTGCGCGCAGACCGAAATCAAGACCTCGGCCGGCGACGTGCCGGTGAAGCATTTTGAAAAGGCCGAGCGCCACAGCATCAAGCCCGGCGAGATGCCCGAGCCGTTCGCGACGGAAAGCGTGCGTCGATCGTCACGTAAGGTCGAAAGGCCCGAAGGCGCGGCGCTGAACCTTCCGAAAGGGTTCACCGTGAATGTCTACGCGGAAGGCATCTTCAGGAACCCTAGAATGATGGCCGAGGCGCCGAACGGCGACGTCTTTGTTTCGGATTCTTTCGCCAACAAGATAATCGTGCTGCGCGACACGAACGGTGACGGCCGGGCGGATCAGAACACGGTGTTCACGGACGATGTCACGCAGCCGTTCGGAATGGCCTTTCGCGACGGGTGGTTCTATGTCGCGAACACGAGCTCGGTCGTCAGGTTCCGATACAAGAGCGGTCAGCTGAAGGCTGAAGGCTCGCCGGAGAAGATCATCGACCTGCCCGGACAGGGTTACCGCCAGCACTGGACTCGGAACCTGATCTTTTCGCCGGACGGAAAGAAGCTCTATGTCACCGTAGGATCGGAGAGCAACGTGTCGGTCGAACCGGATCCTCGGAGGGCGGCGATCTCGGTCTACGACGTCGACGGAAAGAACCACAAGGTATTCGCTAGCGGAATCCGGAACCCGGTCGGAGTCGCGTTCAATCCCGTCACCGGCGAGCTCTGGACGGCGGTGAACGAACGCGACGGACTTGGCCACAACCTGGTTCCCGACTACGTCACGTCGGTCAAGGAAGGAGGATTCTACGGCTGGCCCTATGTTTACATCGGGAAGAATGTCGATCCGCGCAGGAAAGACGATGTGAAACCCGAGCATCTCGAGACGGTGATCGTGCCTGACGTCCTCGTGGAATCGCACTCGGCGGCGCTCGGAATGGTCTTTTACGAAGGGAAGATGTTCCCCGAAGAGTACAGGGGAGACGCGTTCGTCGCCTTCCACGGCTCTTGGAACCGGGATCCACTGACCGGATACAAGATCGTCCGTATACCCTTCGACGAAAACGGCAAGCCGGTCGACAATGCATACGAGGACTTCCTCACGGGTTGGCTTCCCGACTCTTCGTCGACCGAGGTCTGGGGCCGGCCGGTTGGCCTTGTTGTGCTGAAGGACGGCTCGATGCTTATCACCGACGACGGAGCCAACAAGATCTGGAGGGTCGCGTACGCGGGAAATTGAAGACCATATGAAAACGGCACTCAAGATCATCGCCGCGGTAATTCTTCTGGCGGTCGTGGGAATACAGTTTGTCCGGCCTGAGAGGACGAACCCGCCCGTGAACAGCGAATCGACCCTGCAAGCGAGTGCGAGCGTTCCCGGCGACGTGAACTCGATCCTGGAACGTTCGTGCAACGACTGTCACAGTAACTCGACGAGCTGGCCCTGGTACTCGAATGTCGCGCCGATGTCCTGGTCGGTGATAGAGCACGTGAATCACGGACGGGAGGAACTGAACTTCAGCGAGTGGGGAACCTATTCCGAGGAGCGAAGGCAGAGGAAACTCGAGGAGATCTGCGAGGAAGTGACCGAACGGCATATGCCGCATCCTCAATATCTCTGGATCCATTGGGACGCCGGACTTTCGGAGAGCGACATCAAGACGCTCTGCGAGTGGACGAAGACAGTGTCGGGCGCGGATTTACCTGAGGCCGCATCGGCTATAGAATAAAAAGATGCCGCTTTTGAACATCGTGCACTATCCGGACCCCGTGCTTCTTGAAGTAGGGAAGCCGGTGGGTGAGGAAGACTTCGGCCGGGAACTGGAAAGGCTTGTCTCGGACATGTTCGAGACGATGTACTCGGCAGGCGGAGTGGGGCTTGCGGCGCCGCAGGTCGGCGTGTCGAAGCGGCTTTTCGTGATGGATTGCTCGGGAGGCGATGACCCTTCGCAGAAGGTCGCCCTTATTAACCCGGAGATCCTTGCCGTCGAAGGCGAGCAGTACGGCGAGGAAGGATGCCTTTCTTTTCCCGGCATATTCACGAAGGTAAAACGGGAGATGCGGACGGTCGTGCGCTTTCAGGACACGGGCGGCGAGGAGAGGGAACTTGATCTAACGGAACTGCCGGCGCGATGCGTCCTTCACGAAACCGATCATTGTGACGGCATCGTCTTTCTCGACCGTATGTCCGCGCTCAAGCGCGAGATGGCAAAGCGGAAGATCAGGCGGTTCAGGTACGCAGGCGAGTGGGTTTAACCTTGAATTAATACAGGCGGATTATAAAGATGCAGACACAGAGAACGACAGACGAATTCAGGAACGAGCCGTTCACCGATTTCTCGAAACCGGAGAACGCTGAGGCGATGCGCGAGGCGATCGAGCAGGTCCGGTCGGAGCTCGGAAGGGAGTACAAGAACTGGGTCGACGGCGAATGGATCACTCTCGACAGCAAGTTCGAAAGCCGCAACCCCGCAGACAAGGAGCAGGTGGTCGGAATTTTCCCGGAAGGGGACACCGACGCGGACGATCTCGTCGGCAAGGCGATATCGGCGGCCGCTGAAGCATTCAAGACCTGGAAGAACGTCCCTGCCGAAGAGCGTGCGGAATACCTCTTCAGAGCCGCGGACATCATCCGTCAGCGCAAGCACTACTTCAGCGCGTGGATGGTCTTCGAGACGAGCAAGACCTGGGCGGAAGCGGACGGCGACACGGCAGAGGCGATCGACTTTCTGGAGTTCTACGGACGCGAAATGATCCGCTGGTCGAAGCCCCAGCCGGTGACGAAGATCGAGGGCGAGGACAACGCTCTCGAGTACATTCCCCTGGGAGTAGGCGCGATCATACCGCCCTGGAATTTCCCGCTCGCGATCATGGTCGGAATGACCTCCGCGGCATTTGTCGCGGGAAACACGGTAGTTCTCAAGCCTTCCTCTGATTCGCCGACGATCGCGGTCAAGTTCGTCGAGGTGCTTGAAAAGGTCGGGCTTCCGGCAGGCGTCGTGAACTTTGTGACCGGAAGCGCAAAGACCGGAGAGGCGATGGTAACGCATCCGAAGACGCGCTTCATCTCTTTCACGGGTTCGAAGCAGGTCGGCTTGCACATCAACGAGGAAGCGGCGAAGACCCGCGAGGGCCAGATCTGGATCAAGCGTGTCGTCGCCGAGATGGGAGGCAAGGACGCGATCATCGTCGCCGACGACGCGGACCTCGATTCGGCTGCCCAGGGCATTGTCCAGGCGGCATTCGGTTTCCAGGGGCAGAAATGCTCCGCGTGTTCACGCCTGATCGTTGATGAGAGCGTTCACGAGGAACTTCTCGAGAAGGTCGTTTCCCTTACGAAGGAGCTGAAGGTCGGCCAGCCGACCGAAGGCGACACGAACATGGGCGCCGTGATCAACAAGAAGGCGTACGACACTACCCTGAAATACGTGAAGATCGGCGTGGACGAAGGCGGCGAGATAGTTGCGGGCGGCTCGGGAAGCGACGAGCAGGGGTTCTTTATCGAGCCCACGATCATCGACGGCGTAGAGCCGATGGCCACGATCGAACAGGAGGAGATCTTCGCTCCGGTGCTGGCTGTGATAAAGGCAAGGGATTACGACCACGCGCTCGAGATCGCGAACGATACCGAGTTCGGTCTGACCGGCGCCGTTTACTCCGCCGACCAGTCGAAGCTCGAGCGCGCGAAGAACGAGTTCCACGTTGGCAACCTGTATTTGAACCGGAAATGCACCGGCGCTTTGGTCGGCGTACATCCGTTCGGCGGATTCAATATGAGCGGGACCGATTCGAAAGCAGGCGGCAGGGAATACCTGCTGCAGTTCATGCAGGCGAAATCGGTTTCCCAGAAGGTCTAGTTTGAAATGAAACGGCTGAGGGCAGATCGGGTGAAGGATCGCCTGGTCTGTCCTCTGTTTTTGAACTATCTGAAATGAAAGCGTACAAATCCAAGTCCTTCGCCCTCCTGGGCCTCCTGGCGCTTCTGTCGCCGATCGCCGCGCTTTCGCAAAGCAGCACGGTACGGTTCCCGACCAAGCGCGTCGAGACACGCGAGACGTGGCGCAGGGACGGCCTGGAGATGATCGACCGGGTGAAGAAGACGAAGCTCAGGCGGGGCAAGGCCAAGAACGTCATCCTCTTTATTGGCGACGGAATGGGGATCGCGACCGTGACCGCGGCCAGGATCCTTGCGGGTCAGCAATTGGGGGAAAGCGGCGAAGAGAATTCGCTGAGCTTCGAGAACTTTCCTTTCAGCGCTTTTTCCAAGACCTACAGCGTTAACCAGCAAACTTCGGACTCGGCGCCGACAATGGTCGCCATCGTGACCGGGATCAAGACGATCGAGGGTGTCGTTTCCGTCGATCAGAACGCTGTCAGAAGCGACCACACCAGCGTGAAAGGGCGCGAGACGCCGACGATCCTCGAGCTTGCCGAGCTCAGCGGGCGCTCGACAGGGATCGTAACGACCGCCCGGCTGACCCACGCGACTCCGGCGGCGACATATTCGCACACGCCCGACAGGAACTGGGAAAGCGATGCAGAGATCAAGCGGTGGGCCCCCAAGGCCTGGGAGGACGGATTCCCGGACATCGCGCGTCAGCTGATCGAGTTTCCGTACGGTAACGGGATCGATGTGGCTCTCGGAGGCGGACGGTCGTATTTCTTGCCCGAGGGGACGGCCGATCCCGAGAATGAGGGAAGCCGGGGACGTCGCCTTGACGGCCGCGACCTTTCGAGTGAATGGACCGCGAAGAACCGGAATGGGGCCTTCGTCTGGAACCGTGAGCAGTTTAACGCCATAGACGCGAAAAAGACGGGGCCGGTGCTCGGTCTGTTCGAGCGATCGCACATGCAGTACGAGTACGACCGGCGTCGGACCGGCGGGAACGAGCCGTCTCTTTCGGAAATGACTGAAAAGGCGATCGACATCCTCTCGCGAAACGACAAGGGATACTTTTTGATGGTCGAAGCGGGGAGGATCGACCACGCTCATCACGACGGCAACGCGTTCCGTGCGTTGGACGAGACTGTCGAGCTTTCGAGAGCAGTTGAGACGGCTCGGAAGAAGGTGGACCTAGATGACACATTGATCATCGTCACCGCCGACCACAGCCACACGCTGATCATTGCCGGCTATTCGGAGCGCGGAAACAACATCCTCGGGCTTACTCGCGGGGTTCAGGACGAGGGCGGGGAGGCGAACGAACCTGCAAAAGACAAGGACGGCAAGCCCTTCACTGCACTCGGTTACGGTAACGGACCGGGTGGCGGCCGGGGTGTACGGCCGGATCTCGATCAGGATAAAGTGACGGACCCGGACTACATACAGGAAGCGATCGTTCCCCTGAATTCGGAAACACACGCCGGAGAGGACGTCCCGATCTTCGCCGACGGGGTGAACGCGTGGATGATCCGCGGAGTGATGGAACAGAACTGGATCTACTATGTAATGCGTGAGGCGATGAGGCTGGATGAAAGGAAACTGATTCCTCCCAACGTAAGCGTCGTCTCAAGATAGGATATGAAGCTTGTGTTTATGGGAACCCCTGCTGTTGCGGTGCCATCGCTCGCGGCGCTGGTCGAAGCTGGTCACGAGGTTGTTGCCGTCTGGACGCAGCCTGACAGGCGTGCCGGCCGCGGCAAGCAGATGACGCCGCCTCCCGTAAAGGCCTATGCCCAGGAGAAAGGCATTCCTGTTCTGCAACCGGAAAAGATCAAGAACAAAGAGGCGGCCGAGCGGTTTTCGTCCCACGGGGCTGAGGCAGCGGTTGTGGTCGCCTATGGAAAAATCTTGCCGAGGGCGTTCCTGGAGGCGTATCCGCGCGGCTGCATCAACGTCCATTTCTCTTTGCTTCCGAAATATCGAGGTGCGGCACCCGTGAACTGGGCAGTCGTGAACGGCGAGGATGTGACCGGCGTGACGACGATGATGATGGACGAAGGGCTCGATACCGGCGACGTACTTCTTCAGAAGGAAACGCCGATCGCCGAAGACGAGACGGCCGACCAGCTCACCGGGAGGCTTGCCCACATAGGCGCCGAACTGATCGTCGAAACACTTGCCGGCATCGACAAGATAAAGCCCGGGAAGCAGGACGAATCAAATGCCTCGTACGCGCCGTTGATGACCAAAGAGGACGGCCGGATCAAATGGTCCTCGGACGCGGCCGATATCGAGAGGCGCGTCCGCGGCTTTCAGCCGTTCCCGCGAAGCTACACATCCTCCCCATACGGAAGGCTCACGATTTGGAAATGCAGGCCGGTAGTCGATCACACGTCGAAAAAGGATCCCGGTACGGTCCTGAAAGCCGACGAAGGGCGGCTTGTGATCGGCTGCGGGGAAGGCACAGCTCTGTCGGTAGAGGAGATCCAGCAGGAAGGCAAGCGGAGGATGAGAGTCGAGGAATTCCTAAACGGCACGGCGATAAAGGCCGGCGATGTGCTTGGCGGTTGAGATATGTCGGACGATGCATACAGGATAGCGGCTTTCTACGAGTTCAGACCGCTTGAAGGGCTCGAACAACTTCGGCAAAGGCTGCTTTCGGCTATGGAAAGGTTCTCCGTCAGCGGGACGGTAATAATCGCGGAAGAAGGCTTTAACGGGTCGGTGAGCGGGCCTACCGACGGCATCGATCATTTCCTGCGTGAAGCGGAGACCGTCTTCGGGACTTATCTTGACGTCAAGAATTCCTATCACGACAAGGTACCGTTCAAGCGAAGGAAGGTCAAGATCAAGCGCGAGATCGTTACGCTTCGGAAAGTAGTGGATCTCGGCCTCGGAAAAGGCACCCACGTCGATCCGGATGAATGGAACCGACTGATCTCGGACCCGGAGACCTTCGTACTGGACACACGAAACGGTTACGAGGTGGAGGTCGGCAGGTTCAGGGGCGCCGTCGACCCCTCGACAGGGAGTTTCGCCGAGCTCCCGGAGTTCATCGAAGGAAACCTG
>JAGFIQ010000112.1 GCA_024103495.1 Aridibacter famidurans
CGAGGCTCGGCGGCAACAGCATCGGCTGGTTCTGATCGTAATGTTTGAATACGACTGCCCTGTTCTTCATGCCCAATATTTTACAATGCTATTTTTAAAGGATGAAGCGGACTTTTGAGACAGCCCCGGCGCCTTTAGTCGTAAGCCAGGAATCGAACTGAAAGTACGATGCGCTTCAGTCGGCTTCTCCCGCGCTTTCGCGCGGCGCAAACTAAAGTTCGCGGTACCTCACTACTCACGATTCCGCTGTTTCCTTCACGAACAACTCTTCAAGCGACTGCCGGACCGGCTGGACGGAAACCACATTCCCGCCCGCTTTCTTGATCTCCGCAACCACCGTCGCAAGGTGTTCGTCGCCGGCGACCTGAATGCTCGCACCCGAAGGAGTTTCCGTTACCACCGCGCCGCTGACAATCTCCGGGATCCGGATCAGCCCGACTGCCTCGACGCCATTCGCGCTTATCTCAAAGATCCTTTCGTCGTCCTCGGAAGCCAGGAGCTCATCGAGCCTGCCAGTCGCGACCAGCTTGCCTTCACGAAGGATCGCCACGTTGTCGCAAAGCGCCTCGATGTCGGAAAGGATGTGCGACGACATGAACACCGTCTTTCCGGATTGCCTGAGCCCCGCGATCAATTCGCGGATCTCACGCCGCCCGACCGGATCGAGCCCGCTCATAGGCTCGTCGAGCACGACCAGTTCGGGATCGTTGACCAGGCTTTGCGCGATCCCCACCCTCTGAAGCATTCCCTTCGAGAACTTCCGAAGCTGCCGGTTCCAGTTCTTTTCCTCTAGCCCGACCTTCGTAAGGAGCTCTTCCGTCACCGCCTTGCGCTTCGCGGCATCGAGCCCGAACAGGCGCCCGAAGTAATCCATAAGCTCGCTCGCTTTCAAGTAGTCGTAGAAGTAAGGGTTCTCCGGACAATAGCCGATCCTCGAATGGACCCTGACGTCCGATATGTCCGCGCCGAGGATCTTCGCCGAACCCCCTGTCGGGAAGATCAGGCCCATAAGGATCTTGATCGTCGTGGTCTTGCCCGCTCCGTTGCCGCCCAGGAAGCCGAAGATCTGGCCGGGTGCAACCTTCAGGTCGAGGCCGTCGAGAGCCCTGATCTTTTTCTTTTTCAGGAAGCCTTTTTCGTAGTCCTTGGTAAGCCTCTGGATCTCTATGACGTTTTCCATAATCGTCCCTATTCGTTTAGGCGGCGCCTTGTCGGCTCTTCTTTGCGGCTGCGGCGGAATGTTTCTCTAACGAGAACAATGACGAGCGTGAAGGCGATCAAAGCGAACGCGGATGCCGAAACGACGGCGGCCGCACGCACCGCATCTGCTTCGCGAAATCTGAGGGTCACGGACGTGACATTTCTCGGCACGGTCAGTCTAAGAAGCCCTTCCTCGGTCGGCGACGTCTCGATCTGCCTGTCATCTGCAAAAGCGCGCCAGTGCGGATAGAACTGCACCGCGACCACCGTCTCGGTTTCAGGGCCGGGCGCAAATCCAACCTGCTTTTCAAGCGTGTCCCAACGACGGACCCGAAGTCCGCGCCCTTTGGCCGTGACCTTGTTCCCGCCAAGCCTGTAGAATCCATCCTTCGCCCAGACGGTCCACCAGCAGTCGCGGCTCGGGTCGGAGAGCATAGCGCTCACTTTTTCGTTCGTAAAATCGCCCGACGAAATGAAAACCGACTGTTTCGTGATAAAGACGGCGGACACGGTGAATATCAATGCGCCTACTGCCACCACGGCCTTAAGAAGAACGCCCGGGTCCTTCGCTTCTTTTTGCGTTGCTCTGTGAATCCCGTATGAAGCAAAGACAGCGCCTGCGGCCGAAACTACCCCCATCCAGCGCCAGGGGAACTGAATGGTCTGCAGGAAACCGACATAGTCCCAAAGCGGCTTGCTCAGGATCGACGCCATAAACACGGCGCACAGGGCCGCCGAAAGGCTGGCTGCGATCGCGGGCCTGGCGCGTTCCTTCTCGCGGAAAAGCAGGACGATCGTCGGGATCGCGACGACAAACATCGCCAGAAGCATCAGATCGCCCATCCAGATCGCCAGCACGTCGTCGCCCGCATTGGCAATGCTGCCCGGATTCAGAAGGAAGTTGTTTGCGTATCCGTAAATGTTCGAGAAGTACTCGCTGTCGGCGTGGTTCAGCCATTCGAGTTCCGTAACCAGTTTGATCCAGTAAAACGATGTCGCGGCGATCGACAATCCTACCGCGCCGGCAAGTGCCGGTACGGCCTTGAGAAAGGTCCTGCAGCGGTACATCACGACCAGACCGTACACTGCGAAGGCGATCGAGCAGAAGATCAACGACGGCAGATGCGTCACGATCAGCAGGCCGTAGCACAACGCGAGCCCTGCAGCCGACCTTACCGACGGCTCCTTCGCGGTCCTGTGCAGAAAAAGAAAACAGAAGGGGATCACCGCGCTTGCGGCGAACTCGGCGAAAAGGAAATTGTTGTAGATCTGATTCAGATGGTACGGGGCGAACACGAACAAAGCTGCGGCGATCAGCGCCTGGCTATCCGTGAAGTCGTCTCTAACCCATAGATAGATCCCGAGTTCGCCCGCGAAAAACACGGCGAAAAAAGCCACGATGCTCGCCCAGAACCAGCTTCCGATGACCTTGAAGGCAAGCGCGAGAGCATAGTAGGCCAGAGGAGGATAGAAGCGGAATCCGTAATCGCCGACGCCTCCGTTCGCCTCCGGCGAGAGCGAAGGATAGTACTCGCCCCTTGCGAGAGCCTCGCTCACAGTGGCGGCGAACTGGTAATGCTGCGTGAGATCGTTGCCGTACGGTATCCCGCTCCAGGCCGCCGAAGCGACGGCCAGAACGGCGAAGCCCGCGATCGCGAGCACCTTTACCGCCTGTCCCGATCTGGCTTTTTCATTCGTCATTTGAGAGGGATGTTCGTCTTTTCGCGGTCAAGCGAGACATCGCATCTGCCTTCGGTATCCACAAGCAGATAAGCCGCATCGCTCGGATCGACAAGGTTTCCTTCGGGGTCGGCTCGAAACTCGCGTCCGTCAGGAAGGCTCTTCGAGGCCAGAAGAGGGGTCACATCCCTCCATCTCGCCGGGCATCTTCCGTTCGCCTGCCTGTACTCCGTCAGTGCCTGGCGGATAATCTCGCGCTCCTCGAAAAAGTCCATCTGCAAAAGCCGAAGCCTTGCGTTCTCCTTCGACTGCGAATCGCGCGCCTCTTCGTAAACCTGCCTGTAGATAGCCCGGGCAGTGTCCAGGCTGCCAGCGTCGCCCCGCATGCGTGCGGCCATCAGCGTCATAAACGGCGCGGCTCCTTCAATTTTCGAACCTCGCTCGTACGTATCGGCTGCCTCTTCATACCGTTCCAGCCGCCAGTAGATGAATCCCAGGTAATGATACAAACGCCATTCGTCCGGATTGTTCTCGATACCTTTTTTCGCTATCGCGATCGCCTCTTCCGCATCGATCGCGGGCAGGACGGTGGCGCCGTAGGCATAGACCGCCATGAATTGCGGATCGAGAGTGGAAGCGTTGTCGAGAAGCGGATACAGGAGCCTGGGATTCAGGGGCTTGAGGTCGTCGAGGCTGATCGTCTGATCGCTCGCCTTTATGAATTTGTCGCCGATGTACTGGAGCGAGCGCATCCAGTACCAGTCGGCGATCAGGCCCTCAAATCCGAATGCGAAGCCTTTGAGTTTCTCTCCCTGCAGTGAAAGGTCTTCGTCTTCGTAGGTCTCCGGCAGTACCGGCTTCGATTCGGCGAGCCGGTCGCTTAACGCGTAAACGGAGAGGAATCCCGCGACAAGGATCGCGGCTAGCGCCAGAAATTCGCTGGATCTTGAGAGTCTCATCGCGCCGCTATTTCAGGTTCCTGCGCCGGAATATCACGATCGTGATCGCCAGCAGGATGGCGTTGAAGACGATTGCGTAAAGCGCCGCCCCTCCAATGTAGGAAACAGGCGGCACCTCGCCTCTCGCGGCAAGTGTCACGAATTCGTAATGTGAGAGATTCGGGAAGACGTAGTAAATAAATCCGAAGAGCCATCGTGCCGCGTCCGACCCCAGGCCTTCCGCAAGGTCTCTGAGCGATGCGCTGAAATGTCCGATCACCCAGACAAGGAACGTAAGAAGTGCCGAAAGCGTCGGCGTCGAGAACGACGAGAAGAGTATGGCGACTCCCGTCACGATAGTGAGTTCGAGATAGATCAGAAGGATCGCACCCCACACGGAAGCGGCAAGTCCGGACGCGCCGATATAGGCGAGAGCTATCGAAACACCGGCGCCCATAATCAATACGTTGACCAATAGGGTCAGGCAAAGCCCGACGTACTTTCCGACTATGAATTCGCCTCTCCCGATCGGCTTCGAGAAGATCGTGTAAAGCGTGCGTTTCTCGATCTCCTTCGACACGAGCGAGACACCTACGAAGATCGCTATGAAGACACCGAACAGGAGCATCGCGCTCAATCCGATGTTCGTAACGGTGCGGTCCTCGTTTCCGGCCGTCAGGTCCCCGAGGAAAACGGCGCAACCGGTTATCAGAAGTACGAAAACGACCAGGTTGTAAAGGACCCGGTCGCGTACGGCTTCACGAAAGGTGTTCCTTGCGATCGCGAAAATGTTGCGGAGCATAGGGAATCTTCAGGATGTAACGGATTCGGCCGGGTGAAAGAGGATGGCTGAAAAGGGAAGCCGACCGATTAAGATTTTACCTCAAGCAGGTGCCAAATGAAAAAGGCAAAATGGGCACGAAGCCCATTCTGCCTTGTGGTCAAAGCTTGTCTCGAAAGACAACCTGTTATTAGTTGTTAAGCGGGGTAGCGTTGGTGACCGCACGCGTCGTGGCATCGATAGCCGGAAGCGTAGCAGCGTCAGCCGAAGCGTAGATCACGCCGTCCTCGGCAACCAGGAAGTTGCGGGTTCCGGTAGCCGTAAGGCCGCTGGAGGTCGAGGGCTGCGAGATAACGTCGAAGGTCGACGGGTTGTTAGCAACGCCAGCACCGTTATAGGTGTAGTAGTATCCGCTCTTAGCCGAAGCAGCAACCGTAGCGCCGGCCAGCGTGGAGTCGATCAGGTTCTGGGCCTGCAGAGCAGCCATGTCAACTGCGAACTGTCCGGAACCAGCCGTCGACTGGAAGGTAACGTTAGCGCCGTGCATCGTGCGAAGCGAAGAGATCGAGGATCCTTCGTTAGCGGAGCGGCGAGCAGCAAGCAAGTTGGGAATAGCGATAGCGGCGATGATGCCGATGATCACAACGACGATCAGAAGTTCGATCAGCGAGAAACCTTTTTGATTTTTCATTTTCTTTTTCACAATCTCCTAGAGTTTGAAGTCTTGGTCTACCCTTTCTCAGGCAAGGCTAGTAGATACAACACACGTGCCATTTCCGGGAGACCGTCTGTCGGGAGCGGTAAGTGTAAAGAATTCAAAGAGTTGAGAGTGATCGCGGGGCAGCCGGGAAGCGGGTTTTTCGCGTTTCGACAGGGCGTTTTAACAGTTTTTTGTCGTGTTGGTGTGACAGAATTTGTCAGAACACGGGGAGTGGGGAGGGAACCCGGGGTCAGTCGCCCGCACTTCGCATCTGAGCTGCCAGAGACCGTATGCTGTGCTTGTCCAAAAGGTGACGAAGAGATCGTACGGGCATTTTCAGAAGCTCGGCCGCTTTCGTCTGATTGCCGCCGGTGCGCTTGAGCGCCTCGACCACGTAGGTCTTTTCCAGATTTCCCAGATGGCTGTTCAGGTTGATACCTGAATCGGGCAGCTCGAATTCGGCGCTTATCCTTTCCGGATTGTAGTTTGTTATGTGATCCGGCAGCCTTTCCGGCCTAATCTCGTTCTCTCGCTCGAGGGCGACGGCGCGCTCGATCGTGTGCTCCAGTTCGCGCACGTTCCCGTGCCAGGTATACTTCTCCAGCAGCTCCATCGCATCCGCAGAGATCGACATCTCGCGGCCCGTCTGATGGCAGAACTTATTGACGAAGTGATTGGCCAGTTCCTTTATGTCCTCTTTCCGGTCTCTCAAAGGCGGCAGGCTTATCGGGATCACGGAGATCCGGTAGAAGAGGTCCTCGCGGAACGAACCGTCATCGATCATCGATTTCAGATCGCGATTCGTCGCGGCGATCACCCTGGAATCGATCTGGAACTCTTCGTGGGCACCGACGGGACGGACCTTTCTTTCCTGCAGCACGCGCAGCAGCTTCACCTGCATCGCGGTCGACATCTCGCCGATCTCGTCCAGAAAGATCGTGCCCTCGTTCGAAGCCTCGAAAAGTCCCTTCCGGTTCGTGTTCGCACCGGTAAACGCTCCTTTTACGTATCCGAACAGCTCGGACTCAAGAAGAGTTTCGGTGAACGCACCGCAGTTGATCGAGATGAAAGGTTTCTCGGCGCGGGGAGAAAGATCGTGTATCGCGCGTGCGACAAGTTCTTTACCGGTTCCTGACTCGCCGGAAACGAGCACGGTCGACTGAACTTCGGCGACCGTCTCGATCATCTGGAAGATCGCCTGCATCTTGTCCGAATTCCCGACAATGTTCTTTACGCTCCCGCGCTGACGCTGGGCGCGCTTGAAAGCACGGTTTTCCTTGATCAGGTCTTGCTTCTCGAGCGTCTTCGAGACGATCAGCTTCAGTTCCTCGACATCGAACGGTTTTTGTATGAAATCATCGGCTCCGAGAATGAATGCTTCTCTCGCAGTGTCTACGGTCGCGAACGCCGTCATAAGGATCACCCCAATGTCCGGCAGAAGCTCGCGAGCTTCCCTTAGCATTTCGATCCCGTTCATATCCGGCATTCGAACGTCCGAGATCACGACATCAGCGGGATCCTCGCGGATAAGCTCGACCGCTTCGCGGCCGTTCCGGGCCGTCCTTATCGCGTGGCCGCTTCCCTCGAATACCACGCCGAGTAATTGCCTATAACTTTGTTCGTCGTCAACGATGAGAATTTTTGCCATGGCTGGAGAAGGTCGTCGGGGTCTGAGGAAGAGGCCGTGGGCGGCCGTTTGGAAGATCGGAAGCCGGGAAGGCTCCCAAGTCTTTATTCTCACAAAAACGAGGCTTTCATTTCAAGGCGAAACCTCTTCGCTCTTCTGTTTCACGTTCAGATAGTCTTTCAATGGAGAACTCGGTTCCGGTTCGATCGCTGCGGCCGTATCAGACGAAACGGCCCGCTTTCCGTAATCTGCCGGGAGGTCGAGCGTGATCCTTGTGCCTTCGTTTTCCTTGCTGGAAACGCTTATGGTGCCGTTGTGGTCGCGGACGATCTGATACACGATCGAGAGCCCCAATCCCGTTCCCCCTGTCGTCGAATTGGAGAATGGTTCGAACAACTGCTCCACTTGTTCTCTTGGCATTCCGCAGCCCGTGTCGGAGAAGATTATTCTGAGGCGGCCGTTGCGCCTCTTTTCGAGGCTAATGCAGAATTCACCGCCGTTAGGCATCGCCTGCAGCGAGTTACGCGCGAGGTTCCAGAAGATCTGTTTAAGCTGGGACACGTCGCCGTTCATCAGGACCGGACCATCCGGCAGCTTGCTGTGCAGGACGTGTTTTTCGCTTACATCCGGGCTGTGCTCCAAAAGCGTAAGCGTGTCGCGGATCGCCTCGCAGGCATCGAGCTCGGCGAAAGTGACCGCGGCAGGCCGCGCATATTTCAAGAAATTCGTGATGATGGAATTCAGCCTGTCCGACTCTGTAAGGATGATCTCCATCAGGTTCGCCTGCGAAGAGTCCTTCGGCGTTTGCGACTCGAGCACCTGGATCGCACCGCGCATCGCGCCAAGAGGGTTCCTGATCTCGTGCGCGAGGCCCGCGGCGACGCGCCCCACGGCGGCGAGCCGGTCCTTTCGCCGCACGCTTTCTTCCATAGTTCTTATGTCCGTGAGGTCCTGAAAGGTGATGATGAGGCCGGTTTTCTCGCCACTCTCCGACATCAGCGGCGAAATGCTGTAGCCGATCTGGACCACAAAACCGTCCGGCGTCGTGAAGCCCATCTCGTGGCGCGGGAGATTCTCGTTCTCGGCTCCTGCGCGCAGGGCCATTCCGATCTCGCGTCCGATGTCGCCGAGCACATAGTAGATCGATCTCCCGCGCATCTCGGAGGCCCTGTAGCCCGTGATCTCCTCGGCCATCGAATTGAACGTAAATATATTACCTTCGAGATCGATCGTGATCAGCCCCGAGCGGATCGACTCGACGATCCTCTCGTGGAGCATCCGCAGGTTCTCGAGCGTGCGGGTGGTCTCACGGAGTTTCTCGCCGGAACTGTAACGCTCGGACAACTTCGACGACAAAAGCCCCACGACAAGGAAGGCGACATCGTGAAAGCCTACGATCTGGATCACCTTGGACATCTCGGGCGCCGGTGCGAAGCTGTCGATCACCGCAAACGAGGTCAGTCCGGCAAGTGTCGTAAACAGCAGCACGCACAAAGTAGCGAAGATCAGCGTCCGCTTACCGCTCAGGAACATGCTTGCGACGGCGATCACGATAATGTAGAGCGTTATGTAGGGCGAATTCAGGACCCCTGTCCGCCATACAAGCCACGTCACGAGCAATGCGTCCAGGAAGAACTGCGTACGGATCTGCCAGGCGTAGCTCTCGGAAAGCCTAAGGAAGAAGAAATATACGATCGTCAGGCCGACGGAAATGATGAAAACGAGAAACAATCCCTGCGGGAAATCTTCCCAGGAAAGCTTCAGATGGCCGCTGTTCCAGACCCACGTTGCGACCAGCAGTAAAAAGACCGCCAGCAGCCTTCCGATCACAAGCGTCTGAAGCTTCTGATTGAGGCTCAGGTTTCCGGGCAGGTATTTTTCCGTGTTCATCTTTTGAGAATCAGGGTCGGATTACTTAAGATTCCTAGGACGGACGGAGCAGAACTATGGAAGACAAATTTGACCGGCGTCCCTGGGGGAGCTACACGGTTTTGGACGAGGGAACTGATTACAAGGTGAAGAGGCTGGAAGTTCTGCCTCAAAAGCGACTTAGTTATCAGCGGCACGGTAAACGCTCCGAGCACTGGTTTATCGTGCGTGGCACCGCTAAGGTAACATTAAACGGTGTTGAAATGCTAGTTGAAAGCGGGGAATCGGTAGACATACCGGTCGGGACCGCGCACCGGGTCGAGAACCCTCTGAGCGGGGAAACGCTCGTTTTTATCGAGACCCAGACGGGAAGTTACTTCGGCGAGGATGACATCGAGCGGATCGAGGATGATTTTGGGCGGACTGATTAGAACAGGGATAAAGGGGATGGAATGGATGAGAAAGAATCTCAGACCCCGGTTTGAATGACGCCGGTCTTGCCCGCCACGACTGGTATTGAGAAGTAAGGACTGAGGCGGTTCCTTCGCGTAGCGAACACTGAGTTTGGCAGTGGACTTCAGTCCAGGGGGTGAGTCGCAACGGATTTCCCTGGTCGCGTCGCGACGTTGGAGTGAGAAGCGAGAGGTGAGTAGTGTCTGAAGCGCAACCGTCAGGGAGGGATACCGTTTCAGGTCTCAAGTTTAAGGTTTCAAGTGTCACGTAATAAGTGCGCGAACTTGGTGAATATCTCTCACTAGTCGGAACCCTTCCTGAAAGAATTTAGTAACAATCCGGTGCCGCCGTAAATACCAAGCACTAGCATGAGCGCGTCGCCCAAAAGGCTCAAGTTCGCGTAAAGACCACCGTATTCAAAGAATCGAACGCGATCGAACTTGTAGTTGAGAATCAGGAAACATTGTAAGACCAATATCGCAAGAACAAGAGCTGCTGTGATCTGTAACCAAATAGATCTCGCTTTCCTACTGATCGCAAGCAAGAGCACCATTGCTCCAATGACAAGTAAATATCTTACGTGCTCATTAAGAAATGCAGGAGGATCAACCGCAAACCCCTGATCGAGCAACTGCTTAACGACCAGGTGTTTTGAGTAAATATAAACGCCGTTAAGAGTAGCGATCGACAAAAAGAGTACGGCTGAGAGATTCGCGGTCTTTTGCGGGCCGCTAGAAAGAGCCTTTGAGTTTCCCATCGTTCTAGCCTATCTCCACGATCCTCCTGGCAGCATTGAGCAGATCGTCGGCTACGAAGTCCGGCTGGAGTTCAAGTGATTTCTCAGTCGTACTGCCGTAACCTGTTCTTACTAACACAGTTCGTGTTCCCGCATTGATCCCTAGCCCAAGGTCCAGTTCCTTGTCCCCGATCGTCCAGCTGAGTCCCATATCGTAACTGTTTACTTCCATCGCCTGCCGGATCATTCCCGTGTTCGGTTTGCGGCATTCGCATCCGGCGTCCGGAAGATGCGGGCAGAAATGGAACGACGCGAACTCGATACCCGCCGCCTTCAGGGCAAGCCGTATCTTCTCGTGGATCGCGTTCACCGCCTTCGCGTCGAAGAATCCGCGACCGATCCCGGACTGGTTCGTAACGACGACGAGTTCGAATCCCGCCTCCTTGAGCAAGAGCAACGCCTCGGTCGTGAACGGAAACAGCTTTGTTTCCTCGACGGTCGATAGAAAATCGACCTCTTCGATCAGCGTTCCGTCCCTGTCCAGAAAGATCGCTTTCTTCTTCTCCATATTCGTCAGTTCTTTCGCAATCCAGCCAGCGCTTTCTCGACAACCATCTCCGGAGTGACGCGCGTCATGCACCGATGATCGATCGGGCATTCGCGGAGCATGCACGGCGAACATTCGACCGGTTCGCGGACCACCGTCCCGCCCCACGGCGCGGTCGTAAGGTGATTCGTCGGTCCGAAGACCGCAACAACGGGCGTTCCGACTGCGGAAGCCACATGAGCCAGTCCCATATCGTTCGAGATCAGAAGGTCCGCCTCCGCGATCACTGCTACAGCTTTTTCAAGCGAGGTTTCGCCTGTCAGGTCAAAAGCGCCAGTTCTCATTTCGCCCGAAACCTTGGCCGATGCGTCGCGATCTTCCTTTGAGCCCAGAAGAACCGTTTGTGCTCCAATTTCTTCCGAAAGGGCGTCAGCCACGGCCGCAAACCTCTCGGGCAGCCAGCGTTTCGCCCGCGAATTCTGCGAACCTGCGCCGAAAGCGATCAAGGGCGCCGAACTGTCGATGCCCTTCGAGGCCAGCATCTTGCGCGCCTCTTCGCGCCGAGGCTCGCTGACAGCGATGGACACGTCGGGATCGAGAGCTGCGGCTTCTACGCCAAGCTCGGCCGCGGCCGATCCGGCGAGTTCGATATAGTAGAAGATCTCGTGCCTTTCGCTTCTCCACTCGGGCTTCGGGAATGCTTTTGTGAGGAGTATCGCGCGGCCTTCACCCGCGTAGCCGAATCGTTTGGCGATTCCGGCGGCCCTCGCGACGAGTGCCGAACCAAATGAATTCGTAAAGATCAACGCAGCGTCAAATCCGCCTTGCCTCAACTGCTTCGCCTGCGAACGAATGGCCTTTGGCGAGTGCCCGCCGGCTTCGAGAACCAGGATCTCGTCAATGAAATCAGCATCCCGGAAGATACCTTCGGCCCACTCCTGGGTCGCCAGAGCGATCGACGCCTGAGGAAAAGACGCCCGCAAGAGCCTCATCGCGGGTACCGACATCACGGCGTCGCCGATCCAGTTCGTGCCTCTGACGAGCAGTTTCATTCTCCGGCGATGAGCCCCTCCGGTCTCCTGAACAATGTTCGGAGCCCGTCTCCCATTTCGATCGCGGGTGACCACCCGAGCTCCTGCTTCACAAGTGAGAGGTCGGACACGTATCTGGCGGGCGTCGGCGCCGGAAGGGGGTTTTCTTCGTCAATTACTGCCTGCAGACCCGATGCCTTTTCAAGCTCCGAAACAAGATCTTTAAGCGACAGCGCATTGTCCGGGCCGCCTCCGAGATTGTAGAGCCCGTGCCGGATGACGGAATCGCGGAACGCCTCGCAGGCCGAGATCAGATCGTCGACATGCAGCAGATCGCGAACCGGATCGCCGCCACCGGGAAGCCGTATAGGCTCTCCCTTGTCGATCGATTCGGCGTAATGGCCGACAAAGCCAGGCGTGTTTCCCTCGCTTCGAGGGGCGTAGACCGTCGACAAACGGAAGATGCAGGAGCGAAAGTTTCTTTGGTGCGCGTAGTACTCGACATATCGTTCGGCGATCAGTTTCGACCACTCGAGCGCCGTCTGGCGGGCATACAAAGTGGGGCAGTTTTCCGGGACTTCCTTGAAAGTGTCTGCAAAGCGTCCGTAGACGTCCTTCGTCGAGGCGAAGATGAACACTGCGCCTTCTTTTACATTCTTGAGGAGATTGACCGTACCGTCGACATTCGTCAGGAAGGTCTCGTCGGCGGAATCTGGCGATTTGTCGAGATGCGCCGCCAGGTGAATGATGACATCGTAATCAGCGGCGGTCTGAGTGTCGTAGAGGTTGAGCAGGTCTCGGTTCGATCGCCTGGAGAAATCGTTCGCCGCGAAATGCTTCCGGAGGTGGGTTCCGAGATAACCGCTGCCGCCCGTTACAAGGTACTTCATAACTCCGTATCCGGTTTACTCAAACGTGCGCGCCTACGAGCCTCTGCATCGATTCCGCCTTTCCGATCACGACGAGCAGGTCGCATTCTTCGATCTTCGTATTGCCGGAAGGATTAAAGATCATATCGCCCTCCTGCCTCCTGATCGCGACCACGAGCAGGTTGAGTTCGCGGCTCAAATTCGTGTCTTTCAGCGCTTTTCCGACCAGCGGACTCTCGGCATTGACTGGCACTTCCTCAAACACAAGATCGAGGTGCTCCGCGACGATCGAGTCCATAAAATCGGCGATCGCGGGCTTGATCAACGCCCTCGCCATAGAAAGACTTCCGATTATCGTAGGAGCTATCACCCGGCTCGCGCCCGCACGAATCAGCTTCGCTTCGGCCTGCTCTTCGACCGCTCTGGAAACGATGTGTAGGTTGCGGTTGAGGTCGCGCGCCGTGAGAACGACATAGATGTTCGCCGCGTCGTCCGGAAGGCAGGTGGCAAGGCCTGCCGCGCGCTCGACCCCTGCCTCGATCAGGTTCTGTTCAAGAGTTGCGTCGCCGATGATAGTGAACTGGCGTTCCGTGCCCTCAAGTCCCTCGATCCGCTTCTCGTCAAGTTCGATCAGCACGTGCGGGATCCCTTCCTTCTGAAGCGCGGTGATAACCCGGCGGCCGACCCGGCCCGCACCGCAAATTATGTAATGGTCCGAGAGCTTTTCCATTTCTCTGGTTCTCCGCCTGTGTCCGAGCGTCGCGAGCACCTCCGTGCGGATGAATGCCTGGGCAAGGATCGAGAGCGCGTAAAGGACTGTTCCAACGCCGAACAGTATGAATACGGATGTGAACGCCTTCCCGGCGACGGTGGCCGGGACATAATCACCGTAAACGACCGTTGTAACGGTCGTTGTTGTCAGGTAAATGGCGTCGAGCCAGCTGAGTCCTTCGATAAAATGGTAACCGAGCGTTCCGCCGGCGATCATAAGGAAGATCGCGGCGTGTGCGAGTATCAGCCTCTTCCTGAGGTCCGGTGACAATGACTCGAACAGGTTCATTCGCTGCAGGAGAGCGGGCCGGCCCAATGAAGGCATGTGTCCCGCAAATAATCGCGCGTCGAGCGGAACGCGGGACGGCCGGATTGAACTAGACTAGGTTACCGAAACTATATAGAATTTAAGGGTGTTCCGAATCAGGAACCCGCCGGGATCGCGCCTCCCTCCAGCAACCGGACCTACCCAACTCTAATCGAAGTCTCATAATGCCACAATTCGCCAACGTCAGAAACAAGGGACGGAATGTGCGCCGTTCCGCGCCCGGAAAGACGTCGAGGCTCCGCAGGTACAAGGCTCCAAAGCCGACGCTGTTCAGGCGGATCTTAAGGCTCATCTTCAACCCGGTCACGCTGGCGATCGCGGCTTTTTCGCTTCTCGCGGTTTTTCTCGTAGCTTCATATTTCTGGTTCGAATTCTCCGACAAGATCAACCGGATGCTCGCCGGCGACATTTTTACGCGCAATGCCGGCATTTACTCCGCTCCAAAAACGATCCGAAAGGGCGAGCGGCTCAGCGGCGAGGAACTCGTCGATCATCTACGAACCGCCGGTTACGTCCGTGCCGACCGCGATGCCGATCCGCTTCGAGGCCGTTATGAGGCCTCTCCGGGAAGAGTGTCGATCGAACCGGGCAGTACCGCCGTCCTCGACGGCAAGGTCGAATTCAGGGATCTGGAAGTGACTTTCGACAAGAAGGGCGAGGTCATTGAGTCGATACGCGACAAGTCTTCCGGCGACGAGCTTTCCAAAACCGCGCTCGAGCCGTTAATGCTTAGTTCGATCGCGGCGGAGGGAGACGGCCGGCGAAAGGTCATCACCTTCAGAGATCTTCCGCCTCATCTCGTGAAGGCGATCACCGTCACGGAAGACCGCGCCTTCTTCGATCACTGGGGCGTGAACTTCCGGGGCATCGCAAGGGCGCTCTGGAGAAGGTACGACGGCGAGGAGGACGGATCGCCGATCGAGAACCAGGGCGGCTCGTCGATCACGCAGCAGCTTGTGAAGAACCTGTTCCTGACGCCCGAACGCAGCTGGGAGAGAAAAGCGCGAGAGGCGTACATGTCCGTCATTCTCGAAACTAGGCTGACAAAGGAAGAGATCTTCACGCTCTACGCGAACCAGATCTACCTTGGCCAGAACACAGGTGTCTCGATCTATGGCGTCGGCGAGGCCTCCACTATTTACTTTGGAAAGGACGTTTCCGCGCTCACTCTTCCGGAGGCGGCGTTCATCGCGGGAATCATCCGAAGTCCGAACCGCTACGATCCCTACAAACAGCCCGAACGCGTTAAGCAG
Source organism: Aridibacter famidurans (assembly GCA_024103495.1). Classification (GTDB taxonomy): domain Bacteria; phylum Acidobacteriota; class Blastocatellia; order Pyrinomonadales; family Pyrinomonadaceae; genus Aridibacter; species Aridibacter famidurans. The sequence goes on from JAGFIQ010000112.1 coordinate 14,784, forward strand.
AGAAGGAACCAGGTCCTCCAGTCGATGCTCGAAGCCGGCGAGATCTCCGCCGCGGATGCCAAGAAGGCGAAGGAAACGGGCCTCGGAGTGATCAAGCCCGCCGCGAGAAAGGACCAGCAGGGAATGGAGTATTTCTCGCAGTTTGCTGTGGAGCAGCTTCCCAAGGTGATCGACGATCCCGAAGCGCTTCAGCATCTGCGGGTCCTTACGACGATCGACCCCGATCTTCAGAAGGTCGCACATAAGGCTGTCACTGAGCGCGTCGCAAAACTCGAAAGGCTTTTCAAGGAAGACAAACGCAAGAACCTGAATGCCGCGCTTGTCGCCATCAGGCCGAAGACCGGCGAGATCGTAGCGATGATCGGCGGCCGGGATTACGCCGACAACCAGTTCAACAGGGCCGCGCACGCTATGCGCCAGCCCGGTTCGGTTTTCAAGCCGTTTGTTTATGCATCGGCGATCAACACGGCCTATCTTCCGAACACACGGGTCTTAACCGCCGCGAGTATCTTCAAGGACGAAAAAAAGGTGTTCACCTTTAACCAGGATACTTATTCTCCCAACAACTACGGCGATTATTTCTCGAACAAAGAGATGACCCTCCGCGATGCGCTTGTGAAGAGCAAGAACGTGATAACGGTCGATATCGCGATGGAGCTGAACGTCGGCAATGTGATGAGCCTTGCACGGAAGGCGGGTCTTCCAAAGGTTGAAAAGGCATATCCTTCGATGGCGCTGGGAACCGCCGAGGCGACACCGCTGCAGATGGCGAAGGCGTACTCGATGTTCGCGAACCTTGGGGACACGGTCGAGCCGATCGCGATAAACCGGATCACGACCGGAGACGGAAAGACAGTCAAGGCTCCAACCGGTGAAAAACAGAACGTCCTGAGGCCTGACGTCTCTTATATCCTCGTCGACATGATGAAGGACGTGGTCAACAAAGGCACGGCTGCGGGGCTTTCCGCCTGGGGGTTCAAGAACTCGCAGGGAAAGAAAGGGTTTGCAGGAAAGACCGGAACTTCCCGGGACGGATGGTTCGTCGGATTCACCCCCGAGATCCTTGTCGCTGTGTATGTCGGATTTGATGACGGTTCCGACCTCGGATTAAAGGGTTCGGATTCGGCGATGCCGATCTGGGCGGACTTTATGAAGGAAGCGCTTCGGATGCATCCCGAATGGAACGGCGACTGGACGATGCCCGGGGGCATCCGGAAAGCCGAGATCGACACAAGGAACGGTTCGCTTATCAGGGAACTCGCGGCGGACGGAAGCGAGATCGAGCCTACGCCGACGCCAACGCCGGAATTCCCGGTAGATCCGGAAATAGCTCAGAGCCTCACGCCGGAGGCAAGCAGGGAACTCTACGTCACGAACGTGCCGCCGGAATTCAGACGTGTCGAGTTGTTTATCGGCGGGACAATTCCCAACCGCATGCTTCGCTCGGAATTCGACGAAGAGTTCCCGGACGGGATCGATCCCGACGCTTCTCCGACGCCGTTCACGACCTGGGAACAGGCGGAAGAAAACGCGCCAGCTTCACGCAGGCTTGACGAAACGGATGTTGACGGCAATGAGGTGACGGTCCAGTTCTGTCCTCTCTCGGGCAAGCGCGCGACTGCGAACTGTCCCGAGAGGTCGGCGCGGAAGTTCCGGAAGGGAACGGAGCCGCGGGATTTCTGCGACTTTCACGTCGGAGATAAACGTTCAAACTAAAGCGCAAAAACAAAAGGCCGGGCAGATCAAGCCCGGCCTTTCCTGTAAACTGAACGCGATCAATCCACTCCCAGGTTCTCCATCAGGAAAGCGTAGGTGTCCGCTAGTTCCTCGATGATCTTCGACGTGGGCTTGCCTGCGCCGTGCCCCGCGTCGGTTTCGATCCGGATAAGCACAGGAGCATAGCCCGCCTGCGCCTCCTGAAGGGTCGCCGCGTACTTGAAGCTGTGAGCCGGGACCACACGGTCGTCGTGATCGGCCGTGGTGACCAGCACCGCCGGATAATTCGTGCCCTTCTTGATGTTATGAAGAGGCGAGTAGGCATACAGCGCCTTAAACTCTTCGGGGTTCTCGGAAGATCCGTAGTCCGAAGTCCACGCGAATCCGATCGTGAACTTGTGGAACCTCAGCATGTCCATCACGCCGACCGCCGGAAGCGCAGCGCCGAACAGGTCGGGCCTTTGGTTCAGGACGGCGCCGACCAGGAGACCTCCGTTCGAACCGCCCTGGATCGCGAGCTTTTCGGAGGAGGTGTATTTGTTGGCGATGAGCCATTCTCCGGCCGCGATGAAATCGTCGAACACGTTCTGTTTCTTCAGCTTCGTGCCGGCCTGGTGCCACTTCTCGCCATACTCGCCGCCTCCCCTTAGGTTCGCGACCGCGTAAACTCCGCCCATCTCCAGCCAGACGATCCTCGACGTGCTGAAGCCGGGAGTCATCGAGATGTTGAACCCGCCGTAACCGTAGAGCAGTGTCGGGTTCGAACCGTCAAGCTTGATCCCCTTCTTGTGTACGATGAACATCGGGACCTTTGTCCCATCCTTGCTCGGGTAAAAGACCTGCTTGACCTCGTAGTCATCCGGGTTGAAATCGACCTCCGCACGGCGGAAAAGAGTGCTCTTTCCGGTCTTCATATCGTAGCGGTAGATCGTCGGAGGAGCGTTGTAGCTTGAATAGGTGTAGAACGTTTCGGTGTCCTCGCGGCGGCCGCCGAATCCGCCCGCGGATCCGATTCCGGGCAATTCGACATCCCTTACGAACTTCCCTTCGATGTCGTAGATCTTTATCTGCGTGTAGGCGTCCTTCAGGTAGTCTGCGACAAACTGGTTGTTTATGAACGAAACGCCCGTGAGCGTCTCCGCCGCCTGCGGAATGACCTCGCGCCAGACGCGAGTGCGGGCGAGAACGTTCACGGCAACAAGCCTTCCGAGCGGCGCGTCCTTATCGGTTTCAAAAAAGAAGGTCGCGCCGTCGTTCCCGACATAGGAGTACTGGTTCTCAAACTTGTCGATCAGAGGGACGATCGGCGCGTCCTTGAGCGTGAGGCTTTTGTAATAGACCTGGTTCTTGCGTGAGGTGCCGTCGCTGAGATAGATGAGAAGCCATTCACCGTCCTCCGTCACAAAACCGTTTATTCCCATTTTCGGGTTGTCGGGACGCTCGTACACGAGCACGTCCTCGGACTGATCGGTTCCGAGTTCGTGATAATAAAGCTTCCGGTGAAGGTTTGCGTCCTCAAGCTTCGTCGCTTCGTTCGGCTCGGGGTAGCGGCTGTAAAAGACCCCTTTGCCGTCCTTTGTCCAGGAGACGCCGGAGAACTTTATGTGTTTCAGGTGGTCGGGAAGCTCCTTGCCGGTCTCGATGTCCATGAACTTGAACTCGCGCCAGTCAGAGCCGGCCTTCGATATCCCGTAAGCCAGAGTCTTTCCGTCTTCGGTGATCGCCATTCCGCTAAGGGCAATCGTGCCGTCCTTCGAGAACTTGTTTGGGTCGATCAGAACGCGGCCCGGATCCTCCGGTGAATCCGCGATGTAAACGACGCTTTGGTTCTGCAGGCCGTCATTCTTCGAATAGAAGTACTTGCCTCCGCGCTTGAACGGCGCCGAGTATCGCTCGTAGTTCCAGAGTTCGGTCAGGCGTTCTTTGAGTTGCTCTCGTTTGGGAAGTTTCTCGAGATATGCGAACGTCACTTTGTTCTGTGCTTCGATCCAGGCTCTTGAATCGGCAGCATCCGGGTCTTCGAGCCAACGGTAGGGGTCGGCTACCTTTGTGCCGTGATAATCGTCTACCTGATCGACCTTCTTGGCCGTCGGGTAACTCAGCTTTTGCTGGGCTTGAACGGCCGAGAACAATAGGGACAGTACGAGAAATGCCGGGATAAACCCGCGTGACCTGATTGACATATTGACCTCCGGAAATTGAATTGACGGTATATTACTACGCCGGAAGCCGCCTGAAAAACAAAACAAGCGGCACACGGCCGCTTAGAGAGCTTCAATTCGCTTTCTCGCCTATGCGTATCTGTGGGGTATTTCGCTGATCTCCGACGGAAGCCGGTCGCTTTCCGAAGCCGGATCCGGGTCTGGCAGCCAGGCTTTCTTCTGATACAGAAGGGTCTCCATTTCCGAACTTGGGAGCGGTTTCGAAAACAGGTAACCCTGTCCGTAGTCGCAACCCAGGTCGCGAAGAAGGGACAGCTGTTTTTCGGTCTCGATACCCTCCGCGACCACTTCCTTTTTCAGGTTCTTGGTAAGTGACACGATGGTCTGAAGTATCCCGGAGTCTTCGCCGTTCTCGCCTACGTTGAGGACAAAAGATCGGTCGATCTTGAGCGTGTCGAACGGGAGCCTGTGCAGGTAGCTCAGCGAGGAATAGCCGGTGCCGAAATCGTCGATACTAAGTTTCACGCCCAGGTTCGAAACCTCGTTCAGGGTCTCGATCGTCCTCTCGGCGTTTTCCATCGCTGTCGATTCCGTGATCTCCAGCTTTAGACAGCGCGCAGGCAGGCCCGTCTCATCGAGCGCTTCCTGGACGTCGTAGATCAGGCTCTTGTCGGCAAGGTGCCTTCCGGAGATGTTGACGCTGATCACTAGGTCGTCGTGCTCGTCCGAGATCTCTCTCCACTGCTGGAGCTGCGAACAGGCTTCCCTGAGCACCCATTTTGTCAGGGGAATGATCGAGCCGTTGTCTTCACTGATAGGGATGAAGAGCCCCGGCGATACGAAGCCGAGTTCGGAATGGAACCAACGCAAGAGGCCTTCGAAACCGATAAGTTCGCCACCTTTGAGTGAGATCAGCGGCTGATAGTGCAGCGCCAGCTCGTTCTTTTCGATCGCGTAGCGCAGATCGCCCTCAAGTCTTATGTACTCGAGATACTTCGACCTTGTCTGCTTGTCGAACACCGCAACACTATTGTTTTCTTCCTTTGCGCTGTGCATCGCGATATCGGCGTCGCGCAGGATGTCTTCGGGTTTGAGCTGTTCGTGATCGAACGGCGCGATCCCTATGTAGAGGTCCGAGAAGATCTTGTTTCCCTGGATCACGTACGGTTGCGTCAGGTGGTCGTAGATGCGGAACGCGTATGATTTTGCTTCGTTGATCGATGAAAGGTCGTTGAGGATGATGGCGAATTCGTCTCCTCCCAAGCGGGCGATCGTGTCTTCGTCGCGCAGGCACCGGCGGAGCCTGAGGGCGACCACACGCAGGACCTCGTCGCCTATCGTGTGTCCCAGGCTGTCATTGATGTTCTTGAACCGCGAGAGATCCAGAAAAAGCACGTAGTATCGCCGTGCAACGTCAGGACCGAGCTGTAGAAGAAGGTTAAGGCGCTCGATCAGGTAGGCGCGGTTCGGAAGGTCCGTGAGATTGTCGTGGAAGGCGGCGTACTCCAGGTCCTGTTTGCTCTGTCGTAGGTCGCGGCTGATCTCTTCTTCCTTCTCGAGAAGGGATCTGAGCTGCCGTGCGTGTTCTTCGACCTCTTCGGCCTTCGCCCTCGCGATCTCGGTCTTCTCCCTTTCCGCTTGCTCGGCCTGCTCGATAGATTCGTTGATGTCCCTGAATAGCTGTTTGTAGTTCAGGTATGCAACTCCGAGAATCGTTAAGGAAATGAAGATAGTGAGTACATCGCCATAGCTGATCAGCTTGTATGCTATTCCAGCGAGTCCCGCACCCGCGATTTGAGTCATCGATATTGAAAAGCCCTCTCGCTTCCACGTACTCCAGAATCCTTGTCCTCTCTTTAGCGCGTAATAGCTACTTGCAAGCGAGCTAATGAACGCGAATTGTGCTAACGCCAGTATCCCTAGTGACGTAACTAGGTTTGACGTGCTCATGTAATCGTTTGAAAGGCCTAGGAATGGCAGTGACTTCCAAACAAGGAGAGTGGCTCCAGTGCCAGTCGCCACACTAAATACGTTGAACATCAATGCGTGGCGTTCAAAAACCACACCCTTTGTCTTCAGAAAGAAACAGCCTACTGAGATTTCCAGTACCGCAAGCAAGATTGCCAGTTCGCCGGTGAAAAAGACAAAGGCGAAGAAGATCATCGTGTCCGAAAAACTCAAATGCGAGTTCGAACGAGGTAACGACAGCGTCAAGCGAGATGTAATGAGTAGCGCACCGATAATCAGGAAAATTGAACTCCCGTTTAGTCCTTCAGTTTCTAGGAACACTAACGCATAGCAAATGGAGATCAGGCCAGTTATCGTGATCCCATATACAAACGCAGTGAATAGTTTTTCCTGATTCATTACTGAAGACGGGGGGATTCGGTAAAGATGGGACTGATTAAGTGGGGTCCGAATCCTATCAGAAAGTGCGCCCAAGCATACCATCGGGCTCAAGTAGAATAACAGATTGAACTGGTCAATTGCTAGGATTTTCGAGGTCTCCAGGATCAGTATCGATCACTACTTCAACGGCAGAAGCCGTTTCACGAACGAAGTCATTGTGGTCTCATTGCCAACAATTAGTCGATTTCCCTTGAATTTCGAGGTGCATGTGTACCAACTATACGATGAGTACTAGCTTAACAACGGGTAAAGCTTATTAAACTGTTGAAAAGATAAGACTTAGTGGGTCAAAATGCTGGTGAGCGTTACGGCATGTATCAGATTCGCCATTGTGTGTCCGACGAAAGTTCTACGGCACGAGGCCAACTCAAACTCTTGTATTTACGGAGCTTACAGCATTGAGTAGGGAAGGAGAGCCTAGTGGCACAACGATTGAAAACTCTTCAGGTCAAAAGGTTCGAAAAGATTCGACAAAAAACTGGAGAGAGAAGAACATGAAAAATATCAAAAAGGTCGTCACCACTTTCGCAATTGCAGCAATCCTCGGTCTTAGTGCATCAGTGACGAACGCTGGTGTAATTGTCAATTTCACACGAGATAGTTCTGAAAAGCAGTGCGTGGCGTCTAAGACGCAAGATCAGACTCAGTTCAACCGGGGTGTGATCGTCAACCTTACCGGAGTGATTGTTAATCTCACCGGCGTTATCGTGAACCTTACGGGTGTAATTGTGAACTACACTTCGCCGGCACCTTCAGAATGTGGACACCTTCCGACAGGTGATTAACTCAGATTGTCCTACCCTTAACTTGGCCAACTCCCCAGTTCGGCAGCCCCGTTTCGGCGGGGCTCTTTATATTCCAACTTTCGCAACTAATTCCGAAAACCTTGGGTCACCTCGCACGCTGCTCCACCTTGGATCAACTCTTAACGCAACAAGGTCAATATAACTCTCCGCAAGTGCGTCATTGAGGCATTCGAATACTTGCTCCGTATCCCCGAGGCCGGCGTGAACGACTGCAAAGAAAGTGCTTGGGACGAACCCTTTCTGACGAGCCTTCTTAAGCTGAGCAAGTGTTTTCTTTGCTCCGTCACGTTTGCCCATCTTCCCAAGCGTATAACCCTTCATCGCGATTGTTTCAGCATGCTCTTGAATTGCTAACGCGCGGTCATAATAGGAAACTGCGTCCGCAAAATCCCCTATCTCCGTAAGGGCAAAGCCCATCAGCACCATTGCTTCGAAGTCATTTGGGGCAAGTTCTAGGCATTCTTCAAGCCGCAGGATCGCGTTCTCAAACTGATGAGTCATTAGGAAGATTTTGGCGAGGCTCTTGTCGTTAGAGTAGGAAACAGGATCGAGCCGAGCACTCTCACTTGCCATTCTTAAACCATCTGTGGTACTTCCGCGGTAAATATAAAGTCGTGCCAAGTGATTGTGAGCTCTTGCAGAGCCCGGCTTGAGAGCCAGTGCTTTTTGGAAAAGGATCTCCGCGGTTTCAAAGTCGAAGTGCATAAACATCTCAAAATAGCCCCTTACCAAGAAGTATGCTGGGAGTTGCGGAGAGATCTCAAAAGCACTCTCTAGCAACTGCGTAATCCGCTTAACAGCCGCTTCCTTTTCAATTTTCTGGTAGAGAAACTTAACGCGAAGACAATTTGCAAGCTCGACATATGAAGGTGCAAATGCAGGATCGAGATTGAGCGAAGCCTGAAACAGCGCTTCGGCTTTCTCCAAATCCGCGGCAGATCGCCGATTATTCACAAAGTACTTCCCCTTCAAGTACAGCCGATACGACTCCGTATTCTTCGTCTGCTGCTGGCCCGAGAACCTCCTTGAAGCCCGGTCAATCTCGGCGTTCAGATTTTCGCAGATCGAGTTCGTTATGCTGTCCTGCATCTCGAAGATCTCGGAGAAGTCCTTGTCGAACTTTGCTCCCCAAAGTTGCGTCCCGTCTTCCGATTTGCACAACTCCACGGACAGGGAAATATCGTCGTCCGAGATCCGGATCCTGCCTGTCAGCACGCTCGAGACGTTCAGCCGCCGGCCGACTTCCTTTACATCGATCTCTTCGTTTTTGAACCTGAAAACGGTGTTTCTTGCCAATACCCTAAGGTCCGGACGGCACGAGAGGTTGTTTATCAGCGCCTCCGTCATTCCGTCGGCCAGATAATCGATCTCCGTGTCCCCGTTCTCATTGAACAGAGGCATTACCGCGATCGATTCGCAGTCCTCATCCAGGCTGTACGGATCGATCAGCGGCGTCGCTCCTGAAACCGCCTCCTTCCATTCTTCGTTCTCGACCGTTTCGACGGCCTCCACGAACTGGTAGCCTGATCCAGAAAGCGTGTGAATATAACCCTCTGCTCCGGTGGTCTCAAACATCTTTCGGATTCGGGAGATGTGAACCGCGAGGTTGCTCTCCTCTACAAAATGCCCCTCCCAGACGACGTCAAGGATCTGGTCCTTGGTTACCGTCTGCCCGGAGTTCGCGACCAGATAGCAGAGAACTTCGAACGTACGGGGCTTGATGTCTATGAATCGACCGTCGTGGGCCAGTCTTCTTTCGGCGGGGTTCAGGTAGTATCTGCCAAACTTGTAAATCTCGGTAACAGCCTGCCCGGGATCGATTCTCGATCCATCCATTGTGGTCTGTACCTCCATTTCTTTTCGCGTCCAGATCAAGCGCGGTACGATTATATGCCCAAACACACCCGATTTTCAGGCGATTCAGAATAATTCAAGATAATTCAGATCAGTTTAAGACACCCTTCCGGGCAACGGCTAAGATTGAGGCATAAGGAAGGAGGTCGCTGATATCCCGGGCCTTTTTCGACCTTTTGGGCCCGGGGAACTCCCATACGGTGATCGAGCTCCTTATGGATTGCGAGGAATTTCGTGGTTCGCCGAAAGGATTTTCTCTCACTTTCAGGCACGTGAAATGCCCGCAAGAACCTTAAGTGTGGTCCTCACCACCTCACACTTAAGCGCCGGAAGCGGATTGATACCTCGGGGATAGCCTTCGCAGGTTTTCAACCGCTTTCGGCACCAACCCAAGAACGTAATCGACATCATCCTCGGTATTGTCCTTTCCAAAGCTGAACCGCACTGATCCCCGGGCTACATCGTCATCGGTCCCAAGCGCCACGATCACGTGCGACGGCTCTATGCTCCCGGAAGAACAAGCGGACCCGGTCGAGACCGCAACTCCCGACATGTCCAGGTTTATCAGAAGTCCTTCCCCTTCGATTCCCTTGAAGGCAATATTCGAAATATATGGGGATCGCGGTCCTTCGATGCCGTTGATGACGATGTCCGGCACCGCCTCCAGAATCTCCGATTCGAAACGGTCCCTGAGCCGCTCGACGCGTTCGGCATTCTCGTCCATCTCGGTGGACGCGATCTCGCAGGCTGTACCGAGTGCCGCCGCAAACGCAACGTTCTCCGTCCCCCCGCGTCTTTCGCGCTCCTGGTGACCGCCAATGTTCTGCGGTGCGATCCTGACGCCTCTCTTCACATACAAGGCTCCGATCCCTTTCGGCCCGTAGATCTTGTGTCCGGACAGCGAGAGCAGGTCACAGCCAAGGTCTTCGACCGACACCCGTATCTTTCCGGCCGCCTGGACAGCATCCGTGTGCAGCCAAATCTTCCGGCCGTCGCTCCGAAGGTCCCGAACGATGCGGCCGATCTCTGAGACCGGCTGTACAGCCCCCATCTCGTTGTTCACAAGCATCACGGTCACTAGGACCGTATCCTCGCGGATTGCTTCCCTGATCGCTCCGGGATCTGCGCAGCCATTTGCGCCGACCGGGACGACAGTGACCTCGGCCCCTTCTTTGGTTAGCGACTCGCAGACGGACCCTACCGCAGGATGCTCGACAACTGTCGTGACAATGTGAGACCCGTGCCTGCGGTTCGCATCAAAAAGCCCTCTTATCGCGAGATTGTTCGATTCAGTGCCGCCAGATGTAAAGACGATCTCATTCGGCCGGGAGCCAATGAATTCGGCTACCTGGTGTCGCGCCTTGTCGATCGCGGACCGTGCTCCCTGGCCGTAAAAATGGATGCTCGAAGGGTTTCCGAACTTATCGCGGAGATAGGGGAGTAGCGATTCCAGAACCCGCGGATCGACCGGGGTCGTCGCTGCATTGTCCAGGTAGACTCTGCGGAACATAAGCCAATTCTAACCGATTCAATGTCCTTGCTCTACATCTGTCCGTAAGATAAAGTTATTACGTCGGTTTAGGTTATTTCACAGGCACTTACAATGGATTTCACTACCAAAGAGATATTTAAGAGATACGCCAAAATGGCGGTGGGACGACAGATCTCCCCCGTCTTTCTCAATATTCTGGTCACGTCCGTATGTGACATGCGGTGTACGCACTGTTTCTTCACGGACGAGCTGAACGATCGAGCGCGGAAGAAACTTCAGATGAAGACCGGACAGATCGAGAAGATCTCCGAAACGCTCGGCGGGAACCTGGGTGTACTGGTTATTGCGGGGGGCGAGCCGTTCACCAGGAAAGACCTCCCGGAGATCTGCAACGCATTTTACAGAAACAACAAGCTTGAGTCCGTATACCTAATGTCGAACGGGCAGATCCATCCGAGGATCTTTCCGGACGTGACGCGAATTCTGGAGGAGAATCCGAACCTTCATGTCACGGTCGCGCTGGGCATCGACGGCGTAAGGGAAGCGCACGAGAAGATTAGGCAAAAGCCCGGAAGCTGGGACAAGGCGATCCATACAGCGCGAACTCTGCAGGAGTTGAAATCGGAGTACCCGAACCTGGACGTTCAGACCTGTACTTGCGTTATGAAATCGAACCAGGACACGATCTTTGACTGGTACGATTTCCTGAAGTTCGACCTGAGGCCGGACAAGATCAATATCAATTACATTCGTCCGCCTTCGAACGATCCGGAAGAGCTCAATTTCGACCACGAGAGATATGCGCGCCTGTCGCGGATGATCCTGGACGATGTCCGCGACTCGGCGATCAAGAACAATTACGGCGGAAGCTCCGGATTCTTTAAAGCCGCGGTCGATATCTATATGCACGACCTGATCGCGAAGACAAAGGAAACCGGAAAGGCCCAATTGACGTGCTATGCGGGCTCTGCCGGTGCGGTCATTTACGACGAAGGCACGATCTCCTCGTGTGAGAACCTTGATTCAACGGGAAACCTCAGGGATTTCGGGTGGGACTTCCAGAAAGCCTGGATGTCGCCGGAAATGGAGGCCCGCCGTGAGAAGGTAGCCGACGGATGCTTCTGTACGCATGAAAGTAACTGCTATTATCCAAGCCTGCCTTTCAATCCGGGACATCTCGTGAAGATCAAGAAACTGGAAAAGGAAATGAAGAAGGCCAGCAAGAAGCTTGAGCCTAAGGCACCCGCCCACGGCGTCGCGGTGAAGGCTTGAGTTTATGCAGCAGAACAACCCAAAGATACTGATCATCTCCTCTGACACGGGCGGAGGACACAGATCGGCCGCGGAGGCGCTCGCGTCGGGACTCAGCAGGTTCTGGCACGGCGGGTCTGTAGCGGTGCGTATCATAAAGGCTGTCGAAGACTCACACCACATAACGGACAAACTCGTAAGGCTTTACAACTGGATACTCCAGAACCGGCAGCACTGGATGAAGTACCTTTACTGGGTCGTCAACAGGTTCAGGCCGGAAACCAGCCCGTTCTTTTTGGACAGATGTATCGTGTACGTCCGGGAGCAGTTCGAGAAGTGGTGCCCTCACGTCGTAGTCAGTGTCCACCCTCTGACCCAGCACATATTCGCCAGGATCCTTCGCGAGCTCAACCTTAGGGAACAGATCCCGCTTGTCACGGTAGTAACTGACCCGTGCTACGGTTTCTGGAAGGGCTGGGCGTGTGATGACGTCTCGCTGTATCTCGTCGCTAATGAAGAGGCGAAGCGTCAACTCATCGATTACGGGGTCGATCCCGGCAGCATCAAGATCTCGGGAATGCCCATCCGGCCGGAGTTCCGGCCGGCGGACGAGAAGGACGCGCGCGAGGCAAGGAAGGCCTACGGACTGGACGAAGAGAAATTCACCGTCTTCGTGAACGCGGGTTACATAGGCGGGGTGAAGATGCTCCGGATCCTTCGCGAACTGGTCGCGGGCGAGTTGGACATCCAGGCCATCTTCCTCGCGGGCAGGAATGACGACCTGAAGAACCAGGCGGAGCTCGTCGCGAAGAATGCAAGGTTTCCCGTGAAGGTGATCGGCTATTCGGACGAGGTCGAGAAGATCATGCAGTCGGCGAACGTGATGGTGTCAAAGCTAGGCGGGCTGACAACTTTTGAGGCAGTCGCCTGCAACCTGCCGATCATCGCGGACACTACAACCCCACCGATGCCCCAGGAAGCGGGAACCGTGAATCTTATTAAAAAGCGTGGTGCGGGAGTTATGCTGGAGCGGGCCCGCGACATCGTTCCGATCGTTCGCACGCTGATCGAAGACGACGTGAAGTACCGTGAAATGAAGACCGCGATGGCGAATCTGGCTGTCCCGAATTCCACCGAGAACATCGTTAACGAGATCAAAGCCCTTCTTCCCGCAGCGCATGAACGTCCGACATCGATCGGAGCCGCCGTCCGTCAGCAGATCTGAGTCGGTTCAGTTTAGCTACTCAAGGAAATTATTGGTCTTGTCCTTCCGTTCCCGGGTCCGGAACCTGAAGCGGCGCCTCTTCCTTGGCCTCCGGCCCGGTCGCCTGCAGCTTGCCGAGGATCCTTGTCCCTTCGTCTGAAACATCGCCAAGCATTCTTCCCGACGTGTCCGTGACCATCACGTTCGAGACTTCTGTCTTCGACGGATACTTCCTCAGGTCTTCAAGATTCTGTCTTTGCTCGTCCTCGCTCAGGAGCGTCCACGAGTCCTTGGCAGTGATCATGATCAGACCGCCTTTCTTGAAGCCCTGCGACAAGTGTTCACCCTGCGGCAGTTTTCCGACATCGAGCAGTTCGACATCCTTGGCGACCGGGATGAACTGGCTCATCTGCTGGTCGAAGAAATAGATCGCTCCGCTGATCAGGCTGACGAGCAGCGTTGCGGCGACCAGCCAACGGTTGGTCGGGCCCGAGACGGTTAGGGCAAACGGGGTCGTGCGCTTCTCGGCGACGGGCTCTTCCGGAAGGTCCGGCTTTTCCTCTACAACGGCTTTCTCGAGGTTTCTTCGTGTGAACCTCGCGATTCCCCTTTTGAGCTTGAGTCTGGACTCGAGAAGATGATTAGAAACGATCAGCAGACGGCTCTGTGATGAAGCGGAGTTCTCCCGTATGAGGTAATCGAGCTGTTCCGAGAATTCCTCAGACCGCCGCAGAAGCCTGTGAAGTTCGTCTCTCAGGGACGACGACATCTCGCCTCTCGTGTTTAGTTCGTTCTCGCACAGCTCCTCGATCCACATCAATACGCCGAGGACATTTCGGCAAAGGTGGTCATTCGGGTCCTCGGGTCTGCCGAGAAAATCCTGAAGGTCTATGTCGGCAAGGGCTCCGAACCTTGAGGTGTGTTTCCGGATCGTCGAGATTTCCGGTTCCGGCTGCGAGAGGGCAAAGAAGAACGGTTCGAGGCGTTTCTGGGCGGTGGGAATAGTCGGCCTCGGATCCGGAGTAGCGGTAGGCTGCCCGCTTTCATCGCGCTTCGCAATCTCGTTATCCTTCTCAGACTCCCACTCGTTCTCCGGTCCTTCGCAAACAAGTGCGAGGATATCCTCGACGCTTGCGCTTCCGTCTTCTCCTGAATCGGAAGCCTCTGCGCTTTTGAGCCTCAGGTCGGAGAGGATTTCCGAGATCACCATCTCCGCTCCGGGCGATGCGTCGTAGAACGCTCCCGCGAGATCGACACCTTCGCTCACCCTCTCGGTGGCTTTGCTGTTCGCGTTCGTGAGGACGAGGTTAAAGGCGTTTCCGACAGAAATGTTGCATTCTACTGCCGCCGCGGCAACGGCGGGATGCGAGTACAGGGAACCCAGCTTCCGCTTGAAGGCCCGAAGCCTGTCAAACAGGTCGCTCCCGAAGAGTTCCTGGTAGTCCGCAAGTGCCTGAGCCTCGCGTTGAAAGTCGTCGAGCTTCGCCGCAACGAGGGAAGCATGGTTGGGTTCCCTTTTCTTTGGCTTGTATAGGTCCCAGCCGTCGAAGAGCGCCGCGATCTGGTCCACGAGGTCCTCCCTCTCAATCAGCATCTCTCTGAACGGCGGTTCGTGGCTCTTTGAGAACAGCCTGGTTATCGAAAGATCAAACTTGCTCTGCGCCGACGGCGAGGGAGGTAGTTCCCGGTAAAAGCGGGTCAGAGCCGAATAGACCACCGGTTTGATCTCACGTCCCGGTTCGTCGCAGAACTGGCGAAGATGATAAGCATGGATCATCGAGTCCCGCGATTCGAGCGACCCCAACCACTCCGTGATCCCGGACCGGATGTCGTTGACGATGCGGTTGAATTTCTCGGTCGGGAGCTCTCCCGAAAGGTTCTCGAGAAAACTCAGATGGGCTCGTATCCGGGACGGATCGAAGGCCCGTTCGGCGTCCTGCAGGTATCGTCTTTCAACTGCAGTGAGGAAACTGTCGACCATCTGAAGGTCCATTACCTCGTCGCTAAGGAAGACTGAGGCCTGCTGAATTTCCAGCGGCTCGACAAGCTCGATTTCGTCGATCAGCATTGAGGGCATAAGTGTTGGCTCCGGTTTGCGGTATGCGTGAGGGCCGGGGGGCTAAGGGATCGGAAATGGCGGTCGCGGGAAGATCTTAATCGACAAGGGTTTCTATGCTACCGTCCTGCTCAAGCATAAACGCCGAGATCACCCGCCTGTCTTTGAAGCGAACTGCAAGTATCTGAAACTGGTTCTGGATCATTCCGGCTGAGCTGGGAAAGATGTAATAGGTGTAATTCCCGCGAATGAGGGTCGAGCCCGTCATCGTGCCGAGCTTCTTTCCCGCGTAGTTATTCAACTCCACAAGATTCGCGTAACGTCCGTTGTGGGTGTAATAGCCGGTCTGGTTTATATGAAGGGTGTGAAGCGTCCCGATCGCAGCAGCTTTCTCGGCCGCATCCCTTGACTTCAGAAGGGAAGGAATGGCGATCGTCGCCAGCAATCCCACGATCACAACTATCAACAACAGTTCGATAAGACTGAACCCGCTCTCATCTCGACGCTTGTTCTTCATACGATCAACCTTTTCAGGATAGATTCGGGACCTCCGGGACGTTCTAGACGGGGATCGACCGACAATTTTTGTCAGCAGTGACCGGCCTTCGATTCCCAATAATTGTCATCGCAGGATGCCCGGAGTGCTCGGGGGCTTGATTTTCAGGGGGTTCCTGTAGGGGGTTGCGGAACTCCAACCTTTCGGTCGGCAACGTCTGTGCCAGTAGGTGCTGAACCTCTCTCCCAACTTGTCACAAATGTTCATTTTCATTAACCTTGCTGTTTGACGTTTGATTCGACTGCCCTAATCTGGAGAAATTTGATTTGAGTTTGCTCTTGGAAGGAAAACGCGCCTTTGTTTCCGGAGGCACCCGAGGAATCGGCGCCGCTTTGTGCAAGGTTTTCGCCCGCGAGGGCGCTGATGTAGCGTTCAACTACAACTCACGTGACGATCTCGCGGAAGAAGTCTGCGGCGAGATCGAGTCGCACGGGGTTCGGAGCAGGGCGTTTCGCGTATCTGTAACCGACCGGATCGAGCTGAAAAAGATCGCGAGAGAGCTTGCAGGCGACTGGGGCGGTATCGACATTCTCGTTAACAACGCCGCGGTCAACAAAGCCGACAACTTCGCCACGACGACGGACCGGTCCTGGGATTGGGTTATCGACACGAACGTAAACAGCCTGTTCGCTGTTACCAAGCCTTTCTACAAGCGAATGATCCGACAGCGGAAGGGTGTGATCCTTAATATCACTTCGATCGGCGCGATTTCCGCACTGCCCACATCGGTTCATTACGCGACATCGAAAGCGGCTATGATCGGCTTTACGAAGTGCCTAAGCAGGGAAGCGGCGAACTTCGGTATCACCGTGAATGCGATCGCGGCGGGTATCTTCGATACCGACCTGGGAAACATGCTTCCCGAAAGACTACTAAAAGCGCACGAGAACTGGGTGTCGCTCAAACGGCTCGGTCAGCCCGAAGAACTTGCCGAGTTCGCGGCGTTCATGTGCAGCGACCGAAACTCTTATATGAACGGCGAGATCATCACGATCGACGGAGGCGTTGTCACCTAGCCCGACGAATCAGGTTGATTGTTGTCGTCCGTTTGAGCCGGCTGGAACGCAAGTTCTGCCGGCTCTTCATTTGCACCCGGTACCGAGGAATCGCTCGGGCCATTCAGAGTTCCAATTGAAATTGAAAGTCATTACTAACATATTGAAAATAAACGACTTAGATTGACACCTGAGGGCTGTGTTTGATACCTTTTGAACATTCGATGTGATCATCGGGAGTAATAGATATGTCCTCAAATGAACTGATAGAACAGCTGAACAAAGCGATGAGCCTGGAACTGTCGGGAGTGATCCAGTACTCGCAGCACAGTTACCTTGTCTCCGGCACGGAAAGGGAAGTGTTCAAGGAGTTCTTCCGCGACCAGGCAGAAGAGGCCCAGAAGCATGCCGAATTCCTTGGCGATAAGATCGTCGCGCTTGGCGGCGTACCGACTGTCGAGCCGGCGATGATCCGCCAGTCGATAGACCTGAAGGAGATGCTTAAGCAAGATCTTGAGCTCGAGCGCGAGGCTATGGCCGCTTATATGGAGGCTTGGAAAGCTTGCGGTGAAACTGACCTGCCTACCAAATTCTGGCTCGAAGGTCAGATCGCGGATGAACAGATGCACATCGAAGAGCTGGAGAAACTGACATCTGACCGTGTAGCGGTGATCAGCCGGGACAAGATCGTATTGAAAGAAGTAAGCTAGAGCAGAGAAGAGAAAGACAAAAAGACGGGAAGCGATGGATCGTCGCTTCCCGTTTCAATTTTCGGCATTGAGGAGAGTGATCAGGATAGTGCCGGAAAGGATATCACCGTTCCGGAATCCTGATCCGCGAGAGCTTTAGAAGAGTATATCCGCTTACGTGCCGCAGTCAAAGCTCTTTGGAGATCGTCGACAAGCGCTTCTTCGATCTTGAGAGTCTTCTGACAGGACCATCCGAGGCCCTCTACCCAAGTGGAAAGCCGTATAACGGCGCCTCCTTCTTCGACGGAAACCTCGATCTTCTGGTCATCGCCGATCAAGGGCGCGAATTGTTTAGCTGTTTGCGACTGCATCATTTCGAAGTCGTAGGATAATGAAATTCAATTTCAAAACGGATTATGTTTCAGCCGTGCTCGTGTGTCAAGGCCGCTTTGGTCCCCTTTCCGATCAGATAGACGGTTCAAAATAGAAAAAGGGGACAGCCGACGAGACTTTCCCCTAATGTTCGCGGCATTTGCCACCTTCAGTCTTCTGTTCTCCAGCCGTCGATCAGCTTTTCAAGAAACTCGAGGCTGTTCGGGTTGACGCCCGCCGCTCTTCCCACTTCCAAAGCTCTTTCCCCGGCAGCGATCGCGTCTTGTTTGCGACCCAACTCGCCCAAGAGCCTGCTCTTGGCGAACAATGCGCCATAGGTCTCGATCTGCAGCAAAGAAGAATCAAGCCAAAGCAGCGCCTCTTCATAGCTTGCGGTGATCGAGTTGGAAAGTACGTAGTTCGCGGCGTTCACAGGTTCGTTAACGATCTCCCGCCGTGCGGCGCGCAGGACCCTTGCATCGACATCTCCGACATCTATGTTGAAGGGAATTCGTGCGTTACCCCACGAAAGCACAATGTTCGCTGTGGTGTCCGTGACGTCGCCAATGGAATAGGTAAGGGTCTCCTCTGAAACCTCGGAAGCGACAGGCGTGACCTCCACTCGAACCGCGTCAAGAGTCTCGTTGTACTGGGTGCCCCATTGCTCCCAGCTCTTGTTGAAGATGACCGTCCACGACGACTCATTCGGGATCAGATAGAAACTGTATTTTCCTTTCGGCAGGTCTTTCCCATTGACCTTCACGTCGTTGGTGAACTCGAAGACGGTTGCCTCATTGGCCCCGGCCCTCCAGACCTGGCCGAACGGAACGATGGCTTCTTGGTCTCCGAAGGCTTCTCTGTTCCTCAGATTCGGCCTGTGGTATACGATCCTGATCTGGGTATCTCCAACGGTCTGTTCGATAGCCTGGCGCTGGCTGGCCCTCGGATAGTAAACCTGACCCAGAGAGTCCAAGGCTGTGAGAATGAAAACCGTGAAGACGAACGCAAGCAGGCTCGCCCTCGATGTCATTGGCTTTGAGATCAACAGCATGTGTCTGCCCCTCCTGACTGAACTTGTTTTCCCTCAAGTCTAGGAAGTCGGATGGCCGCGCGCAAACCTGCCAGGCCGCAAAATCCGCCGGGCCCGACGCTGACACGGGGAAAAGCAATGAGATCCGTATCGAAGGAATGATCTGGAGCCGGTGAAGGGACTTGAACCCCCGACCTGATGATTACAAATAATGGATCTTAGGGCAGGAGAAAATCAGTTAAGACCCCTAAGACCTTATTCTTACAGAAGTTTACGCCGTGTGAGCGATCGGGCAGTGCTGATTATTACTCATTAATAAGCAAAGCTTTAGCAACGACTTGGCAACGGGCGTTCAGTGTTTTGTTTCGTGCCCTCACAAACATTGAAGGTACGGAGCAATTGGCGTCCAATCGACTGGCTTTGCATTCTTGTGATCTGTTAACACGCCAGTCCGTGATGATCGAATCGCCTTTTCAGTCAACTTTGCTTTTTTTCCGTGGCCAATACAGAAAGCGAGGAGAAAGTTTTCTCCATCGCTAAATTTCTAAGCAAGCTCCTGTTCACCATAAGTGTGCACTCTTGAGGGGGCTGACGGCACCTTTGCCTTTTCCCAGAACCCAGCCGTACTATCCTTGCGCTTTCTAAATGCAGGGTTTTTGCGCCTCGCAGGACTTAGGGGCATTCCGAAGCAAAAGCCCGCAATGCGAACGGAGACTATTCCCTTGAATCGACCGGTTCATTTCTTAATCTTGTGGCCCATTCTTCGACAAGTTTCTTTTCACGTTCTGACAGTTTTGCGCTCCAGTGTATCCACGTGTAGGAAGGCAACGGCATCTCTTCCGTATTCACCTGGCTGATTATTGACCTCAACTTGCTTTTTTGCCGGCGCCGGGAGTAAGTGCCAAATTCGCTGAAATTGAGCTCCTTCTTTCCATCAACTATGTGGCGTTCCATGAAATAGGCGGCTGGTTGTATCCGGCTGTACCACGGGTATCTCGTGTTGTTGCTATGGCAGTCATAGCAAGAATTGTTCAAGATCGATCGAATGTCAGAAGGAACCTCGGCCACTTGCGATATGTCTGTCTTAGACACTTCACTACTTTCATTTCGGGTCGTCGGAATGAACTGAATACCAACAAAGGAAGAAGTAATCAGCACGAAGAAAACCACGATTAACCTTTTCAGTCTGAAGATTCTGTACATAAAGGAATGTCCATGAAGAATGAGGCAAATGGGCGGATCCCAATCGATGGCCATGTTCGAGGCGGTCTCTTACCGTTCGTTACAGCAGAGCTCCAATTACTAATTGGAATTCTTCTGACCTATGAGTTTGAACAAATCGTTGAGGTCGTTTGCCATTTCTTCAAAGTGCTCTTTTTGGTGGCTAAGCTCACTCTTCGTAATGTGTTCAGCATGTTCTTTCATCGACTCTATAATCTCCGAGGACTCCTTTGCCTTTGATGAATCAACTTCGAGTGATTCAAATCCATGAATCGAAGCGAGCATCGTCTTGGCGCCGTCGGCGGCGGCCGCCTTGTCGTCTGCGTCAAGACTTTTATAGATCTTCTCGTAGGCGTCTATGAGCCCGGCACTCCGATCGGTGCGATGCTGCGAGAAGTCCATGTGCTTAAGGTCACCCATATGCTCCATATGCCCTTCATCGTGGTCAACAGCTTCTCCGGCACTAGAAGTCTGTGAGGATTGTGAACTTGACTGATCAGCCCCCGAACTGCAAGCTCCAGAAAACAGCCCAACAGCGATTGCTAGCAGCGAGATCAACAAAGCGGATGTCATGTTCTTCATATTTGCTCTCCTTTCCGGCGATATGGTCTTCCCGGAGTTTTGGTTTTGATGGACCGGTTTAAGTCTTTGTAGCCGCGCTAGAACCACATTCGAATCCCAGCCACAATCGAGAATCGATCAACCCTTTCTCCGTCCAAACGCGCTAGATCGGCGGTCTTCCCGAATTGCCTCTTATACGAAACTCCCACATAGGGAGCAAACTCACGCCTGATTTCGCGTCGGACCCGAAAACCGAACTCAATATCATTCAACCCCGAACCAATGCCGAATTTTTTCACGCTCTGAGCGGCAATATTGGTTTCAAATCGTCCTTCAAAGATCGTTCTCTGATTGATAAGGACGTCCTTCGTTCCCGTAAATCGAAAGGAGACGTCTCCATCCTGGCTGACAAACAACAAGGGTTCGACTTCATATTCGTACGGAACTATGCCGTCAATACCAATAACGGCTTGAAAACGCGATGCCCGTTCGCCTCCGTTCCATTTGTGATCAAACCGCAAGCCAAGCTGCAAATCATAGAACGGTCTGATAAGTCTGCCGTAAAGGGCCTGTAACTCGACATCGCCTCTTGCTTTCTGGGACTGCTCGATTTCACCCTCGCTTCTGAACCAGAAGCGGTTGTAATCCCCGCCATACCAGCCAGTGGAATCCCAAGTCAGAGAATTTCCCCCATTCGGAGCCGTTCTATACTCAAACAACTCGATCAAGACCTTGCCGTAATTCATGTTGTCATGGATCGGTTCGGGGAAATCATCTCCCGGCGGGGGTAATGGAAAAGGCGAGGGCGTGTTCGATGGAGTTGGAGTCGGCGATGGTTTCTCATCCATCGGCATGTCCATCTTGTGACCATCGTGAGAAGACTTGTCCGCCGGCATATCCATCTTAAGCTCATCTTTTTTCTCCGGAGCGGGTGTTGGAGTCGGCATCACTGTCTTTTCATCTTCCTGCTTTTCTGTGCTCTTACCTTCCTTCGGATGGCGTGGGTGCTCGTCCTGAGCCAAAACCGTCGTTGTTGGAAACAAAGCGAAGAACACGACAGCCAAGCCGAAGAGTCTTACTAAATCATTCTTCAATATCACTTACGCATCCCCTTTTATCCTGTCGGTGACCTCAACTACGCGAAACATTCCCATTTCCATGTGCATTAGAAGATGGCAGTGAAACGCCCATCTGCCTGGTGCGTCGGCGTTGATCAACACCGAGAGACGTTCGGCCGGTTTGACGTTAATGGTGTGTTTTCTGGGAAGGTAGTCGCCGTGTCCGTTTTCAAGATACATCCACATTCCGTGAAGATGCAGGGGATGCTCCATCATCGTGTCATTAACAAACGTGAGACGCAGAATTTCGCCGTAACGAAATTGAATTGGTCCATCGACTTCCGAAAACTTCTTGCCGTCGAAAGACCACATGTAGCGTTCCATGCTGCTAGTTAAATGAAGCTCGATCTCTCGTTCCGGTTCTTTGATCTCTGAATAGGGTTTGTTACTTCTTAGATCTGTATAGACGAGAACACGTCTCCCGTCGCTGCCGAGACCTGAGCCGGGCTCATGCAAACGGCTTTGAGACATCATGGCCACGGAGGAATTGCCCGCTCCGTGAGTATCTTCGCTGTGCATTACCGGCTTGGTCCAGGGAATCGGCGACTTGTCATTGACTTTGAGCCGATGATTCATTTCATTCAGGGATGAATCCGTTCGCGTGTCTGAATCACTCATTCTCGAGTGATTCATCTTGGAATGATCCATTTTGCTTTCGTCCTGGACGACTGTGTTTGTTCCATCCATCTTGGAATGGTCCATTCCTTCCATCGAACCGTGATCCATTCCCATATCTTTCATAGTCCGCTGGGGAATAGGTCGGCGTGCCGGGATTGGCGCTGCCATACCAGTCTCCGTAGCGAGTGTCCCTCGTGCAAACCCGCTGCGGTCAATGGTCTCGGCGAAAACTGTATAGGCCTTATCTTCCTTGGGTTCGACGATCACGTCATAAGTTTCCGCCGGTCCCATTCGGAACTCTTCCACTTCAACGGGCACAACGTTCTGCCCGTCCGTTTGCACAACTTTCATTTGGAGGCCCGGGATTCTGACATCGAAGAACGTCATCGCTCCGGAATTGATAAAACGAAGACGCACTTTTTCACCGGGTTTGAAAATCGCGGTCCAGTTTGCTGAAGGTGACAACCCGTTCATCAGATATGTATAAGTAGCTGCCGTTACATCGGAAAAATCAGTCTGATCCATCCGCATTCGCTCCCACATCAATCGTTCCTGCAGGGCTTTCGTGAACCCTTCCTTCTTCGCTTTCGCTATCAGGGATTTAATTGTCGGACGCTGATAGTTGTAATAACTGCTCTCCTTTTTCAGCTTGCCTAGGATGTTCATCGGGTTCTCGAAGCTCCAGTCCGACAAAACGACGACGTAGTCACGGTCAAATTCAAATGGGTCGGGCTCGATCGGGTCGATGATCAGTGGCCCATAATGCCCCTGCTGTTCCTGCAATCCGGAATGACTGTGGTACCAGTAGGTGCCGCTTTGCTTTATTGGAAAGTCGTAAGCGAATGTTTCGCCCGGCTTGATACCTGCGAAACTCACCCCGGGAACACCGTCCATTTCGAAAGGCAATAGAATGCCGTGCCAATGGATCGAGGTATCTGAGCTCAATCCATTGGTCACTCTGAGAGTCACATCTTGACCCTCTTTGAGCCGAATAATGGGACCGGGAACAGTTCCGTTGACCGTCACAGCCTTTCCGACACGATTCCCCATATTCAGAGGTGTGTTGCCTATCTGCAAATCGATTAGCCTTCCGCTAAGCTGCTGGGGGGCGGCAGAGTTCTTAGGAGGCACTCCGGCGAACACGTATTCCGGCAGCAATTTAATGGCGGCAGTGCCAAGCCCTGCGGCTCCCACAGTGCGCAGAAAATCCCTTCGTGAGGTTCTATATCTGGATTTGGTACTCATACTAAAAGGTCATCTTGATAAATTGCCTGGCACGGTAGGCCGGAAGGGCAAAAGGATCCGGCAACAAATGTCTCGAGTGCCTGGAACACGCGAATCAAATAGAAGGCCATAACGATTCTCGCCATGGCCTTCCCTGCTCAAGGAGGTCGGTAGAGTTCTGAATAAGCAACTCCGCCTCCGGAGGTCAGTCAGAATGATCGTGTTCGACTATATGAAGGTCAACATAAACGCAATATTAAGAGCTTCCCTTCGTGTGAGGTGAAGGAAGTTTGACGGTGAACCTCGATCCTCTAGGAGTGGATTCTGAAAGTGTAAGCTCGCCGCTATGTTGTTGCGCGATCCACTTCCCAATTGACAGGCCAAGACCCGCGCCACTCCCAAGCAATGAACCGCTCTTTTTGGACCGGGATTTGTCCGCTCGGTAGAATCTTTCGAATACCCTTGTCTGTTGCTCTACGGGGATGCCTTCGCCGTCATCTACCACGTCGACCACGTACTGTCCGTCAGGGAATCCTGCCTTTACCTTGACCCTCGACCTTGCGTGCTTGATCGCATTGTCCACCAGGTTGGTAAAAAGCCTTCTCAACAGGAATTCGTCCGCGATGATCTTCATATCCTCCTCTATCTCGGATGTGACTGAGATGTTTCGTCCCGCAGCGAGTGATTTGAATGCCCGCAGGGTCTCTGCGAGGACATCATCGAGATATATCGGAGTCTTGTTTACCGGCTGTTTTCCGGAGTCGACCTTTGCAATGGTAAAGAGATCTTCGATTATTCGAGACATTCTCTCCGCCTCTCTCTGCATTATCTCGATCGTCTCAAGATACTCAGAGGCCTCCCGATTCCTGTTTGTAAGACTGACTTCCGCTTCGCCGCGCACAATGGAAACCGGAGTCCGTAGTTCGTGAGCGGCATCAGCCATGAACCGCTTCTGCAACTCGAACGCTGAGTCGAGCCGACCCAATAGGTCGTTAAACGCTTTGGCGAGCCTGCCAAGTTCGTCCTCTTCATTCGCGACAGGTAATTTCTCATTCAGGTTAGCTGCCGTGATGTGAGTCGCGGTCTCACTCATCTTCGCTATCGGTGCGAACGTTCTTCTCGCTACGAGGTAGCCACCCACGCTGGCAAGAAAAATAGCTATCGGGACTATCAGGAGAAGCGCGTTTCGGATCTGTCCCAGAAAGGCTTCATATTCTTTCAGCGGATGCACGACCAAAAGCGAGTATTTGATCCCGCCCAATGAAAAGGGATGGTAGTGAACCCGATATGACTCTCCTTCAATCGAGAAACCATCAACATTTGACTCGATTTCCTTGGAGAAGCCGTCAAGCCATGACCGAGCCGTTTCGGTACTGATGTTAGGCTCAAGAGCAAGAGTTCTGGTTTGCCATCGAAACTGCTTGCTTTGCTCAAACACGAAGACCTTGTAGTTCTTAAAGCTGACATCCTCAGCGGCATGCGAAACCGCTTGATCCGCCGTCATATTTTCGCTCTTGTCCTCAAAATGACGCGTTGCGATCACTTCAAAGGAAGTTCCAACTTCTGAAAGGGAATTGTCGAGAAAACTGTAGGATGTGATAGAAAAGATCGTGTACGTCAAGACGCCCAGTATTCCCAGAATTAGCGCCAGTACACCGACATAGAGAACCGTCAACCTCCACCGTGCAGATCTAATCATCCTTTACTTGTTCTTCTTGCGTGAGCATATAACCAGCTCCGCGGCGGGTGTGCAGCAGCTGGCTGAATGAGCCTTTCTCCAATTTCTTTCGAAGGCGGTTCACGATCACCTCTATCGAGTTGGTGAAAGGATCATAGTTCTCATTCCAGCAATGTTCAGAGATCTCAGCCCTGCCAATAACCCGATTAGCGTTTCGTGCCAAGTATTCGAGCACAACAAACTCTTTTGGGGTTAGGTGTATTTCCTCTCCCGAGCGCCACGCTCGCTGAGAGTTTGAATCGATCTCAAGGTCGCCGACGGAGAACGAGGAATCGACAAATTCCTTTTCCTTTCGGCGCAGGAGGGCACGAACCCTTGCGAGGAGCTCCCTGAACGCAAATGGCTTCGTGAGGTAATCATCGGCCCCTGATTCCAAGCCTTCAACCCTGTCTTCGACATCATCCCGTGCCGTTAGCATAAGGATAGGAGTCTGCGCGCCTTCCTGCCTGAGTTCCCTGCAAACGTCGAACCCGTCCACTAGCGGGATCATGACGTCAAGAATGATGACATCGTAGGTATTTATCGACGCTTGGTAGAGCGCGGACTCGCCGTCCGCAGCAACGTCAACAGCGAACGCTGCCTCTTCGAGCCCTTTCGCTACGAAACTGCTGACTCCTTCGTCGTCTTCCACTATTAGAACTCTCAAATCATCCTCGCAGCAATCGCAAAGTGCCGTACCGTCGTGACCAGGGTAAATCTATACGGCTCACTCATCGGTGTGCGCTATCGTCGATCGGTCTGTTTCACTAAAGTTGTTTCGGGAATTATAACTCAGTGCTTCCCTGGATTCTTGTCTCACCGTTACAAGTTCTTGGTTTGGCCGACTCTTCCAATTGAGAAAAGATATCTCAACTGAAGCACAGAAACTCAAAAGGAATAATCTCTTCAACAAAAAGTATATGGGGATTGAGGGGAACTTATATCTGACCTGCCAAGCAGTAGGTCTTATGACCTTGGTTTGACACATCGTCGGCACCAAATGGCGATTATGATCTTTCTTGAGATCGGCACTCGACCAGATCAAGTTGATTGAGTCAGATCACAGTCGAAAAAGAGAGGGCCTTCGGATGATCACAACAGCGACACTCGCCAAGCTAGCTGATCTGTCGATCTTTACCGTTCGATACTATACAAGGATTGGTCTTCTAATTCCCTGCGGGAGAAGCGAGAAAGGGTACAAGATCTTCAGATACTCTGACGTTTCGAGATTGAAATTTATCATTAATGCGAAACTCCTGGGATTTGAGCTGGAAGAGATAAGACGCATCTTGGAGTTGGCGCAATTCGGGGAGAACCCTTGTCCCGAAGTCAGGGAGGTCTTAGGCCGGAGGGTCGAAGAAAATCGGGAAAGTATCAAGCGGTTATTAACATTGCAAGACAGGTTAGAATGCGTCAATGAAGAATTGGCAGCGATGAACTCGGGGCCGACCGGGGGTTCAATTCGCCTCCTCATCGAATCCTTGGCAGGAGCGTGAGACCTCGAACCGATTGTGTGCGGTTCCAGGTCGGTACCAGCCGTTGCGATGGGGTTCATCCAATCCAGGGCAACTCAACCGTGAACAACAAGAGAACAAACATCGAGTGATTCCCCTATTACTAAGAGTGTTCTACAGGCCGCCGTTAAACCGGCACTTCAGGGAAGTGCTGGTCGGTAATGCGAGGTCGGAAGCCGGCGCCGAGGAGTCCATGTTCACGGCGGCCGAATGCAAGCTGGTTTTGAGGGATATTTGGGGTCGCTACTCGAGGCACTCGGGTGTTGTACCGCAAGTTTCGAACATGGGCGGCCGAGTAAACCTCCAACTTGCTTGCCTCACACTCTGTGCTTTCCAAAGTTTGCTCGAAAGAGGAATTGAAAGGGCTCACGCGATCAAGATCGTGGCTGACGTAACGTGGAAGGCCTATCAAAGGTGGGGTGCTTTCGCATACTTTATCTCTAGACTTTTGGCGAAGGATAGGGTGAAGCGGATTCGAATCGCGACAAAGGCGTTTCAGGTTTTTCCTTTCTCTCCTCCAGCTTACAAGATAGAGAGAATAAACCAGCCAGGTGGTGTCGACTTAAACGTTCGACGTTGCGTTGTCGCCGAGTACTTTAGGTCTAACGACGCGATTGATCTATGTTCAGTTTCTTGGTGTGATCTGGATTTCGCATTAGCCGAACTATGGGGTGGTCAATTAGAACGGACACAAACCCTTGTCAATGGAAACGATATTTGTGATTTCAGATTTCGGGCCGGATCAACCGCGTGCGAGGGAGACGTGCAGCCTGAAAAGGGGTGACTGTTTATCACCTTAGAAACCCCGGGAATCATGAACACAATCGAGCTCTGCCTTCCCAATTCCGTAAGCCTCAATAATCTCTTCTAATACAATCCGCAGCCCTCACATTTTCTTTAATTTTCGGTTTAAGTAGAACAACGTAGCCTGCATACGAAAAGCAAAAGGTCCAAGAAAGAACTCGTTCAACCAGATTCTTAAGACTGAGACGACTTTCTTGCCGGCCTGGAATTATCGTGATACTTGGTGCCAAGTTTCAGAGTTGCGAAGACTAGAAAGCTGGAACGGCGACAACCGCACGGCACCTTGTAGCAGGAGGTGGTCAATGAGATCAATTACTGATTTAGCTCCCTCAATGATCGTGGCCGGAAGTATTTTGCCCTTGGCGTTCATATTTCTCGCTCCGATGCTCGGGCTCGACGGAAAACTCGTCTTCTTGGTTGTGGTGCTCACTGTGTTCGTATGTCACCTCATCCTGATATGGTTCGCAGGAAGGCTTAAGAGTTATCACTTCGATGAAACTATTGACGATGAAGGATGAGGTCCGGACTGTTCCGCGTATTAGCGGTTGATTCTTCGTTTTCGGAAGCTGTATCTGGCTTCCAGAACAGTTGCTTGCCGCGATCTACGACATCAACTTTAGTAAGAGCCTGCCAACTTAAGACAAGAAAATTGCCGTGAATACCGGGGATTACTGGGATGGAAGTCATCAAGGCAAATGGAGAACGCGAAAAATTCAATGTGAAGAAGGTAAGGGCTTCACTGAAGAGGGTCAGCGTGCCAGCGACAATTCGAGACCGAATCGTAAAGTCCGTGACTGACAAAATACATGACGGAATCAGTACGAGGGAACTTTACCGAATGGTCTTCAGAGAACTTAAGAAGCAAAAGGGCGGTTTTGCGGGGAAGTACAACCTTAAAAAAGCATTAATCGAACTTGGTCCTTCAGGCTATCCTTTCGAGAACTATATCGGCCGGCTCTGGGAATCTGGCGGTTTCGCTGTCGAAGTAGGAAGCGTAGTGGAGGGGCGTTGCGTCTCGCATGAGGTGGACGTTCGTGCCCGGAAGGGCAACCTTGTGCATTTTGTGGAGTGCAAGCACCACAGCTCACAAAGAAATTTTTGCAACGTCCGGAATCCCTTGTATTTCTATGCCCGATTTCTTGATTTGCGAAAGGTGGCTTCAGTTGCAGAGAACAGCCGTCTGAAATGTAAAGGTTATCTGGTTACGAATACTCGGTTCACCAGCGAGGCGATGCTTTATGGTCACTGTGTAGGTTTAAAATTGATCAGCTGGAACCACCCTCCGAACAGCAGTCTGCGTGAACAGATAGACAGAGCGGGACTGCACCCCATTACTTGCCTCTCAACTATATCCAAGAGTCAGAAACAGGCCCTGATCGATCGAGGGGTCGTACTGTGTATGGATATCTGCCGATCCCCTGATGTCCTCTTGGAAATTGGAATTAAAAACGAAAAGACAAAAAGGGTGCTCGAAGAGGGAGCCGCCGTGTGCGGTATTCCGGCTTCAAATGTCGCTCACTAGAATTTATGTATCCCGAACTATTCAGAATTGGCGATTTTCCGATCAATGCATATGGCGTTTGGCTCGCTATAGGGCTGATCGCAGGTCTATTCATTGCAGCCAGGTTGGCAGCCGCGGACGGGATTTCGAAGGCAAGAATTTACGACATCGGTTTGTGGACTATTCTCGGCGGAGTCGTGGGCTCAAAAGTTCTGCTCTTGTTTACCGATGAGAATGTGTCTGTGTTCTCGATCGAGTTCCTGCGTTCCGGCGGAGTTTACTACGGCGGACTCATCGGCGGGATCTTAACTTTCGCAGTATTGATCAGGTACTACGGACTTCCTTTTTGGAAAGTTGGCGATGCCTTCGCGCCGGGCGTTGCGCTCGGTCAGTTTCTTGGCAGGCAGGGCTGCTTTTCTGCCGGCTGCGACTGGGGAAAAGAAACTCTCTTGCCATGGGGTGTGCATTTTACTGAAGCAGGACACGCAAACTCGGGAGTGCCAATTTATGGCCCGGACGGCCGGGATTTGTTCCTGCATCCGACCCAGCTTTATGAGTCTTTCGCGATGCTTGCGGTTTTCGGGTTCCTCCTCTACGTACACAAGAAGAAGAGCTTCGATGGCAAGGTCCTTCTTTACTACGGAATCGCATACGGAATCATTCGGTTCCTGATTGAGTTCCTGAGAGACGACCCGAGAGGCGACATTCTTGGGATTACATCCGCGACGGGGCTATCGACTTCACAGATCATCAGTGTCGGAGTTGCGTTTACGTCCCTCGCATTTCTTTTTTTCAAGTCCAGGATGGCCGGGAAGCTCATGAAATGAAACCTGAAGAACGAACAGGACATTTGTTGCGATATAGACGGCTCGGGATCGATTCACGAAACGAACATCTCGTGTTAATGAGGCACGATTGTCCCGTTTGTCATTCTGAGGGCTTCGAGGCTCTCAATCGTATTCGTGTTTCGCACAATGGAATTGGGATTGTCGCATCGCTCCTCGTAATGAATGAAGCGAATGGCCTTAATCCTGGCGAAGCAGGGTTGTCGGAAGGGGCAGAGAAGTTTCTTGGTGTATCAGACGGAGAGATGTTGTCGTTTTCACATCTGGGGTCACTAGATTCGATGGGAGATGTGAGACGAAAGATCTACGGTCACGAACTTGATCAACCGGCCTATGACAGGATCATTTCGGACATCGTCGATCTGGACCTTTCGAATGTCCAGCTATCGGCATTTATCACGGCGTGCGCCGGTGACCGAATGACCCTCAACGAGATCGTTGCGTTGACACGTTCAATGATCGACTCAGGCCAGAAGATCGATTGGGGGCCGGATCCCGTGTTCGACAAGCATAGTATCGGCGGTCTTCCAGGGAATCGCACAACTCCCATAGTCGTCGCGATAGTGGCGGCTGCGGGACTGAAGATTCCGAAGACATCTTCCCGTGCGATAACTTCGCCAGCGGGAACGGCCGATACGATGGAAACACTTACTAACGTTGAGTTGGACATCGCGGAAATCAGGAAGGTTGTGCAACAGGAAGGCGGGTGTCTCGCGTGGGGCGGTGCAGTTCAGCTTAGTCCGGCGGATGACATCTTGATCCGTGTGGAGCGCGCCCTGGACCTCGATTCGGAGGGACAGCTGATAGCTTCGGTCTTGTCAAAGAAGTCGGCCGCGGGTTCGAAAGCCGTTGTCGTGGACATTCCTGTAGGGACGACCGCCAAGGTCCGGTCCATGGATGAAGCCGAGCGGCTTGCCTCGCGAATGCGCGGCGTAGGAGAGGAGATCGGTCTTAAGGTCAATCCTGTTATTTCGGACGGAAGCCAGCCTGTCGGACGTGGGATCGGGCCCGCACTGGAGGCGCTGGATGTCTTGGACGTTCTGCAGTGCGGGTCCAATGCGCCAGAAGATCTGCGCAAGAGAGCCGTCACACTAGCGGGGGAGCTGTTGGAAATGTCGGGAACCATTAAGCCCGGGACCGGTGAGATCTCAGCAGGTCAAATACTCGATTCCGGTAAGGCCTGGGAAAAGTTCGTACGGATCTGCGAGGCGCAGGGTGGACTGATTACCCCTCCGGTCGCTGAATATGTTGAAGAGATCCGCGCACCAAAAAGCGGGAGAGTTACAGCTATCGACAACCGCAAGATCGCACGGCTGGCGAAACTCGCGGGCGCCCCTACTTCGCCTGCGGCGGGTATTCTGTTGAAGGTTACTTTGGGAGATGAGGTCGCGGCCGGCGACGCGGTTTTTGAGCTGCATTCTCAGTCAAATGGTGAACTTGAATACGCAATGGACTACCTGAGCAACAATGCAGATCTAGTACAGATCGGAGACGATGATGGAAACTGAAACAATTATCTTCGGGATGCCGGGAAATGAGTCATTTTCTGTACGGCTCGCGAGTCTCATCGGGGCACAGGTCGGGGTCGCCGAGATTCGCTCATTTCCGGACGGAGAGAGCTACGTGCGAGTAGTTTCTGATGTCAAAGGCAAGGACATACTACTGGTATGTACGCTGGATCGACCCAACGAGAAGTTTCTTCCCCTCTATTTCTTTGCTAAATGCCTGAAGTCGCAAGGGGCCTGCCACATTTGTCTTGTAGCTCCTTACCTTGCGTATATGCGACAGGATAAGGCTTTTACTCCCGGCGAAAGTGTTTCTTCGGCGAACTTTGCCGCCCTCGTTTCAAGCCTCGCGGACAGCCTGATCACAGTAGATCCGCACCTGCACCGCCGGAGTTCGCTCGGGGAGATCTACTCGATTCCAAACAAGGTCGTGCATTCTGCGGGACATATTCTCGACTGGATACTTCGAAACGTTGAGAAACCGCTTTTGATAGGACCCGATGATGAAAGCGAACAATGGGTCAGCGGAGTTTCGCGGGGCGCACGGCTGCCTTTTGTTGTGCTTGAGAAGGTTCGAAGAGGCGATACCGATGTCGAGGTTTCTGTGCCGAACGTTGAGGGTTATTTTGAACACACTCCCATCCTGGTTGACGACATTATTTCCAGTGGCCGGACAATGATCGAAACTATAAATCGCCTTAAGCAGCTGGAAATGAAGCCAGCGGTCTGCATAGGCGTGCACGCTGTGTTTGGCGGCTCTGCCTATTCGGATCTGAAGGAGTCGGGTGCGGCGAGGATCGTGACGTGCAACACGATTAGTCATGAATCAAATGAAATCGACATCACGGAGCTTGTGGCAAGTAACCTAACACGAAGCGAATTCGAATATCAGGGTACCCGCAGCAACACCGCCGTTGGACCCGAATGACCATAGGAGGAAGCTATGGAGCACGACTGGATTTTAGGGATGCACATTTCATGGTGGGTTTTCTGGATCTTGTTAACCATACTTGCAGTCGCTTTTCTGGAGCGAAAGCCTAACAAGCACGTCAGGAAGAAAAGAGAAGACCCTTTAGAAATACTGAAACGCAGGTATGCTGCCGGTGAAATTGACACTGAAGAGTTCGAACTCCGCAGATCCAGGTTGGAGACGCAACGTCAAAGCGACGATCGCACTTAGTTGATCGTTATCACCGAATCAGCCTGTTACAAAAGCGCCGACGCCAATGCGTGGGGCTTCATGACAAACCGGACGAGGATCAGGATTCGCCCAAGGGTTAGAGCGAGTGCAAAAGGAGAAATGAAATGGAATGGCTTGTAGACAACTGGTTTTGGGTACTTGTCCTGGTTCTTTTTGTCGCAGTGCACATGTTCGGTCACGGGCACGGTGGCCACGGTGCACATGGAGGAGGAGATGGCCACAGCGGCCACGGCGAAGATAGTGGACAAGGAGGAGGACACGGCGGTCACGGAAAGGGTGGTTGTCATTAAGACTGTTCCGCGAGTAGTGACCAAGACGTGTCCCTGGCGTTCGGTGAGAGCGAGTTTACTAGGAGAGCGAATGTGGAATGGCTTGTAGGCAACTGGTTCTGGGTTCTTGTCCTCGTTCTGTTTGTCGCCGTTTACTTTTCTGGTCCCGGCCAAGGCGGCAATCGCGGACATGGTGGGCATGGAGGTGGAGACCGTCATGACGGCCACGGAAAGGGTGGTTGTCATTAAGACGGTCCCGCAAGTGGTGCCCAATGCATTAGTGGCGCAGGGTGCGGTTGATTCACATTTGCGTTGGATGAGAGGTAAACAGGCTATTTGCAAGAGGCGCCAAGTGTCTCTTGGCTAAATTCGATACACGAAGGAGGAATCAAACAGTGCTGGACATAAAAGTAGTCAGTCTTTCGCTTGGGCTCTTCACCGCTATCAGTTTTATTGTGTGCGTAATTTACGGAGTCGTCACGCCGCAAAGCATACATATGCACGAGTTCCTTGAAATGGCCCTGCCTGCATTCAAGTGGCTCACTTTCTGGGGATTCGCGCTGGGTTTGGTTGAGAGTTTTCTTTTTGGGGCTTACGCCGGACTGGTTTTCGTGCCGATCTACAACTTCTTGAGCAGGAGATCTGAATCAAAGAAAAGCGCTGCTTAGATCGCTCTTTGTCAATACCAAGTCCGTCCCACGATGCCTTAGACTTTATTCGTGGTTCGGCATTGGAGTGCTTTTTCCCTTGTAGGGCAATGCCGATTACCTTGCCCTGTTATGCGAATAGTCTTCCCGCGCCTGTCCTTTGCCCCGTTTCCTCCTGGCGGTCAATTGAGGCAAAGCATTGAAGGGACTTCAGATCGTGAAGACGAATTTGCGGAAGATCCAGGTATGAACAAACACAATATCTTAATGCTAATCGGCTGTGTTTTGCCGCTGCTCTTGATATTTCTGCTGCCTTTGTTTGGATTCGGCGGAAATCTTACCCTGCTTCTTTTCATAGTGCTGATGTTGATATGTCACCTGATGATGCCAATGCACGGCGGGAGACACGATGGGCACGGCGAAAATTATCCAGGAAAGGAGGGTTGAACCTATGAGTCAAATTCAAGTCAAGAAATTCGGTTTCGCAGTGGGTTCGACGGGGGCGTTGCTTTATCTAGGTTGCATACTGCTGATGTTTACCGTCGGCCCGGATGGCACCGCGAGGTTTTTCAATAGCTTGCTTCATGGTTTGGATGTTTCCAGTGTCATCCGGATGGACATGCCCATGTGGGAAGCGCTGATAGGGCTAGTCCAAACCTTCGTCCTGGGCTGGCTGATAGGCGCCTGTGTAGCTGCTATCTATAACGTCGCGTTGAACACAAGAACAAAATGAAGTCCTGGTCGCTGAAATTGGGCAGGTTTGCCGGCATAGAAGTCTTCATCCATTGGACTTTCTGGATAATTGTCGCCTGGATCCTTCTAATGCATTTCCAGATCGGGCACGGCCTTGAACAGGGAATCTGGGGAGTCTTTTTTGTCCTGGTGCTGTTTGCTTGTGTGGTCTTGCATGAATTCGGTCATGCCCTGACGGCTCGCCGATTTGGAATTGCGACAAAGAATATAACTCTATATCCGATCGGCGGGATCGCCAGTTTGGAAAGTATGCCCGAAAAACCGTGGCAGGAACTGCTGGTGGCATTAGCCGGTCCGGCTGTGAATGCTCTAATTGCTGTAGTTCTGTGGCTGTATCTAAACGCAACCGGTCAGATCCCCGATCTTTCGGCAATGAAAGAATCAAATAGCATGCTGGAGGTTCCGTTCTTGTGGGGCTTGTATGCCGCCAATGTTGTTTTAGCGGCCTTCAATTTGATCCCTGCTTTTCCGATGGACGGAGGTAGGGCGCTGAGGGCGATTCTCGCTTTTTCCGTACCAAGATCGCAAGCAACACGGATGGCCGCAGGTGTTGGTCAGTTTCTCGCTATCATTTTCGTGTTTCTCGGTTTCTTCTACAACTTTTGGCTGGTGTTCATCGGTCTCTTCGTCTACCTCGGAGCCGGGTTTGAAGCCTCACAGGAGCATACTCAATCCCTGCTTGCCGGTTTAAGAGTCAAGGATGCTCTGATCAAGCGTTTTACCGTCCTGGATCCGGACATGACACTGGAAGAAGCGGTTAGTTCACTACTTGACAGTCAGGATACAGACTTTCTTGTTTCAGACGATGACCGGCCGGTAGGTATCTTGAGTAAGAACGATATTTACAGAGGTCTTTCAGAGAAGGGAAACGATGCGATGATAGCGGAGGTCATGGACCGGGATTTTTACGTGGTAAGTGCAGAGATGACGCTGCAGGACTTCTTTGGTGAAGTCCTCAACAAGGGAAAGGACGTCGCGGTAGTTATGGACGACAGTTCACTTCTCGGACTGATTGACCGTGCCAACATCGAGGAAAAACTTTTGATCAGGGAAGCTCTAAGGCGAGTGTAGAGGACTTCGTGTTATGCGATTGAAACTTGGTTCCTATTGCAGCACGTGAAATCTAGGGTGAGTAAGTTAATGAAAGCCCAGACCGTAAGCAATCTGGATTCGTTGGCGTGGCTCAAACTATGTTTAATCGGTGAAGCCCAGTTTCGAAGCTCCTAGGGACTGCTAGGGAAGGTTGAACCAGTTCCAAAATGGGGCGCTGGAGAACGAGCATTTGAATGCCTTGACTCACAAGCGGTCATTCAGGACGAAAGCATGGATCCTTCCCTTTACCGGAATTCCTGGAAGTGCCCATGCGGGCTGTTTCGAAGATCATCAGAAGGGCTTCGCATGGAGGCTGATTGATGCTGTCCGTTTCTTCGTATAGACGCGGCTTGTAGTTTTTTACTCAATACCAGCAGGCATTCCGGAATGATGCGATCCCCGATCCCGAAAAAGTCTTGTGGAAATGAAAGATCACTTACGCATCCTCTTCTTCTGCCTCTTTGTAGTCAACATAGGATTTGGCGTCGTTTTGCCCGTATTGCCCTTTTATACCGAGCGATTGGCCCTGGCAGAGGGCATTTCACCGGATTTAGTGAGTATTCACGTAGGGTTGCTGACGGGAATATATGCCTTTATGCAACTCGTTTTCGCTCCGCTTTGGGGGAGATGGTCGGATCGGCTTGGACGAAAGCCTCTACTTCTATTCGGGATTTCGGGATATGCACTTGCCCAGTTGATGTTTGGAGTTTCGTCAACTCTTTGGCTTTTGTATTCGGCACGTATCGTCGGCGGTGTTCTTTCTTCGGCAGTTATACCGGCAGCGGCAGCATATGTGTCTGACAAAACAGACGAGAAGGAACGCAATCGCGGAATGGCATGGCTGGGTACGGCGATGAGTCTTGGGGTCGTCGTGGGTCCAGCTCTCGGAGGACTGTTAACAAAGCGCGACTGGCATTTTGGAGCAAAGTTTGGACATTTTGTTGTTGATGGTTTCTCAACTCCTTTCTTCGTCGCGGCAGCTTTGGCTTTGTTGGCACTGCTGATAGCCACCAAGTTGCTTCCTGAATCTCTCGTACCGCGGAAGATCCGAGAACAAAAGAGATCGTCAAAAATGGTTTGGCGGGATATCGAAAGCAAATTGCGCCCGTTGCTAGTATTAGCGTTTATCGGGCAGTTGGGGTTGGCGCTTTTCGAGGCCACTTTTGCACTATTAGCAAGTGCGAGGTTTAACTATGGTCCGGCGGAAGTTGGAGTGATTTTTGTTGTTTGCGGATCTATTATGGCTGTTTTCCAAGCCGCCGTAGTTGGATATGTGACGATTCGAATCCGAGAAATCTATCAAATCGCTGCAGGATTCGTCTTTATGGGATTGAGCCTTGCGTTTCTGGCCTCCATACAGGATTCGACTCTTGTGTATCTATTTGTCGGTACGATGGCCTTTGGCATGGCATTAATAATCCCCAACCTTTCCGCCCTGATTTCGAAACGTATTCACAAAAACAATACGGGAGCTGCTTTTGGCTTACAGAGTGTTGCTAACAACTTGGGACAGACTGGCGGGCCGATTCTTGGCGGCTTTCTTTTTGCGTGGAGTATTGGAATTCCTTTTTTGCTTGCGGGAACACTGCTATTTTCGACCGGAGTGATTGTAATTTGGCAGACGGTATTTGCCCAAATGACAACGCTAAAAGAATAAGAAGAGGAAGTAACTTGCCATTCTTGGAAACTAATCCGGAGCGGGAATCGGGAAGTAAGGTATATTCCAGGACGTCATGAACAGCAGATGGAAGATTCTGAAAACGGTAATCAGAGAGTATGTTGCATTCAAGCGGTTTTCACGGCTAGATCAACGCGCCCGCGATAACTCGTCAGTTCCAGAGGATTTTGTCGAGAATATCCTCTCGCTCGGCCCGACGTTCATTAAGCTCGGGCAAATTCTAAGTACCCGCCCTGATCTCCTTCCTCCGCAATATATCGCGGCCCTCGGCCGCCTACAGGAAGATGTTCCGTCGTTCGACTTCAGCGAGGCGGAAAAGATCATTTTCGAAGAGCTCCAAATGCCGCTTTCGGAGGCCTACGCGCAGTTCGACCAATCTCCTGCGGCATCGGCTTCACTCTCACAGGTTCATTTTGCTGCCTTGCCAACCGGTGAAGAGGTAGCAGTAAAGATCCAGCGTCCGCACCTGCAGAGGATCTTTGGGAGGGATCTAGAGATCCTGGGACAGCTTCTTCCCTTGGTTAGAGTTTTCAATCGTAAGTATTTCGACAACCTGAACCTACTATCAGTCTTCGCTGAATTCAGAAACTACACGTTGCGGGAGCTGGATTTTGAAGTTGAAGGAAAGACGTATGAACGATTTCGGACAAATTTTCAGAATGACGATGCCGTCATCTTCCCGAAAGTGTATTGGTCACATACCACCTCGCTAGTACTCACCATGAGTAAGGAGGTCGGATTGCGGCTGCATGAAGCGGCAGCGAAGGTTCCCGCGGAAAAAAGAGACCTGCTGAACAAGAACGTGATCGAATCCCTCTTCCGAATGTTTGTCCGCGATGGTTTCTTTCACGCCGACCTGCACCCCGGCAACATATTCTTTAAGGAGGATGGTTCGATCGTTTTGCTTGACGTTGGCATGTTCGGGGAACTCACCGACGAACAGAAAGACCGATTCATACTTTATTGGCTGGCTGTGGTTCACCGTGAAAAAGAAAGAGCATTCCGTCACCTGCTGCATTTGACTGATCGCCAGGCCAACGCTGATGAAAGAGGCTTCTTCAGTTCCTATTCGGAGATTCTAGATACCTTTTATGAGTCGACTATACGGGAAAAGAGCCTGACTGAAACTTACCTTGAGATTTTGCTCGCAGGCGTCGGCTTTGGTTTTATCTTCCCTTCAGAAATGTTGCTTCAGGCGAAAGCCCTGACAACTGCCGAACACATCGGGCGTGTTCTTGTCCCCGATTTCAGGTTCTCCGAGATTGCAAAACCATATGTAACGGAGGCTCTTGAGAGGCGGGTTACTTTGGATAACGTTAGTCGGCGTGTTTCCCGTTCATTCCCTGAATGGCTGCTATTTGGAGAAGACGCCCCTCAGTCGCTACCGGAGGATGGAAGTGCTGAAACTGAAGAGTTATGGGTAGCGGGTAGCAGACATGCTGCTGAACAAATGGACTCGTTACACGATGGCTATTTTCGTGAGGTCCGGCATGGAGAATACGAAGTTCTGATTAGCAAGAATATCGAAACGGTGTTTAATTTCGTGTCTCGCTTCGCTTGTTATCCAATGTGGCATCCTGTTTATACGGAAAAATGGAACGTTATTCACGTTTCGGGTGATTACATCTTTGTTACACCCGAAGCTGTCGGTTCGGTCTTTCGCCTGGATGAGATAGTAGACGGGTATCACTTGTTGAGTAATGGCGTGATTACAGAATTTCAACGCAACAGGCTCTTTAAGTGGAAGGCCCCTTTTTCAATTCTACCGGTTATCGAACTAGGGACATGCCTGGAATTCAAGTCGGTCGGCGATGAGGAAACGAAGTTGTCAGAGTACTTCTTTTTTTCGGATTCTCCGCTCAAGTACGTGTTCGTAAACCGAAAGTGGTTTAGTGCCGAGGCCCTGACCGAGCATATCCGTGAAGAGCTCACGGGCGTAAAGCAAATACTTGAATCGGGGAACTACTCCTCTGAAGATACAGAGTATTTGTGGGAGCACATTGATAAACCGGTTCGGTTCATCAACGGTACACCGGTCGCGGAATTCAGCAACTCTAGCAGTACCGCGGACACACGCCGCGGTTGAGCGGGAAGGAATTGTACGTTGCGCGCGAGATTTAAGGCGATTGACACCGATCTGTGCAGACATTTCTTCGTGCACACCCGGATCAATGTTTGGATGTCTTTCTTCCATTTCAGGTGCGAGTCCGCTTTCCCATCGGCTGGAGGATCTGCAGCAATGGGTGTGGACCTATTCCAGAGAGATCTATGTTCGATTCGACTCCTTTCCGTAGGTGATTAACGTGGATCAGTTTGTTTGGATAATCTGGTCGATCATAATGCTGGCAATCTGGGGCGTCTTGTTTGCCGGCCGCCGAGAAACTCGGAAGACAATGCTGCTCGTCAGCTTCGTCACTATGACGTTCGGTCTTACAGAACCTCTTTTCGTTCCAGAGTATTGGTCGCCGCCGTCCCTGTTTGATCTGGCTCGACGAACCGGATTTGATGTCGAAAGCTTCGTGTTCTCATTTGCCATCGGGGGAATTGGGTCTGTTCTCTTCGGAATCGTGTTTCCCTATAAACATATCCGATTGTCCAACGCGGAAATGAGGAGTTCCCGGCATCGGTTTCACAGGCCGATTCTAGTGCTTCCGTTCTTCTTGTTTCCTCTTTTGAAGCTCGGAACATCCTGGAACCCGATCTACGTGGGTGTGACAACGCTATTCGTCAGCGCTTTAGCGACACTCTATTGTCGGCCCGACCTGATAACAAAGATCTGGGCAGGAGGAGGACTCTTTGCGATCCTCTATTTCATTTACTTTGGCAGTGTCCTGATATTTTTTCCGGACTACGTCGTGGATTACTGGAACCTGAA
Source organism: Aridibacter famidurans (assembly GCA_024103495.1). GTDB lineage: Bacteria > Acidobacteriota > Blastocatellia > Pyrinomonadales > Pyrinomonadaceae > Aridibacter > Aridibacter famidurans. Next base: position 54,519 of record JAGFIQ010000112.1, read on the forward strand.
GGATTTGTCTGGACTGTTCCTTCTTGGTGTACCGATCGAAGAACTGCTTTTCGGTTTTTCCTTTGGAATGTATTGGTCGAGCGTTGTTGAACACTTCGGCTGGTTATCTGTCGTGGGCGCCGACGCTCAGTCAGCATCCTAGGGGAGTACGCCTCGCGGGGTCTTAATCCTGCGTTTATTTAACGGGAAATAAGGTGCACGTAAATGTTTTTGCACTTGAGAAAGATTCGCAAAGGCTCTCGGAGTTAGTCAGCTCGTTGCGAATCTCTGCATTCCGAGGCGATGTTACCTATTTAATTTAAGGAAGCCTGACTGCTGAAATCGGATTCTAGTTTCGGATACACGGCAACCGAATTACTGCAGAAACGAAATATTATGAATCATCAAGTCGATCCTGTTTGCGGGATGGAAGTCGATCCCGAAAAGACATCTCACAAGACTGCACACGATGGGACGAATGTCTATTTTTGCTCTTCAGCTTGCAAGACAAAGTTTGAAGAGGAACAAGGTCTGGACTCGGGGAGAGGAAGCACTGGTCACAAACCACCTGAGGTTGGGCACAGTTCAGGGCACACTCCCGTCCAGCCTCATAGCCTCGAGTCATACACGGACCCTGTCTGCGGCATGACGGTCGATCCGGAGACAGCATTTGGAAAGATAGAAAATAACGGAGAAGTGGTCTATTTCTGTTCCGAAGTGTGCCAAAAGAAATTTGAGTCGGGTTTGAATGATCAGGCAGTTGCGACCGCTGATGTTGTATCTGAGGTCACCTCAATACACGACGCTCAACACCACTCGAAACCAACGCAGACAAAAGATCCGGTGTGCGGTATGACCGTTGTCCCGGAAACTGCGTTCGGATCGAGTACTATTGAAGACCAGACATACTATTTCTGCTCGGAGAAGTGTAAGGGTAAGTTTGATCGGGAACAATACAGATACACAGGGAAAGACGATCAAGCGGATGATCCTGTCGGGCCGGAAGGTGTGGAATATACCTGCCCGATGCATCCGGAGATCGTCCAGGACAAGCCCGGGAGTTGTCCCATTTGCGGAATGGCTCTTGAGCCGCGGATGCTTTCCGTCGATGCGGAAGAAGATACATCCGAACTGGATGACATGACCCGGCGATTCTGGGTCAGTAGTATCCTTGCAGCACCGGTTTTCGTTAGTGCGATGGCCGCTGAGTTCTGGCCGGAGACGATGGCAAGTTTCATTTCTCCCAATCTGCGCCAATGGTTGGAAATGATACTCGCATCGCCTGTCGTGTTGTGGGGCGGCTGGCCGTTTTTTGTCAGATGTTGGCAGTCGATCGTCAACAGAAGCCTCAATATGTTCACGCTTATCGGCATAGGCGTCGGCATTGCCTGGCTCTACAGCTTCGTCGGTACCGTCTTTCCAGGTGTTTTTCCGGCTGACGTTTTCAATGAAATGGGTGTGGTCCCGGTTTATTTTGAGGCCGCTGCCGTTATCACGGCACTTGTGCTTCTTGGTCAGGTACTGGAGCTTCGTGCGAGAAGCCAGACGAACATGGCTATAAAATTACTTCTCGGATTGGCTCCCAAGACCGCAAGAGTAATCAGAGAGGATGGGACCGAAGAAGACATTCCTTTGGATACTGTTGAGATTGGAGACAAACTCCGGGTGCGGCCCGGCGAGAAGATACCTGTTGACGGAACGGTGTTGGAGGGCGAGAGTCACGTAGATGAATCTATGGTGACGGGAGAGCCGTTGCCCGAAAAGAAATCAAAGGGTGAGCCATTGATCGGAGCCACGGTCAACGGGACGGGAAGCTTGGTTATGCTAGCTGAAAAGGTCGGCTCCGATACTTTGCTTTCTCAAATAGTGAGAATGGTTGCGGATGCCCAGAGATCCAGGGCACCGATCCAGAAGCTCGTCGATGTCGTTTCGAGCTACTTCGTTCCTGCAGTAGTTCTGATCGCGATCGGTACCTTCTTTGTCTGGTCGATTTGGGGGCCAGAGCCTGCAATCGCTTTCGGCGTGATCAACGCGGTCGCCGTGTTGATAATTGCTTGCCCCTGCGCCCTCGGGCTCGCGACTCCTATGTCGATCATGGTTGGAACTGGAAAGGGTGCAATGATGGGAGTGCTTATAAAAAATGCTGAAGCGCTTGAAGTGATGCGAAAGGTCGATACGTTGGTCGTTGACAAGACCGGAACGCTCACCGAAGGCAAACCGGCACTCGTATCTGTAGTTACAGAGAATGGTCTTGATGACGAACAAAGTCTAAGTCTCGCAGCTTCCCTTGAACGAAACAGTGAGCATCCGTTAGCGGAAGCAATAGTCAGGGGCGCCGAATCTCGAGGGATCAAGCTGTATGTCCCCGAATCGTTTGAATCTGTCACAGGTAAAGGGGTAGTTGGCACAGTTGAAGGTTCGCGGGTCGTTCTGGGCAACAAGAAGTTGCTGGAGGCTGAGAAGATCGATGTTGAAGCGTATGTCGACAAAGCCGACGAACAGCGGTCGCAGGGACAAACGGTGATGTTCCTGGCAATCGACGGAAAGTTTGCCGGGCTGATTGGAGTAGCAGATCCGATAAAGGATTCAACAGCCGAGGCGATCAGCGCACTCCACTCCGAGGGCATCGAAGTGATGATGCTAACCGGCGATAGCCGAAAGACGGCGGATGCAGTCGCGGCAAAGCTAAATATAGATCAGGTTGTGGCTGAGGTTCTGCCAGATGAAAAGGCTGCGATCGTAAAGAGGTTCCAGGACGAGGGGCGTATTGTCGCCATGGCTGGCGATGGAATCAATGACGCCCCAGCCTTAGCCCAGTCTCATGTGGGCATTGCAATGGGAACCGGTACCGACGTTGCGATGGAAAGCGCCGGGGTCACGCTGATCAAGGGTGACCTTAGAGGCATTGTCAGGGCCAGGAGGCTGAGTCGTGAAACGATGAAGAACATCAGACAGAATCTGTTCTTCGCTTTCATATATAACACTCTAGGTGTTCCTGTCGCAGCCGGGGTATTGTATCCGTTTCTTGGAATACTGCTCTCGCCGATCATCGCAGCTGCCGCAATGAGTTTTAGCTCTGTCTCCGTCATATTCAACGCTCTAAGACTGAGACGTTTCCAGGTGGACTGAACCGATGTGCCGGTTTGTCTATTATCAGGGTTTGCCGATTCGCCTAGGCGAGTTGATAACGGAACCTGAAAACTCACTCATCAACCAAAGTTTCAAAGCGAGGGAAAGAAGAGAGCCGCTGAACGGAGACGGCTTTGGCGTTGCATGGTATCCAGAAGACGGCGATTCACCGGCACTGTTCAAGTCGATCTCGCCTGCATGGAGCAATCATAATCTGCGCGAGATTTCGCGGGTGGTTATGAGTTCCAGGATACTCGGGCACGTTCGGGCCGCTTCTCCGGGATCGCCTGTCTCCGAGATCAACTCCCACCCGTTTCGATTCGGAAACCTTACCTTTATGCACAACGGAAACCTTGGCGGCTTCCGCAAATTTCGCCGAAGGCTCCTGGACAGCCTTTCTGAAGAATCTTTCGAAATTATAGTCGGGGGAACCGACTCGGAGCATATGTTCGCTGTGATGAGGGACGAGTTCATCCGGCTGGCGGAAGAAAAAGATGACGCTCGACGGATAGGCCTGACGGTCGAACGTGGGATCGAACGATTGCTGTATTGGCGCCATACCGTCGTGCCTGATCACGAGTTCAATATCAACTGCTTGCTGACCGACGGCCGCGTCGCTGCCGCCTGCAGGTTCACAACCTCAGCTACGCAGCCAGCAGCCAGCCTCCATTTTCATCTCGACAAGAAGTACTGCTGCTCGGAATGCAAGACTGAACTTCAAAAATGCAGCCGGGAAGAGGCTTCCGTCTTGATAAGTTCTGAACGGCTCACGGATGACGATACCTGGGGAGATATTCCACCGGGTCATATCTTGATAGTTGACGAGAAACAGGAAATTGAAATGCGACCCCTTGAGCTTGACCCTGATGGAGTAGCAAGTGAATGAAGAGCCGATCATCATCGCTGGCGCAGGTCCTGCAGGTCTAGCGGCCGCGATCACACTTGCAACAAACGGAAAGGAAGTAATCGTCCACGAGGCTCAACCCTTTGTTGGAGCTCGATTCGATGGGGACCTGCAAGGTCTAGAAAACTGGTCGAGAAAGGTCGATATTCTGGAACAGCTTGCCACGCTCGGTCTTTCGGTTGATTTTAGGAGGCATCCGGCGATTTTCGGGCTAGGCTTCGACGCGTGGCGGACCGAATACATAGTGAGTAGCAAGACTCCCCTCTTTTACACGATCGAACGGGGACCCGGAGAAGGATCGTTCGATACGGCGCTGCTAAATCAAGCGGAGTCCCTTGGTGTCGAAGTGAAGTTTAACAGTCGACTGAAGAACATTCCTGGTCCGGGCATCCTTGCTACGGGCCCCAAAAGGGCTGACGCCATCGCGGTCGGGTATCACTTTCGCACGAACGCGGCAAATGGGTTTTGGTTCGTATGCGATGATGAGCTCGCACCGGGCGGATACTCTTATGTGCTAGTGCTCGACGGCATCGGCACCGTCAAGAGTTGTATGTTCCGCGATTTCAAGAATGAAAAGGTCTATGTTGAGCGTACCGTCACCGCTTTTGAAAGGCTCGTCGGCCTGGAAATGCGTGATAGGGTGCCGCATGCCGGCTTTGGCAACTTCACCTTGAGAGGATCTGAGCAGTCAGGCAAGCATCCGATTGCCGGAGAACAAGCCGGCTTCCAGGACACATTGTGGGGCTTTGGAATACGGTACGCGGTGATGTCGGGCGTTTTGGCCGCCAGGAGCCTACTGAAGAACTTGGATTATGACTCCCTGTGGAAACGGGAATTTCGTTCTTCTATCGAAGTTTCAGTCGTAAACCGGGCGTTTTACTCGATGCTAGGAAATCGAGGATATAGGTGGGCCTTAAGGAAACTCGCGCGGGGAGACAACCTCCACGAGCATCTTTCCGAGATCTATCGACCGAGCAAGCTAAAGCGGCTGTTGCTGCCGATCGCCAATATACGATTCAAGAGTCTTCGAGATGACGAAACCTGCTGTCATGAAAACTGTGAGTGTGTCTTCTGCAGACACTGCGAAGAGTCTCGGACTTGAATTCCTCTCCATTAGCGATTCTCGGGGCGGCCTGCCACTTCCGTTTCTTTCTTAATTCTTCGTTAATAATCTACTTTCTAATATCTAACCATGCTCAGGGTGTAGATTGCCGTTACCCTTTCCGATTCCGTTTGGAAACTGCGTCGAAAGAAACGATGGAGTTATCAGGTAGCTCGATCCATTTCCGGGTAATCATCATGAGAAGTTCAACAATAAGGATCATTAAGAAGAAACCCGTTGGCGATGCCAACGTGATTTCGCAGAGTCCAGATCGGGAGAGGGTATGTGATCGCGAACTTGCGCTCACGGTCACAGGATGGATAGATGATCGTCAAAGAAGGCGTGTTGAGGAGTCAAGGCTTGCGTATGAGCGCTTCTTTCCTGACTCTTCTCGGGCAGAAACACCCGGTATCGAGGTGACAGATTTGGGAGGACTGAACTATGCACGGATATGACGACTATGCCTACGGAATGTGGGTAGTGGTAGCGTTCAATATTGCTATCTTCGTTTTTTTTACAGTCAGTTTCCTGAAGCCCAGGGGAGGCCAACAGTGGCGAAATATGGGAGTCGTGATCGCATTTTTCGTAGCGCTCTTTGCGGAAATGTACGGATTTCCATTGACGATATATCTTCTCGTCGGTTGGCTGGGAAGCGCCTACCCCGCACTTCAGCCGTTTTCACACAAGTTTGGCCATTTGTGGGTTGTAGTGTTTGGCGGATCCAATACAGCCTGGGCCTTGGTTATGGGATTGAGTATCGTCGTGATGCTCGCCGGCTATCTGCTTCTTTCAAGAGGTTGGACCAGGATACACGGAGCAGAAGGACGACTTGTGACCGACGGTATTTATGAATACGTACGCCATCCTCAATACACAGGGCTGTTCTTGGTAATAGTCGCATTCCTTATTCAGTGGCCAACTCTTCTTACGGTCTTTATGGCCCCGATTCTCATCTTCGCTTACGTTAGGCTGGCGAAGAGTGAGGAAAAACGGGCTTTAGAAGAGTTCGGCCGCTCCTACACCGAGTATATGGTGGCAACACCGGCCCGTTTCATTCCATCGCGTGAAAGTTGGGCCCTTTTCCTGTCAGAACTTCTCGGCAGACGACGCGCAAAGGAGCGAGGGTTCTAGAACGGTTGAAACGACGATTCCTTGGCGGTTCAACGATTTAGTCTAAAGTCGGACTCCATCTAGGGACCTTAATCTTTCGTTTAATTTCACTTTGTTAAAAAGTAATCATTGAAATGAACTGTTGCCGATTGCTCATATCTTCAACGGTTTCACCAATGAACTTTTGAGGTTCGATCTTGGGTGTTTCAATTCCGAAACGATGATTGGGCCGAGATGGGAAATAATTTGGAGGATTATCATGAAACTGAATTTACTAGCGTTTGCCCTCGCATTTCTTTTCGTTCTTGGAACGCCCGCAGCCAGTTTTTCTCAGGAACATCACAAGAAGACGAGTGGGGAGAAACCGGCAAGCAAAATGTCGATGATGATGGAAGGTCCACATCACAAGATGGGAATGGCATACCGTAAGAACATGAACACCCTCGCCTCTGCTTTGGCTGACGTCGCCGCGGGCGACGATCAACTGAACGGGGAATTGATCAGGTCAATGGTTTCGGATCTTAAGGGCGCGTTCGAGATGCTGACAAACATCCATCGAGACCATATGACAAATATGAAGCCAGAGATGATGGCTGAAATGGCGCCGATGATGGAAAAGATGAAAAGTAAGATGAAGGAGCTTTCAGATCATATCGCCGCTTTGGAAGCCTCCGTGAGTAATGATCGAATTGACAAGAAACAGCTTGGAAGCCACGCGACCGCGATCGCCAAGTTGACTGGTCACGGTGACATGAAGATGGGCGACAAGGAAAAAATGAAAATGGGAGATGGAATGAAAGGCAGCGAAACCGCCAACAGGTAGACTCTGCCCTGAGGGAGAAACTGCCGAGGATTTAAAATGAAGATCGACACATTCCGATTGGCGTTCTCATCTGCTACTGCGGCATTAGGACTTTGGATTGTTTGTACTGCGGTTGTAGTCGCGATTCCCGGTCCTGTGATAACCGTCATCGGTTACATGTTTCACCTGAATCTAAGTGGACTTGATTGGCACCCTTCGATAGGAGGTTTCTTGATTGGGCTGGCCGCCTGGATGTTCTTGGCAGGTGCTTTCAGTTCACTCCTCGGATTCTGTTACAATTTCCTTGAAAGGAAAAAGTAGTGGTTACAATCCGCCCGACCGAGTGTGCTCGGTCGGGCGGTTTTGGCTAAGATGAAGAGTTGTGAGTGCTGCTCTTGTGTAGATTGTCTTGGGTTGTGTGATTCTTGCTGCCTTTGGAGTGACTGTTTGCAATTCGGAACAGGGTCGGGAACTCCAGGAATTGAATCCATTTCAAAACACCTTTACATCTTGAACCATCGCTAAAAACACTAGAGACGAACAGGAACAGCCCGACAGTATTCGCATGATCTTGCGATGCTATTTCAGAGATCGACAATTTACTGAGGAGTCTAGTTAAAATGAAGGTTTGGATCATATTGATACTAGCGCTAGCAACTGGATTGATTCTTGTTGGATGCACACAGGAAGCACTTAAAGCTGATGTTTCAGGAAAGGAAAAGGAGACGGTAAACGTCGCGGAAAAGGAAGAAGTTACGGTTGCTGAAGATATTGCAGATGCAGCAAAAGCCGATCTTGAAAGTTCGCGTTTGGAGACAGACGAATTTGCTATAACTGTTTACAAATCTCCGAATTGCGGTTGCTGTACTGAATGGGAAAAGCATCTTGAGAAAGCCGGATTCAAAATTACATCAAAGAAAACCGATTCCATTACCCTGGTACGGAAGGAACTCGGTGTTCCGGAGAAGATGCAGTCATGCCATACGGGAATCATTGCTGGGTATTTAGTCGAAGGGCACGTTCCAGCTGACGACATAAAGAAGCTTTTGAAGGATAGACCGACCGAGATCGCCGGACTGGCAGCGCCTGGAATGCCGAAGAATTCACCGGGAATGCAGTCGGAAGGGAAACCCCCAAAAGGCTACGAAGTTCTGAGTTTTGACTCGAACGGCAGCTCGAAGATTTTTACCAGCTATCTGGAGAGTCCCGGTAACACGGATCAATAAATCCAATCGCATCCTTTCCAAGCGGCCCTGTTGGTTATTACGGGTGCTTTTGTTCGCTGGTCGAAAGGATCAGATCGATGATGAAGGAGCATTGAGTCGTCGAAACTACTTATTAAGGAGGAAAAGATGGAGAGAATGAGATCAAGTCGTGTTGTGGTGACCTCGCTGATAGTCGCGGTTGTTTTAGCCTTTGGAGCGTCGCTGGCCTTGCAATTCAAGATCAGTGCATCCGGTGACGATGAAAAGGCGGTAAAAGAAGTGCTTCTAATGGAGGCCAAGTCGATAGAAACAGGCGATATCGAAACCCTCGACAAGATCTGGTCGCACGACGAGTCGGTCCTGATCTTCGAGAGCGGCGGAGTAGACAAGGGATGGAAGAACTATCGGGACCATCACCTTGCCCCGGAACTCGCAGCCTTCAAGAACACGAAATTCACGGTTTCGGAGGTCGCCGTCAAGACCGCAGGAGATACAGCGTGGGCGACCTACAGGTATTCGCTTTCGGCCGATTACAAAGACAGCAAGATCCAGAGCAACGGCGTAGGCACGATGGTGTTCGAGAGATCGGAAGACAAATGGCTGATCGTGCACTCGCACACAAGCGCGTCGCGCAGAGGGTCATAGGATGTATGATAATAGGTTTTTCCAGCGGTTGCGTTCTCGACACTTAGCTTTCGGAACGAGATCGAACGACACAACGGACCAGAATAATCGCTGTACACCTTTTTTAGTTAGGCGGAATGAGGGATCGCAACGAGTACAATTTTGTACCAGCTTTAGGATTCAAGTGTCTTACTCCCATCTATGATCCAGTCGTTCGATTGACGACCCGCGAGAGCGTTTTTAAAAGCGAACTTTTGAAGCAAAGTGACTTAAGGCGTGGACAAAACGTATTGGATCTGGCTTGCTGTACGGGGACCCTCACGATAGCGCTAAAGAACTCTTGCAGCGAGGCCACTATCACGGGGCTCGATGGTGACTTCGAGATCCTTAGGATCGCACAAAGCAAAGCAAGCAGTTCCGAATCACAGAATCGGTTCGTCTGTGGTA
>JAGFIQ010000117.1 GCA_024103495.1 Aridibacter famidurans
TTCACGAGATGATCCGAGCAGGCATTCAATGCGGCACGCCTCCGGCGTGCGTTTATTCGACGAACCCTCACCCGGGGCTGCGCCTTCGGCTTGCCCCGGGCTACCATCCGTAGCCCCTCCGGGGCAAGCGCGTCCGCGTGCCCGCCCGCACCTTGGGACCGCGGGCGTCCCCGCCCGCATGTTGTCGAAACAGGGCGGCACGCCTCCGGCGTGGGTTTCACATACGATCCCTTACCCGGGGCAACCGCTTCCGTGTATTCACGAAGATCCGAGAACTAATGTTTAAAGCAGCACTTCGCGCTGCCCGGGCAGAGGAGAGGGCTACTCTAAACGGATCAGTAGGCGAAAGGAAGGCCGCGAGACTCTCACTACCTGTTTTCGGTCCTCACTTTTTCCGGGATTTTCCTGACACTAGAGTTCCGTAGCCGGTTAGGCGGTGGGTTTCCGGTCGCCGAATCCCGCAACGAACTGAAACTTACGGAAACGGCAATTCGACAATGTTCTTGGTTCAACGATTGTGGAATCTTCAGTGCCTTGTATGTTTTTTTTAAATGTGTTGTCCGGGCGATGACGAGTTTTCCGACAAGCAGATCGCCTGGTCCGACTCCCACCTCTCAACGGCCCTCAATCGACAAGCAGAATTGCTCAGAATTCCATTCACTTGATTGTTTTGGATCGTGACGAACTTCCTGCCGGTATGTGGTATAAATGAGTTGCCAAGAGTCTCTTCGATTTCCACAGATAAGCCCCTCTGAGCCTTACCTGTATTGAATTTCAAGTCTTTTCTGCCGAAGCGGTAAAATCGAGATGCATAGTCAATATCTCCGAACCCCTGTCTTTGTTCTTCTTCTGTTCTTTGTAGCCTCGGCAAGCACGTTCGGTCAGACATCCGAACCCGATACCGGCCGGCTTTCACTCGACTTTGACGGTGACGGAATCAGCGAGATCGCTGTATGGAGAGTGCCGGAGGGAATCTGGTACTGGCTTCACAGTGACGACGGGACATTTTCCGCTGTTCAGTTCGGTACTTCGGGAGATGTGCCGCAGGCCGGTGATTTTGACGGAGACGGCGTCACAGATATAGGCGTTTTCCGACCTTCGAACGGCGTTTGGTACCTTCTGCAAAGCAGTAATGGTTTCGCCGCGCACAGTTTCGGTGTCTCAACCGACCAGGCCGTCACCGGTGACTACGACGGCGACGACAAGTCGGACCTTGCGGTCTACAGGCCTTCCAACGGAGTCTGGTATATCCTTGGAAGCGCCTCCGGCTTCAGGGCCGTCCAGTTCGGGATTTCGTCGGATATTCCTGTGCCGGCGGATTACGACGGGGACGGCAAGACCGATCTGGCGGTCTTCAGGGAGGGTCTGCAGGCCGTATGGTATTCCTTCCAGAGCTCGGAAGGCTTCAAGGCCGTTCAGTTCGGAACCAGCAATGACGTGCCGATTCCCGGCGATTTCGACGGCGACAACAAGTCAGACATTGCTGTCTGGCGGCCGGCAGGCGGGGTATGGTACGCGCTTCGGAGCACCGAAGGCTTCACGGCCGCCCAGTTCGGAATTTCTTCTGATGTACCCGTGCCGACGGACTACGACGGCGACGGGAGGGACGATCTGGCAGTGTTTCGTCCCGAAGGCGGTTTCTGGCATCGATTGAGCAGCGTAAACGGCGGGCACACCGTCGTCCAGTTCGGAATCGGCACGGACGTTCCCGTCCCTGCGCAAGAGGGCTGGTGCAGAAACCAGGCGCGTCACAACTGCGGCTCGACGGCAACGCCGACGCCCACTCCGACGCCCACCCCGACTCCGACGCCTACGCCAAGTCCTACGCCTACTCCATCCGGAAACAACATTGTTCTTAATCCTTCAGTGACTTATCAGACGATGACGGGCTGGGAAGCAACTGCTGAAGTAGGCCAGTCTGAAGCGCTCTCCTGGCCGCTTTATCAAGATGAACTTCTGGATCTTATCGCATACGATCTCAGGATCGACCGTGTACGGCTGGAGATCCCTAGCGGCGTCGAGAACACCACAGATATCTACACCCTTTGGCAATCAGGGCAGATCTCGGCCTCCGAGTACTTTTCGCGAAGATATGAGATCGTGAACGACAATTCGTCCCCGAGCTCCGTCAATCCAAATGGTTTCAAATGGCATGTACTCGATAACACGATCGAGAACGTCGTGATTCCGCTTCGCCAAAGATTGCAGACCCAGGGCGAGACGCTAATGGTGAACGTCAATTATGTCGATTTTGAAGCGTATCCGTTCGAGCATTATCAGAATCCCGAAGAATACGCCGAGTTCGCACTTGCTACTTACCAGCATATGCAGACCAAGTACGGATTCGTTCCCGACACTTGGGAGATCATGCTTGAGCCCGACAATGAAACCGGTTGGGACTCCACCAAGGTCGCACAGGTGATAAAGGCGGCCGGAGATAGGTTGGCAGGCCCGGGATTTACGCCGAGATTTGTTGCTCCGTCGACTACTGCGGCAAGCGCCGCACCGGCCTACATAGATCGAATCGCTCAGACAGCCGGAGCGATGCAGTACGTGGCCGAATTCTCGTATCACCGCTACTGTTGCGGCACGCCGGACGTGCTGCAGAGCATCGCGAGCCGCGCACAGCAGTACGGCAAGCGCACCGCGATGCTCGAATGGATCGGAGCCGATCAATCGACCTTGTTCCAGGACATCACGATCGGCATGAATTCGTCGTGGGCCCAGTACGCATTGGCTTTCCCTTCTGAAGACACAGGAGGACAGCATTACCTGATCGACGAATCGAATCCGCAGCAACCAACGATACATATGTCGGAACGTACGAAGTTCTTGCGGCAGTACATCAGGTACGTGCGGCGGGGAGCTGTGCGGATCTCAGCGACTTCCAGCACGTCCAGCCTGGAACCGATCGGCTTTGTGAACAGCAACGGCGGATATGTCGTCGTCGTGAAGTCAAACTCCTCGAGATCTTTCAATATAAACGGTTTGCCGGCTGGGAGGTATGGGATCAAGTACACGACATCCAGTTCGTACGATGTTGACAGACCCGACCAGACAATCGCGGCCGGTCAGCTTGTGACGACACAGATACCCGGTGCAGGGGTCATTACGATCTATCGAAAATAACCCTGAATGGTTGCTGAGCGGTTACCGGACGCATAAGCCGCCCATCACTTTCGACACAAAGTGAGGGCCGGAAGAAAAACAGCGATCGACGCACACTTATTCGCCTTGGAGATCGAAAAGTTCCCCTGATCAGCATTTGTCTGGTTCGGGGATCTTTCTTCTGGCCTGGATCCCGGGCAGGGACTCCGCTTTACGCTGTCCTCAGCTCCTGGTCACGCATCGTCTGCGCGAATGAATGTTCAATCAGGAAATGATCACCCGGAATCCTCTCCGCCAAACGCGCGTGAGTTTCCTTCAGTCTCGTCTGTTTCTGATCTCAAACATTGCCACGAACTGATGAGCATCGAGGCCATCAATAGAACCGCGCCCCAGCTCGCTATACTTGCGCCGGGAAATATCTCTACTCCGCTAGGGAAAAAGCCCGTTGCCAAAGCAAGGTTCTCTGGCCGTAAGACGAGCACGAATCCCAACGCCGCCAGCACTGCGACGGAAGGGCCGGATCTTAAACGAAATGAAAAGAACGAGAATGGCAGAACTCCTACGATCACAAAATCATAGGTATGAAGCGGTGCCAGGGCTAAGCAAACTGCTGTAATGACCGGAACAGAGATCGCCAGTCTTCGATCCCTTTCTGACTTTCTCGCCAGCAAGAAACAGATCATCGCCACAAACACAAGGGCGACCGCCGTAGCAGCGACGTTTCCGATATCCCGGCCGAATAACTCGAACAAGATGATCCTGATTCCCGTCATCGAGGTCGGGTCGTTAGCCCTCGTAAAAGTATCGTAAGCTCCCAGGTTCGCAAGGAAATCGAATAGTACGGTCCTGTTCAAGATCAATGGCGGGATGCACAGCAGAAAGCTGAGAATACCGGCATAGATCGTGACAAGCCATCCCCTTACGCCTGCAAACAGAAATGGGATGATGAAGATGATTCCCAGCTGTGGCTTGAGAAGCAGTACCGTCAGCCCGATCGCCTGAAACGATATCTTCCCCAGGCTTATTCCCGTCATCACAAGGGCGAGACCCCAATAGACGATCAAAGAGGTCTGTCCCACCGAGAGCGTCAGCGCCGTAGGCTCCAGAACTGACAAGAACAGGCAATGGAGTGCAAATAGAGCGAAAAGGCCGGAGGAAGCTGTTCCTGTGTTTCCGAGCATCGACCCGATGACAGGCGAATCCCTCTTTGCATTCGCGACAAGCAGCACACTCGCCATCAGCAATAGGAGGACGCTCAAAAAGTTCCAGAGCACGTAAGAGGTCGAAATGTCGAAATATCCGAAGGGGGCAGTGATAAGGAACCAGGTTGGAGGGTATACCCACATTACGGGAACACTTCCGGACAATACAAGTGAGGTAGCGACTTCGAGATACTCGGCCGAATACGGATTTACTCCCTGGAGCCAGGCGCGTCCGGCGACCCATATGAACCTGAAATCGTAACCCGGCGAACCGCTGGTCTCCCAGATCTTGAAAAGAAGATAGCCAACGCTTGCTGTCAGGATCAGGACTGCGCCTGTATACTCGTGATATGGCCTTATTCTCATCAATCTTCCCGAAGCAACCTTGAAAGTATGCCGGTCAAATGTTCCCACCTCAAGTCGGTCTGATCGAAGCACCGGATTCTTCAGGCGGCGCCGGATATGGCGCAACTCCGGGTCCTTCCCGATCAATACGCGACGAGCCTCTTAACGTCGAAGTCCTCGCTCTGAAGCTTTCGCGATTCGATCGAAAACTGTGCCAACCTTGGCCGCCCTCCGCCGGCAGAGGATCTTACGCGTGTTAACTCTGGTTCTTGAGACTGTGCTCGATCCTTCAGTGGCAGTCGATCAGCCGCAGTTCGCATTCCCATCGCTACCCACTCTCTTATATTCTTTGTTAGTCTTAAGCGTCCGACATTTCCGTTAAGACGGAGTTCAGTTGACCGGCTTCCGGAGCCTTAAATTCTGGGAGATGCCTGCTTTTAGGGCTTTGCTTCGAAAACAAGGATAATTGTCGGGTGTGCCGGATTTCGAGGGGATCGCAGGATTCATTGCCCTTGGCGGCGATAAAGTCCCAAAGATCCAGCCTCGGGAAACCGCAAGTCATTCTGTGAGTGCGGGGCATATGCGTTCTTGCTTCGATATGCCCCCCGGGTGTATCCGCAATTGATCGTAAGTTGAAGGCAGTGATCGGCTTGTCGCTTTCGTCCACCGACGAAGCGTCCGCAATCCAGTTCTAAGTATCATGGAGCAACACGTTTTCGAACAAACCGGTTCAAGGGTT
>JAGFIQ010000145.1 GCA_024103495.1 Aridibacter famidurans
AAGATCGGTGAAAGGGACATGTTCGGTAACGCAAACAACTCAGTCACGAATAACGCACCTAAATCGGCGCAGCACTCGAACTGTGTCTTGACAAGAAGGCCGCTTTCATAGACGTCGCTACCGCTCCGGGTACTGATTTCATTGGTCAATGAGCAGCTGCCCCTCCGGGCACTGATCCTGCCGCCGCTAAAGCGGCTAAGATTTGATATGTGCGCATTACCCCGGACTGCGCCTTCGGCTTGTCCGGGGCTAACATACGGCCGTCCCTACGGGACTCGGCCCGAGTGCCCACGTCGCCGAATATTCGATCGCACCGCGGTAGTGTTGACTTAAATCTCTGTGCTCGCGGTGCTCTCCGTGGTTCAAACTCAGTTGGGCCAGTCACTATCGCTCCGGACACTGATCCAGTCGCCGCTAAAGCGGCTCAAGTCTCGTTTCTCGCAAGGACCGGGGGTTCCGCCTTCGGCTCCACCCCCGGCTAAAGGCAGGTCGTCCCTACGGGACTCGTCACGACCAATTTAGTTTTTCGGTTTCTGAATGATCCCGCCCTTCTTAAGATACGGCCCGATCTCTTCCCACGTAAACGAATAATCGCCGTTCGGCTGGAGCGCCTGGATCACGTGCGGGAATCCGTAATCGAAATGGAATGTCACGCCTTCGTCCGAGACCGAGAACTCGTCGATCGAAGAGACCGTGATCGCCTTGTCTTTCATATATTCGCGGATCGTCTGCACGTCATCGGGGCCCAAGCCCTCTTGTTCCTCGATCTCCTTGGCGACCGCGGCATACTGCATCTTCGCAAGCTTCTTCGCGAGTCCCGGAAGGCCGGTGAACGCCTGCCGGACCGTCACCCTCCGGCCGGTGTTCGTGTCCACGACCAGTGTCTTCAGGTCGCCGTCGACATACGCCGCAGAGCCGCTGATAATCAGACGGATCACGACGATGCCGTTTCTGTTGAAGGGCACTTCGTAATCGAGGGTGTCGAGCCAGTAATAATCGTCCAGGTTCTCTTCGAGCGTCGTGTCGAAGGCCTTCCAGTAACTGATCGTATCGTCAAACTGCCGCTTCGCGCGTTCGCTCTTCAAGCCTGACACCATCGGATAAGTGATCTCGAACCGCCTCTTGAAGTCCGGAAGGTCCTCGCCCTGTCTGACATAGATCACCTTCATCGGCGTGATCGAGACCTGGGGAAATGCTGAAACTGTGAAAAGGATGAGTGCGAGCGGGACGAGAAGGATCTTCATACGCGTTCCGGGGCCTTGATGCCGATGTTGAGCGGCTGTTTTGAAGTATGGTCCATATTCGGAGAGCCGAACACGCACCGTAGCTTGTTCCTAATTCCTCGCGCATTCCGAAGAGCTTCCGCCATCTCGAACCAGCCGTGGGTGTTGATCCAGAGCGCGTTGTAGCTCTTCAGGGGCTTGATGATACCGTACCGCACCTCTTCCTTCTCCTCGACGAATGTGCCGAACATACGGTCCCAGATGATGAAGATCCCCGCGTAGTTCCTGTCGAGGTACTCGTCGTTCACGCCGTGGTGCACACGATGATGCGAAGGCGTGTTGAACACCCATTCGAGCGGACCCATCCTGCCGATCAGTTTCGTGTGGATCCAGAACTGGTAGATCAGGTTTAGGCCGTGCATAAACACGAACGCGGCGAAAGGGAAGCCCAGGAATGCCAGCGGGATGTAGAAGATCCAGTGCGAGACGCCGCTGAACCAGCTCTGCCGGACGGCGACGCTCAGGTTGTACTGTTCGGACGAATGATGGACGACGTGGAAGTTCCAAAGGAACCGGACCTCGTGGCTGAAGCGGTGGAACCAGTAGTAAGCGAAATCGTCCGCGAACAGCAGAAGGCCCCACGCCCACCAGGTGTCCATCGGCATCTTGTACGGGGCCAGCTCGTACGCCCAGAGGTAGAAATTCGCGGTGACGATGGCGATCAAAGATCCGAAAGCAACGCTCGCGAAGCCGATCAGGATGTTTGTCCAGGTGTCCTTCTTGTCGAAGCCCTCGCGGTTCTCACGGATGACGAGAAACGCCTCTATCGCGATCATCAGCGCGAAGAAGGGAATCGCAATCACCGTGGGTTTGAGCATCGTTCAGGTCCTTAAAAAGCGGGTTCTTCGTAAACTCCGTAGACGTCGCGGAGCGCCACGCAGATCTCTTCGACGGTCGCGTACGCCTTGACCGCGTCGATCGTCGCTGGCATAAGGTTCTCGCCGGCCTTGGCTCCCTGCTGCAGCCTTTCGAGAGCGTTTGCGACCGCGCCGTTGTCCCGTGTGGATTTTGTCCGTTCGAGGCGCTCAAGCTGATGGTCGCGGACCGACTCGTCGATCTTCAGGATGTCGGTTTTCGAGATCTCCTGCTCCATCACGTATTTGTTAACGCCGACGATCGTCTGTTCCTTCCGCTCGACCGCCTTCTGGTACTGGTAAGCCGATTCCTGGATCTCCCTCTGCGGGAATCCGGCCTCGATCGCCTCGACCATCCCGCCGAAACCGTCGATCTTGTCGAAGTAATCGAAACAGCCTTCGACCATCTTCTGCGTAAGCGATTCAATGTAATAGCTTCCGCCCAGCGGATCGACCGTGTTTGCGACCCCGGTCTCTTCGGCGATGATCTGCTGCGTTCGAAGCGCGATCAGCGCCGCCTCGTCGGTCGGAAGCGCAAGCGCCTCATCGTATGCGTCGGTGTGGAGGCTCTGGGTTCCGCCGAGGACCCCCGCCAGCGCCTGTATCGCGACGCGGGCGATATTGATCAGGGGCTGCTGAACGGTAAGCGAGACACCCGCCGTCTGCGTATGGAACCTCAGCTTCATCGTCCGTTCGGACTTAGCTCCGAACCGCTCCTTCATCGTCCTCGCCCACACGATCCTCGCCGCGCGGTACTTCGCGATCTCTTCGAAGAAATCATTGTGCGCGTTGAAGAAGAACGAGAGCCTCGGAACGAACTCGTCGACGTCCATTCCCCGGTCGATTCCGTACTGAACGTACTCGACGCCGTCGCGGAGCGTGAATGCGAGCTCCTGAAGAGCCGTCGCGCCGGCCTCGCGTATGTGATAGCCGGAAACCGAGATCGGATTGTACCGGGGCACGTTGTCCTTGCAGTACTCGAACGTGTCGATTACAAGCTTCATCGCCGGGCGGATCGGGTAGACCCATTCCTTCTGCGCGATGTATTCCTTGAGAATGTCGTTCTGAAGCGTCCCGGAGATCTTTGTGAAATCCGCGCCCTGCTTTTCCGCGACGACCAGATAGAATGCAAGAAAGATCCACGCCGGAGCGTTGATAGTCTGCGACACCGTGACCTCTTCAAGGTCGATGCCGTCGAACAGCACCTCAAAATCGGCGAGCGAAGAAACCGCGACCCCGCACTTGCCCACTTCGCCTTCCGAAAGCGGCGAATCGGCGTCGAGTCCCATCAATGCGGGCAGATCGTACGCTACTGACAGTCCAGTCTGGCCCTGTTCCATAAGGTACTTGAAGCGCGCGTTCGTTTCTTCGGGAGACGAGAACCCTGCGAACTGGCGCATCGTCCAGAGCTTTCCGCGGTAGCCCGTCGGATGGATGCCGCGCGTGTACGGATACTCCCCGGGCAGGCCTATGTCCGATCTCGGATCGATCTCCTCCGTGTCGGCGCCCGTGTAGAGCCTTTCCACCGGCTCCAGCGAGACGCCCTCGAACGACTGCTTCCTTTCCGGGTGTCGGTCGGTCACGGGCTTTAGGGTCTCTGCTTCCCAACGCTGCTTTTCCGCGCGCTCGTCTGACAATTGTTCCTTGATGTTAGGCATTAGTGCTCCCGTCCAAACGGTATTAAGTTCAACGCTCCATTCTAGTTCAACGAAACTCGTACGGCAAAAACGAGAGGCGCCGATCGGGAGCGCCTGCGAGTGTTAACAAACCGTTTCAGAACATTGCCAAAACGTAGGACTTAACCGTACAATTGCCGAATGATCTGGCCCGGCTGGCGCGTCTGCGCCCTGCTTTTATCCATCCTTTTTCTGTTCAGCTGCGTTGAGGACAAAGATTACGGTGAGGCGAACCAGCTTCGTCCCGCCGAAGACTCGAACCGTCCCGCCAACGTGAACATCAACGCCAACGTCGCCGAAGACAGCGAGATAAAGCTGAGCGAATTGGTCAACATACCGTTCGAACCCGCCCAGGACAGCGTCTGGCGCGAGGATGACCTGCCCGAAGGTGCCGGCAAAAAGCTTACGGTCGTGTTCAGGTTTTCGAAAGAGGACGGCGACAAGCTGCGCGAGCAACTGTCAGGGGAAGGCACCCCGTTCGAAGCAAAGGTCGATCCCGAGTCCTGGTTTCCCCCTGAACTCGCCGCGAGGAGTTCGACGACCGGGGACGAGACGCTGAAGGGGCGCGGATACAATGCGGCTTCGTTAGCGAAGGAACCCTACAAGAGCGGAACGCTTGTCCATATCGACGAAACCGACTATTTCGTCCTCACCCTCCAGACAAAGTAGGATCAGATCTCGTTGTACTTCTTCAACTTCCTGTAAAGAGTTGATAGGTCTATCCCGAGGATCTCGGCGGCTGAGGTTTTGTCGTTCTTAACCGCCTGCAGCGTCTCAAGGATGTACCTGCGTTCGATCTCTTCGAGCGTAGGACGTATCCCGTCCGGGTCGCGGATCTCGAATCCTCCTTTCGCTCCGTTCCTTATCCTCGGCGGAAGACTTTCCAGGTCGATCTCTCCCGAGCTCAGGAGGTAGGCCCTCTCGATCGCATTCATAAGCTCGCGGACGTTTCCCCTCCAGTTGTGGTTCACGAGAGCCGCCATCGCTTCTTTCGTCAGAGGCTTCTCGCCGGCGTTCTGCTCCCTTGCGGTCCTTGAAGCAAAATGCTTTGCGAGGAGAGGGATGTCCTCGCGTCGCTCGCGAAGCGGAGGTACGTTTATCTCCACGACGTTCAGCCGGTAGAAGAGGTCCTCGCGGAACCGCTTCTCCGACACCTCCCTTTCGAGGTCCTTGTTCGTCGCGGCGATGATCCGTACGTCGAAGGACACGGGTTCCGAAGCGCCGATCGGCGTCACTTCCTGTTCCTGGACAGCGCGCAGGAGCTTTACCTGCAGCGGCTGAGGCATCTCCCCGATCTCGTCCAAAAAGAGCGTCCCGCCGTCGGCCGATCTGAAAAGTCCTTTTTTGTCAGCAGTTGCGCCTGTGAATGATCCCTTCCTGTGACCGAAAAGCTCGCTTTCCAGAAGAGTTTCCGGGAGAGCGCCGCAGTTGACCGCGAGAAACGGCTTGTCCGATCTCGAGCCGCGGCGATGAAGCGCGCGCGCGACAAGCTCTTTTCCGGTTCCGCTCTCGCCCTGGATCAGTACGTTCGCGTTCGAATCGGCGACCTTCTCGACGATCCGGAAAACGCTCTGCAGCGCCTCGCTGTTGCCTATGATCTCGCTGAAACTGTAACTTCGGTCGAGCTCGCGCCGAAGCACGCGGTTCTCCGAAAAGAGCTCGCGCATGCGGATCGCGTTGCGAACGGTCTGTATCAGATCCTCGTTCACGAACGGCTTGGTGACGTAGTCGTACGCGCCTTTCCGAAGTGCGGCGACCGCTGAATCGACCGAAGAATAAGCGGTCATTATGATCACGAGCGCGTTCTCGTCCACGGCTTTCAGGCTGTCCAGAAGCTCAAGCCCGTCCATTCCGGACATCTTTATGTCCGTGATCGTCACGGAAACGCCGTCGCCGGCGAAAAGCTCAAGGGCGGATTCGGCGCTGTCGGCGGTCAGGACCCCGTAACCCTCGTCCTCCAGAAGCTCGCGGAGTATGTTCCGCATAAGCTCCTCGTCTTCCACGACAAGCACGTTATGTAGCTGCGATTCGGGCATCTGTCTTGAGCATCAACAACGGATCGCAGACCCGCATCTGTGTCACTGCGAGCCTCGTTCGTGTTCCCTAAGTCATTGCTAAATCGAGTCTAACACAGGCGTTTATCAATTCCTGAGTTTCGTGTTAGCATCGGAAAGTTCACGCTTGAGCCAGTTATGCAGTGCCGAATCGGACTAGTATTACTCTGGTTTGCGTTCCTCTTCTTCCCCATCCTCTGTGAGGCGCAGCAAACAAACCCCGTCGAACGCGAAGTCGCAAATCCGGTAACGGACACGCCCGACATAAATCCGGTGGCGCCGGACCGCCCGACATCGCCTTTGCACGTGCGTCAGGACTCCGGATATACCCCGGAAGGCGGCGGCGACGAACTTGTCGTCTATTCGAACCGCCAGCAGGTAAGCGGCGAAGATGGCAAGCGGATCGTTATTCACGAAGGGAACGTTGATGTGAGGTACGGCATTTACCGGCTTCAGGCGGACAAGATCACGATCTACGAGGAGACGAACACCATCACAGCCGAAGGCAGCGTCGTCTTTGACCAGGGAGAGGACCAGAGGATAACCGGCACGAGCGGGATCTGGAACTATCGCACCAAGCTCGGAACCTTCGAAAACTCAACCGGTTACACGAACCAGACCGAAGATGGTACGGTGATCTACTTCACCGCTGACAAGGTCGAGAGGACCGGGCTCAACGAGGTCGTCGTGGATAACGGCGAGTTCACCGCCTGCGAAGACTCCGTTCCGAAATGGAGCTTCGCTGCTGAAAAAGCGACGGTCATCGCCAATGACAAGATCAAGCTAAGCAAGCCGCGCTTCAAGATCAAAGACGTTCCCATACTCGCTCTGCCGTACGTTTCGATCCCTATCAAGCAGCGGGCGCGGAGCTCCGGGTTTTTGACTCCGACGTTTGGGTTCTCTGCGAACAAAGGATTCAGGTTCTCCGGGGCGTATTACCAGACGCTCGGACGGTCAGCGGACATAACGTTTCGGGGTGATCTTTTCAGCGACCGCGGAATCGGTTACGGTGTCGACGTCAGGACGCGCGCCAATTCCCGCTCGTACTTTAATTTCGGGATGTACGGCGTTTTCGACCGCGTTTTCGGCCCGTCGGAAAGCCCTGAGAATCCTGACCAGGGCGGAACCAGCATCTACGCCGAAGGTATTCATTATTTCGCCAACGGTTTTGTGGGCGTCGCGGATGTCCGCATCACTTCGAGCCTTGCTTTCAGGCAGGTGTTCTTTGACGGGATCCAGCAGATCGTCTCGCCCATCGAGAACTCGGAGGCATTCGTCAACAAGAGCTGGAGCAACTACACGCTGAACATCCTTACACGTTCGAACGTCACGTCTATCCCGAACGTCCGTGTTAAGACGAGATTCATTCCAAGCGTGGATTTTGAGAAAAGGCCCTCAGAACTGTCGTTCCTGAGGAATGTCTATTTCTCTTTCAGAACGCGGGCCGACGGCATCTCGAGGCGCGATGACACCGACAGTCTCACGCTTTACAGGCAAGCTACAGGAGGCGATCCGATCGTCACTCCTGCCGTGGGTCAGCGCTTCGATGTTCATCCGGAAGTCACGTTTCCAGTGAACTTCAAGTACCTCTCACTTACCGCGAAAGTCGGCGGCAGGGTCACGTATTATGGGAATTCGCTGGACGATACGCGGAAAGTGGTCGGAAACGACATAATCCGCAAGTACGGCGAGTTCGAACTTGACGTAAGGCCCGTGGCGCTGGCGAGGAATTTCTACGGAAAGAACGATTCGTTCAGGTTCCGTCACGTGATCGAGCCCTACCTGACCTACCGCTTCCGAAAAGGGATTAACGAATTCGAGAGGATCATCCGCTACGACTACGAAGACACCGAGACCGACACGAACGAGGTCGAGTACGGCATCACGAACCGTTTCTTCGTTCGGCGCTATTCGGAAGCCGTCACGGACGAGGCGCGTGAACTGCTCCGGGACGCGCCCGCGGAAGAAAAGGACCCGCTTTCGATCCAGCCTTACGAGATCTTCACTCTGACGATAAGAGGGAAGTACTTCTTCGATCCATATTTCGGCGGCGCGTTGAAGCCGGGACAAAGGAATCAGATCAAGCCGATCACCGATCTCACTTTCTACACGTTCGGAGGCGTGCCCCGAAGATTTTCGCCGATCAATATCGACGCGACTTACAGGCCTTTGAAGACGATCTTCTTCAATTCAAGAATGGACATAGGGGTCCAGGGCGGCGGTCTGAGAAACATCTCGGCGACGATCGGATACGACACGAAACTGCTGAAGATCTTCCAGACCTTTTACTACACGCGCGCCGTGACCTTGATCCCTTCGCTGAGGCAGTTCTCGGATCCGAACGGTAAAGAGGCGGGTACGCTCAGGGGTTCGCAATGGAGTCCCGCGATCTTTATCGGAGACAAGAATCGCGGACTCTACGGCGGAACATCACTTTTTCTCGATTTCGAGAACCGAAGGGTGAGCGGAGGAACACCGCTCGTAAGCTCGCTCTATACGCTCGGTTATGCATTCGACTGCTGCGCGATCGCGACCCAGTTTTACACCTACAACGTCGGCGTAAGGTCGGAGAACCGGCTTGTCTTCAGCTTTCGGCTGAACGGGATCGGGGCTCTTGGAACGGAAGTGTATGCGCAGGGGAGTCGATGATCAGAGTTATCTGAGTTTTGTGAGTTGTCTGAGTTTGGAGAGTTGGCGGACTGGAGCGCAGGCGGGCCGCCTGCGACGCGCCGTAAGCCGCGGATGAGTTTCGCGAGTGCGCCGAGTTTTCCGAGTCTTCCGAGTTCGCCGGGGCGGCTTTCGCCCCGGAGGGGCGTCGGATGGTAGCCCCGGGTGGAGCGAAGCGAAACCCGGGGTAAGCGTGTAAGAATAACTCACAGCCGCGTTAGCGGCGGTATTGGGTTAACCGAGTTGAGTGTGTTAGCCGAGTTCGCCGAGTTTTCAGAGTCTTCCGAGTTCGCCGGGTCGGCTTTCGCCCCGGAGGGGCGTCGGATGGTAGCCCCGGGTGGAGCGAAGCGGAACCCGGGGTAAGGCGTGTAAGAATATTTCACAGCCGCGTTAGCGGCGGTATTGAGTTAACCGAGTTGAGTGAGTTCGCCGAGTTCGCCGAGTTTTCAGAATTGTCTGAGTTTCCTGAGTTCGCCGAGTTAGCTTTCGCCCCGATGGGGCGACGGAAGATATCCCCGGGTGGAGCGAAGCGGATCTCGAATTTGCCCGGGTCGGCTCCAGGGCTGTAAAGCATTGGTCAAAGTCTAGTGAATCCCTACAGACGTATTCAAAGCTATTAATAACATGAACACCAGCAGGACGATCGAAATCTTGCTTTGCCAGGAAGGGATAGTCAATAAGGCGAGAACAAGCGCGATCAGGCTTCCGATAGCGACTGTTGAAGTTATCAGGATGAGAAGGAAATCATCGACAAAAACAGGATTAAAATATAGGTAAATCTGCGCCGAAACGGCGACCGCAGCGGAAAAGAGACCAAGCCATCTCCAGATCGGTATGTTCGTTCTCATAGTTCCTTCTCCCATTCTACTTACGGGATGAGGTCTGTCGCCGCTAAAGCGGCTCAGGTGTTGGGCACGCCTCGTACCCCGGGTTGCGCCTTCGGCTTACCCGGGGCTAACTTCCGTCGCCCTTTCAGGGCGAAGCCGACTCGGAAAACTCAGCCAACTCAGTCAACTCCCAACACTCACCTTAGATCGGTCACGAACCGCTTCTGCGCAAACGAGGCGTAATACTCCACCGGAGCGAGGTCGTCCGTCAGGACCGGTTGCGACGCCACCGACTCAAGCGGGATCCTGTGTTCCAGCATCTCGAGCGTTTCCGCGTCCGTCGGCGCGGTAGAAGTCTTCGAAACGAATGCCGCAAGGATCACGTTCTGCACTTCCTCGTCCTTCTTTGACATATCCACCTTGAAGATCGCGACATCCCGAAACACCGCTCGATAGGTCGCAATCTCGGCTCCGAGGAACATCGACGCGTCGCCTTTTACCGCGGTCCCTATGTTGAATATCACGACCCCGTCGTCCTTCAGCACCCGCCGTATCTCGCGAACTGCTTCGATCGTCGTCAGCTGATGCGGAACGCTGAAGAGCGTGCTGAACGCGTCGAGCATCACCGCGTCGTACGTCCCGGAAGGCGCCTCGTTGAGAAAGACCCGCCCGTCTTCGTGGATGATACGCATTCGCGAGTCGTCCTTCAGCCTGAAATGCCGCTTCGCCAGCGAGGTCATTCCCGGATCGATCTCGACCACGTCGATCCGCTTCTCCGGATACTGCTCAAGGAACTGCTTCGGAAACGAATATCCCGCGCCGCCGATCATAAGCACCTTTTCGAAGTCCGGCCGAAATACCCTGACGAGATGGTAGTACCGGTCGTACCTGGACGCGGGTTCTCCCGTGTCGAGATACATCGACGACTGGTAGATGAACGGATCGATCGCCATCGCGCGGATCTCTCGCCCCGTATCGCTTTGGGTCGTGTCGAAGATCCTGACGCGCGAATAGCGTGTGTCCGTCTCGTGAAGATTGAAGGTGCTGCTCATCACAAGCGCGCCGGCTTCGTTCACGGAGACCGCCGCGACGAAGAGGGTGATCGCCATCGCCTTCTGTTTCGGCGTCGCAAAAGAAGCGAGGAGCCCCGAAAGAACGAAGAGCGCGGCCGCGACCCCGTAAAGCGTTCGTGTGCTTCCGACGAACGGGATCAGAACGAACCCCGCGGCAAATGTCCCGACGATGCTGCCCACGGTCGATATCGCGTAGAGCCTGCCGACAGTCGAACCCGTTTCATCGAGCGAATGGGTCTTGAGCTTCACCGCATACGGCACTATGAAACCCATAAGCGTCGCCGCCGGCGCAAATAGCAGGAGCGCTGCGATGACCGTCTTGAGCTCAAGCGGCACTGCGGCCGATGCTATCGCAGGGAGTATGACGTCCTCTCCCATGACCGTAATACAGACTAGCGTTCCTGCTCCGAAGAGCGCCGCGGCAAGTATCCGGGCGGATGGATTCTTGTCTGCGAGCCTGCCCGCCAGCCAGTAACCGATGCTCAATGCGCCAAGTATCACGCCGATAAGGCTCGTCCAGGTATAGGTCGACGTCCCGACATAAGGCGAAAGGATACGGGACCCGACGATCTCGTAGATCATCACCAGCCCGCCGCCGGAAAAGACGGTCAGGTTCAAAGCCTGTGACTCTATAGTCGAACGGATCTCCATTGCAGGTCGAAATCAAAGGGACCCGCCGATGTTCATCGTGCGGGCCCATTTGCCGGATCTCTAGTTTTCCGAGGGGATCGACTCAGATCTCAGCGCTGTCGTCCCCTACGCCGACTTTTTTTCGGCCACCTCGCTGACATACGTCAGCCACGGCGCGTTGGAGGGCGCCGGCCGTTCGGCATTAACTATCTTGAAGAACTCTTCCTGAAGGCGCTCTGTGATCGGTCCTCGCTTGCCGGAACCGACAGTGATCTTGTCTACCGACCTGATCGGAGTGATCTCGGCCGCCGTGCCGGTGAAGAAAAGCTCGTCGGCGAGGTAAAGCGCAGAGCGCTGGACCACGGTCTCTACAACCTCGATCTCGAGTTCCTTCGCGATCTGGATCACCGAATCGCGTGTGATGCCGGGGAGGATCGAAGCTCCCAGAGGAGGCGTGATCAGCTTGCCGTTGTTTACCAAAAAGAGGTTCTCGCCCGAGCCTTCGGAAACGTACCCGCGGTCGTCAAGCGCGATGCCTTCCGAATAACCGCCCAGAATGGCTTCCATCTTGATCAGCTGCGAATTCATGTAGTTCGCGCCGGCTTTTGCCATCGCGGGAAGCGCGTTCGAATTGAAACGCTCCCAGCTCGAAACACATACGTCGATGCCGTTCTCAAGCGCCTCTTCGCCCAGGTACTTGCCCCATTTCCAGACGGCGATGTAAGTCGAAAGCGGGTTCGGGAACGGGTTGACGCCGAATGCGGGCTTGTCTTCGTTAAGGCCCCGGAAGATGATCGGTCTGATGTAGCACTCGTCAAGGTCGCACTCGCGAATGAGGTTCACCACTGAGTCGCAGAACTCGTCGAGCGAATAATCGACGTCCATCCGGTAGATCTTCGCCGAATTGATCAGCCTCTGCATATGCTCGCGGAGCCTGAACACCGCCGAGCCGTTCTGGTTCTTGTAGCAGCGGATGCCCTCGAACACGCTGGATCCGTAATGGATGACGTGCGACATTATGTGCACTCTGGCGTCATTCCAATCGATGAACTCGCCGTCCTTCCAGACCTTCGCGCCTATGGTAGTCGTACTCACATCTTTCTCGGTCATAGTTATAGATAATACTCCTATTGCAATGAAAAACTCAGTAAATCGGGGCTCCGATCTTTACAAGCGTCCGATAGCCTGAAAATCAGCTATTACAAGGGTTTGCGGACTTCGTAGGACCTAACAGGATAATACAGGGACCGATCCAAAGCAAGATGCGGATCTTCGTGGCGCCTGGCCCGCATAGAGCGGAAAAGGCCGCGCATCGACGATGAACGGCCTTCCTGGATCACCCGGGACAGGCCCGGCAAGGTCAGAGTATCTTGATGCGGGGCGCGTCACTTTGACGACGGCCCTGATAGACCCCGTTCGCAGTCAGGATAGTGATCGTCACGGGCACGTCGCCCAGCATGTCCTGAGACGGACTAAGGCTGAAATCGATCGTGTAGACTCCCGGTTCGACGGGGATCGCATTCCCGATCTCGCCCGAAACAGGCGTACTCCCCAGTTGAATCGTAACAAGCGTTCCGGAGAGGCCCTCGACACCTGTCAGATACATCCGCAGCTTAGTATTGACCTTTCGGCCTCCCCTGTACTGCAGGGTCCGGACCGTGAACGGCTCCATGGTGTGGACCCTGTTCGTGACGTTGAATATCTTTGCACGATTCAGAGACGGTTGGGCATCGGTCCTGAATATATCCGGCCTGAACGAAACGAACGTGATCTCACCCCGTATTACCAGGCCGTTGTTGTTGATCACGACCGGAAGAGGGGTCTCAAGATTCTGTCCGAATCCGAGAGGCGCGATAAAGATGATCTTGTTCTGCGTGACCTGCTTCAGGCCGACGGTTACGCCATTGACGGCCATCGTCACGCCCCCAAGCTCCATGGGAAGATTGAAGCGCCGCCCAAAGCTGGAGACTCCAGTCTTATTCACGATCGGAGCGCCACCGCGTATCGAATAATTGACCTCGGCAAGCATTCCCCTCGAAATACCCCTTACTGCCGGAGGCGTTTGAGGCGTCGGCGACGGCGTAGGTGTAGGCGTCGGAGTCGGTGAAGGGGTCGGCGAAGGCGTAGGCGTCGGCGATGGAGTAGGTGTCGGCGAAGGCGTCGGTGTCGGAGTGGGATCGGGAACCGGATCGTTCGAGACCGGGATCTGCGTAGCGCCCGTGAAGAAGTTCAGCTGCGGATTCACGCCTTCCGCGACGACCTCAGGAAGAAGTATGTAGTACACCTCCGTCGAAAGGTCGGGATTCCCGGTTCCTATCTCCGACTGGGGCACGCTGAAGGTCATCCGGTCGAGCGAATTGCTCGGGATCGGCTGAAGCGAGCCCAGGAAGAAAGCAGGCGCAGGAAGCTTTGTAAGCCGCGTGAAGATCGGGCCGCCATTTCCGGTAACCGGTGCCGGGGCTCCGATCGGGAACGAATAGATCTGAGCGGGCCTGAACGGATCGGGGTTCAGTCCGTCATCTTCATCCTCCGGCACGACGCCTTCAGGCGTTATGTTCAGCCGTGTTTCGAGTACGAGGGTTTGCGGAGTTCCGGAGCCGTCGTAGTCCGTAAAACCCGGGTAACGCGAGATGTCTCCTCCCGTCGCGGCATCGTCGGCATCGCTTCTGGCGGCGATCCTTTGGAAAGTGTCCGTGTCAGCGTCGTAAAGGAACGTCGCGAATCCGGTCTGGTTCTCTCCGCTGTGCTCGTTCGTAAGGTCCGCGAAAGAGTCGAATGCCAGGTACTTCCCGTCGCGCGACATCCTTCTGCCGAAATTGACAAGGTTCACAAGCTGTCCCGGCTCGTCCGGGGACGTGGTCGTGACCTGCCTGTTCGTACCGGACGGAGCGCCCGAAGTATTCAGGTCGGCGAAGAAGACCTCTTCGTTAAGGTCCGTGTTGTCGCCGCCCTTCATTCCGATTATCGGATTGTCCGCATTGCTCGCGAACATCACCCGCATTCCGTTCCCGGAAATTGTCGGGGCGTTGTTGTAGATCGGCTCCGCAACTCCGCCGCGAGGGGTCATAGTGACCTGGGACAAGGTCGAAGAACCGCGAACGAATGTAAATATCTCGGGGTTGTCCTCCGGAGCCTCGTTCCCGGTCGGAAGGAGGTCGCGGTTCGAAACGAACGCGATCACGTTCCCGTTGTCGCTGATGCTCGGATCGGTGTTGTCCGAGGCAATGAGCGGCGATTGCGACGGTCCCCCCGATACAGGAAGTCTGCTCGGCGCTGAGTTCGTGACCTGGATAAAAGTCCCCGACGAAAGGTCCGTTACAGGGATCTCGTCTCCCTGGCTGAGATCGACGTCAGACACGGCGGGGACCTGATAGAGCCAGATTTCAAGGTTTCCGTCCTCCGTCAGGACATTGTTCCCGTCGCCGTCATTGAAATCGTTCGCGTCAAAATTCCCCGGATTCGTTCCATCCGGGCTTCCGCCCGGAGCCGATGTCGTCGCGTTCGAGCTGAACGCGATCCAGCGGCCGTCGTTGCTCATCACCGGGCGAACGTTGCTGATCTCGACCTTTGTGTTGCTCGTAAGAACGGGACCTGATCCGTCGTATCCGCCCGAGAGGTTCACGTTTGTAGTCTGGATCCCTGTTGCCGTGGACTCGACAACAAAGCCGTTCGGGCCCGGGCCGATGACCGCCGCCGTAATCGTTACGACATTGTTCTCTGCTGAAGCTGTGTAGTCGGGTGAAGATGTGTGCGCATTGATGTTTGCGGCCACGTTCGTCGCAGTCTGTGCCAGCGACGTCTGAAAATTGACCGACCCCGACATTATCTGGACACCGTTCACGGTGATTCCGTTTACCGCTCCGGAACTGCCTGACGCCAGCGTCACTGAACCCGTGGCGGCCCTTGTTTGCTCGTTCAGAAGCGGCTTTGTGTCGGTGATCTGAAAGATCCTTCTTTGAGCGTAGTCGAAAAGAAAGATCTCGCGGTTCAGGTCCTCGTTTCGAGGGTTCTCCGTTGCGACGTTTCCGCTCGATTCAAAAACGATGAGCCGACCGTTGCCGCTGATGCCGCCCGCGAACGAATTCGCGATCGACTGCGAGACCTGGCCGATTATCGAATCGACCTGTCCCGAAATAGGCACCATCGCGCCCGCAAATACGATTAGCGCACAGAGTTTGAAAAAACGAATTATCACAAATAACCTCCACCCGGACCTTGCGGAGAAGGAGTCCTTCCGGGCCTTAAGAGCGTGGAATAGTTCAATAAGCAAAAACGTCATTCTATGCTCAAGAAGTACGCTTTGCAAGCAGATCGGCTTGTGGGAGCGGGTCCTGATTTGAAACAAGGCCTATGATGCGGCGGTTGTTCAAATGGGTTTACCCGGCGGTATAATGCAGCGCGGATCTGCACCGGAAAGCTGATGGAGCAAGCCTTCAAGATCATGATCGTAGCCGGAGAGTCGTCCGGCGACTCTCACGCCGCAAGACTTGTCGAGGCGCTGAGGCGCCGCTTCCCTGACTCAAGCTTCGAGTTCTTCGGCTCGGCTGGGACAAAGATGCGGGAAGCGGGCGTCGACGCAGTCGTCGAAGCGGAACGGATGGCGATCATGGGAGGCCTCGAGATCGCGCGCGAACTGCCTATGTTCGTGCGAGCATTCAAGAAACTCAGATCCGAGGCTTCGGAAAGAAGGCCGGACGCGGTGATCCTGGTTGACTTCCCGGACTTCAATCTGAGACTCGCGAACTCTCTCAAGAAGCGCGGATTCAAGGTCATCTACTACATTTCGCCGCAGGTCTGGGCGTGGAAACGTGGCCGTGTAAAAACGATCGGCCGCTCCGTGGACCGTCTGTTGTCCATTCTCCCATTCGAAGAGGATTTCTACCGCGAGAACGGTTTCGAGAGGGTTACGTACGTCGGAAACCCGATCGGCTCCGAAGTGAAAACCGGGTTAAGGAGGGAAGAGTTCTTTCGAAAGCACGGCTTCGACGCCGATTCGCCTCTTGTCGCGCTTCTTCCGGGGAGCAGAAAGGTCGAGCTCAGGCACATCGCGCCTGAACTCGCTGCGGCCGCCCGTTTAATGGAGGCGAAAGATCCTTCGCTGCAGTTCGTTGTGCCGCTTGCGCCGTCTCGAAGCGAGGAGGAGTTCCGCGAAGCGGTGAGCCGTTATGGTGTCGACGGGGGGGATTTGCCGGCAAGGATCGGGTTCGTTCACGGCGAGACATACGATGCAGTCGCCTCCGCTGACGCGGCGGCAGTGACGAGCGGTACTGCGACGCTCGAAACGGCGGTCCTCGGGACACCGATGGTGATCGTTTACAAGGTATCGAAACTCAACTACCGTGCTATCAGGCCCTTTGTCAAAATCGATGTGTTCGGCCTTGTGAATCTGATCGCGGGAAAGATAATTGCCAGGGAGCTGATCCAGGATGAACTGACCCCTGAAGCCCTTTCCAGGGAACTTCTGCGGCTTCTGGACAGCGAAACGAATCTTAAAGCGCGCGAAGATCTTGCCGGCGTCCGCGAGAAACTCGGGGCCGGGGGCGCCTCGGAAAGGGCAGCGGATGAGGTGATGAACGTCATTCGCAGCTCCTGAAAACGCCTTCTATTCCTGGTCGTTATTTACCTCGTTCTCACCGATCGGATCTTCTTCAACCTTGTCCCTCGCGATCATATCTCCGCGGTGCAGCGGAAGGAGGAAAACGGGACACATCGTCTCGCCGACTACCTTCTCGGCAACGCTTCCGATCGGTATCTGGTCGGAGCGTTCGGCCCCTCCGCGGCCGTGCGAGCTCATCATTATCAGGTCGATCTTCTCTTCAAGGCTGACCGCGAGTATCGTTCTCGCAGGGCCGGAGCCCGTAACATAAGTGTCGATGTCGATGCCTTCCTCACCGAGCGCGGCGGCGATGCCGTCAAGATACTGCTTGATCTTCGCGTCATATCCTTCGGACTCCGAGCCTTCCGGGACGGAGAAAAGCAGCACCTTGCTGTTGAACTGATTCGCGAACGCGCGGATGTACGGAAGCACCATTTCGGCTTCTTCCGAACCGTCAAGCGCGACCATTATCCGTTTGAATTCGGACCGACGGCTCCGCCAGTTGTTCGTGGGCCGGATCAGAAGCGTCGGCGTAGACGTTTTCTGGATGAGCCTCTGGGCCATGCTTTTCGTGATCAGCTGACCGATCTCGAACTTGCCTCTCGTGGTCATTATGATCAGGTCCGCGTTCATCTGGCGGCTTACGGCATCGATCTCGGTCGAGGGTTCGCCGTACCGGTAGTGGGTGCGAACATCGAGCCCGTCCCCGCGTATCAGATCGCTCACCAGGCCTATGTAGGTCTGGAGCTCCGTTCGGTTCTCCTCGATCTCGGCATCCGTCATATGAATGTCTTCCTGCTGTTCCTGGGACTCGACGCAGACGATCTCGAGCTCGGCGCCGTACGAGCGCGCGAATGCCCTCGCAGTTGCCAGCCCCTGCTCAGCCAGCGACGATCCGTCGAGCGGAAGCACGATCTTCTGGAACGGGACCTCGTCAAGTTTCAGCTCACGCAGGGAGGTCGGGAAATAGCGCTGTTCGGAAATGATCGCACCGAGCCTTTCTTCGACCGACGGAGGGCTCCCGAGTTTGTTTCGGTAGTAGCTGAACCCGAAATACAGCATCGGCACGAGCAGAAGATACACCCACGCTCCCTCGAAAAAGCGCTCTTCGAAAATGATCAGCGTCGCGCCGGATGTCAGCAGCGCGGCCACCCCGGTCCCGATCAGCGAAGCGGTCTTCGAGCCGGAGAATTTCGCCCGGACCTCTCTTAGAAGCCGCTTGCAGGCTGCCCAGCCGGTCATGCTCAGAAGTATGAACACGCCGGCGGCGTACAAGGCCAGGTATGTCTCTTCGTGGGTGCCGAAAAGAAGGAAGCAGACCGCGATAACGAGGATCATCAGCCAGACGGGCTTGCCGGCCACATCGTATTTGTTTCTCTGGCCCATGCTCGCCGCGATGTAATGCCGATACCTGAGTCCGAGCGCGAGGTTCTGAACACCCTGAGCCGCCGCGGCGGAAGCGCTGAGAAGGACGGCGATCCCGATCAGGGTCCCGAGATACGACGCCCACGCGGGCAGGAGCGCGTTCATTGTCTGCGTGAAGACGGAGATCTCGGACGTGACCGAATCAGCGGATACCTGATAAATGGCCGGCCCGACGATTATCATCGTCAGGGCGGTTGTTCCCATGATGATTATCAGGCTGCCGAATGCCTTCCGGCTCTTCTCCATTCTTGTGCCGTCATAAGCAGCGACAAGGTTCGCGAAGATCTCGATTCCCGTCATCAGGGCGAGGATCCTTGCGTAACCGCCGAGCGTGAAGTGTATGTACTCGCCTGAGAACGCCTGAAGCTGGAAATCGGGGAGCTTGAAGCCGAGTTCGAAGATCGTGGCGAAGATCATCACCCACAGGAGCAGGAGAACCGCTCCTGTTGCCGGTCCAAACGCGCGCGCCGAGGCTTTGGGGCCCAGGTTGACGAGCCAGCCCGTGAAGATGCTGAGCCCGACCGCGAGGAAGGTCCGGTACTGGATACCGAACAGAGTTTCATTAAGAGGTATCCCGAACTCCGTCGCCCGGTCGGCGACGAAGGTCACGAGTGCCGCCATGCTTACAAGGAAGGTCAGGGTGTACTCGATGACCGTAATACCGGCGTTGATCTTGACCGCCCAGCCGCCGAACTCCTCTTCGGACAATCCGCTGCCGCCGCTTCCGTCGGTGATCCACGTCATCACCTGCCGGTACATAGCCGACACCATCACGACGGTGAACACGGCAAGCCAGATCGTAGCGCCGAACGTGACCTGCGCGACGCCGGCGACGACGATCAGCTTCAGGAACGGACCGAAGACGTATAGCGGTGATGTTGCGGGATCTCCTCCGCCGGCGAGCGCGCCTTCGAAGGAGTTCGAGAGTTTGCGGGAAACTGTTGCTGCCATAAGAAAAACTATTCAGCGGAGAAGGATAGAGGACGTCACTCCCTTCCCCGGAAGAGCGACTCGAGCCTGTTCACGAGTTCGCCAAGGTCCCGAACCTCCTCTCGGAGCTTCGGCAAAGATCGGATATAGGCGTTGAGCCTTTTGTACTCAGACAAAGGAAGTACCGGGATCCCCGCCCAGACACCCTTCTTGACCTGTTTGCCGGGAAAGACCGCCGATTTCGCCCCGATCACCGCGCCGCTCTCGATCGCGGTGTGATCGGCGAATCCGACCTGACCGCCTACGACGCAGTCATCGCCGATAACGACACTGCCCGAGACGCCCGACAAGGCCGCGATAACCACACGCTTTCCGATCCGCACGTTGTGCGCGATCTGTACGAGATTGTCGATCTTTGTCCCGGCTCCTATCCGCGTCTCACCCAGCGCTCCGCGATCGACGCAGCTGTTCGCACCGATCTCGACATCGTCCTCGATAACGATGGTCCCGATCTGCGGGAACTTGATCAGCGAATCGCCGTCGCGTACGAATCCGAACCCGCCGGAACCGATAACGGCGCCCGCCTTCAGGACCACGCGCGAACCGATGACGGCACCGTCCTCGATCATGACCCCCGAATGGATCGTGCAGTTCTCACCTATCCGAACGCCGCTGCCGATCTTTGCGCCATCGAGCAAATGCGTACCGGAGCCGATGACCGAATCCTCTCCGACGGAACAAAACGCGCCGACGAAGACGCCTTCGCCTATCGTCGCACTGTCGGCGATATCGGCGCTGGCGTGGATACCGGATGGCCGAACCGTTCTCGGATGAAGTTCCGAGGCGGCCTTTGCGAACGCGAACTTCGGGTTCTCAACAGCGATCGTGGCGCATTCGTGCTTTGTTTCGGAGCTCTTTGGGACGATCAGGCAGCCGGCTGAGGTTCCGGCCCTTGGGTCTGAGTTTCGCGGATCTGCGATGAAAGCTAACTGCTCCGGACCCGCTTCGGAGAGTGCCGCGGCGGAAGTTATCAGTTGTTCGCCGTCTCCCGACAGTTCTCCTTCGACCAATTCGGCGATCTCCCTGATGAGTAAAGCCATAGACGCTTGTCCGCGACCGAAACGGCGGTCCCGTTCATTTATTGAGCTGTGGGCGTGCGAATGAACCCGCACATTATCTCAAAAGGGGGTCGGTTAAACAAAAAGGAGTGCAGCCGGGTACTGCGAACTGGCCGCGGGAGAGGTCATCCGCCTCGGCCTTCCGCCTCTTCCACCATCTTCTGAAGAAAGAACTGAAGACCCTCGATCTCGAACCCGTGCTGTCTCTCGAGTCGTTTCAGGATCGGCGCTGATTCGGAATCGAGGAGGTCGAGGTCAGCAAGATCGAGAGTAAGGTTCTTCTCGTGCTCGTCTCTGAGATCGAGTGCGATGCGCTCAAGAAGGAGGGCGTCGTCGAGCTTGAGGTCGCCTTCCACCCGGAGAACGATCTTGTTTCGTTCCCGATCGTCGAACTGGGTAATGCTGGTCGGCATAGGTTAGGGAATTAAATCACACTTTTTGCAAAAATCAACAGAAAGTCTGAGAATGGGGCCTCCGCGGCCCGGCCGCGAGACCAATATGCGGAGTTTGCAATGATAAAGATATTCGTCGCACTGTTTGTTCTTACGGTCCTGGTACCCGCTGTGGTTGCACAATCTGCTCAGAATCCTTGCGAAAGCGAGTCTTCAAAGGAGTTCGATTTCTGGCTGGGCACCTGGGACCTCGAATGGAAATCGGCCGAGGGGGCCGTTCAGAAGGGCACCAATGAGATCACCAAGATCCTGGGCGGATGCGTGGTCCGTGAGTCCTTTGACGGCGGAAAAGACATGCCTCTTAAGGGGCAGAGCTACTCGATGTTCGACAGCGTGTCCGGGAAATGGAAGCAGACCTGGGTCGACAACCAGGGCTCATATCTTGATTTTACCGGCGGAATGGAAGAAGGGAAGATGGTTCTCAGCCGTTCGTTTACCAATCGCGCGGGAAAACCGATGATGCAGCGGATGGTGTTCTTTAATATCTCAAAGGACGTGCTCGAGTGGAACTGGGAAAGTTCGGCCGATGGAGGAAAGACCTGGACTTTGGCGTGGCATATTAAGTATCTCAGGCGAAAGTGAAAAGTTCGAAAGCCCCCTGCCGACGAGTCGTGACAGAGGGCTTTCTTTTTGGTGATCGTTAACTCCCGGGGTCTGTTGGGAGCGCCGTCATTACTGATCGGACTTGCCTTCACCAAATCTAGCTTTTCGTTTTTCCATTCGCTCCTTCCTACGCTCGGCCATCTGTGCCTTCATCTCGGTCAATTTGGCCTTCTGCTCCGGCGTGAGTATGGCGAACATCTGAGCCTTCACTTTCTGCCGCTCGATGATGAGCTGTTTCTGAATGTCGGCCTGCTGAGCGGCGAGCGTTTCAACCGCGGCCTGGTCAAAGGTTCCGTCAGTACCCAGTTCGCCGAGCTGTCTGCGGATGTTCCTTTGGTTCTCGCGAAGCCCCTTGGTAATCTCGCGCGATGCCTGCCCGATCGCCTTCATTTGCTCTTTCTGGGCGTCGGTCAGGTCCAGGTGGCGGAACATACGGCCGCCCATCATTCCGCGCTTGTGCATTTTGCCGCGGTGCGAGAAGCGACGTTCGCCTTTGCCCTCCTGTCCGCCGGTCTGTCCGAAAATAATGACCGCGCCGGCAGCGGTGATCGCGATCGCAAGAATAGCTATTGTGAGTTTTTTCATTGTTTCTCCTTGAAAGATTAAACGGGAATAATCCGAATGATTCGGCACCGCTTGTTCGTATTCGTGGCTTTAGACGGGACGCGCACGGAGGGCAACGTAAGACTTGCGTGAATTAATGTAAAGAAATGTAAAACGGGATTTTTGCGGCGTTTTTTGCTCTAGAATGGGGAGGTTTATGGAAAAGGTCCTGATCGTAGATGACGATGAAGAACTGTGCGAGCTTGTGTCGGAGTACCTGACGGTCGAGGGCTTCGAGGTGGATTCGGTGAACGACGGCGCCGCCGGATTGGAAGCTGCCCTGGAAGACGAGCACGACCTTGTGATCCTCGACGTGATGATGCCGAAGATGAACGGTTTCGACGTCCTTCGGGAACTCCGCAAAACCTCGAAGCTGCCTGTCGTGATGTTGACGGCAAGAGGCGAGGACATGGAGCGGATCGTCGGGCTCGAGATCGGGGCCGATGATTATCTTCCAAAGCCGTTCAATCCACGGGAGCTCGTCGCTCGAATACGCGCGGTCCTTCGAAGAATAGAGAAATCCGAGGATCCGGAAGCCCAGACGGAGCGCCTGCGGTCGGGCGATCTCGAAATGCTCACGTCCGCACGGTCGGCGAGAATGAACGGCAAGGACCTTAATTTGACGGCGGTGGAATACGACATTCTTGCCGAACTGCTTCGGAACGCCGGTCAGGTGGTAAAGAAAGAACATCTGAGCCGCCGCGTGCTGGAAAGGGAATTGTCGCCTTTCGACCGAAGCCTCGACATGCATATCAGCAACATTCGAAAAAAGCTTTCCGAGCACGAGGGCGGAAAGGACAGGATAAAGACGATACGCTCGGTCGGCTATATATTCACAACTGAAGTAACCTGAAAACGGCGCCGGCTCCGCCGGCGATAACAGAATGAGTTTGTTCCTAAAGATCTTCCTGTGGTTCTGGCTCGCGATGGCGCTGGTCGTGGGTGCGGTCCTGCTTGTCAACTGGTCGACCCAGTCGGAGCCGCTTGCGAGGCAGTGGCAGACGTTCGTCGGCGAGTCGATGAACGTGAATTCTCAGACAGCGATCCAGATCTACGAGAATGAAGGAGTGAAGGGTCTTGAAATGTACCTTTCAAGGCTCTACAGCAGACAAAGGATCAACGCGGTCGCTCTTTTTGACCAGAACCGGACAAGGATCGCGGGAAATCTCGAACTTGCGGGTACCGGAGACCTTTTAGACCGTGCCTTCCGGGGCAGTGAACCGGAGTTCCTGCGGATGCCTGACAGAACTTACGGTGCCAGCAAAGCCCAGCTAAGCGACGGCAGCACGCTTCTGTACGTGATCGAGCTGAAGCGTTTTCAGGCTCCGCCGTTCTTCACGAACCGGCTGCTGCTCCAGATCCTTGCTGTTTTTCTGACGGCCGGTCTCGTCTGCTACGCGCTCGCGTCGTACCTTTCTTCACCGATAAGAAAACTGCGGACCGCCACTCGGGAACTTGCCGCCGGCGATCTGTCTGTCAGGGTCGCCTCAAAGATCCGCAACCGAAGGGACGATCTTGCGTTTCTCGCCAACGATTTCGACAACATGGCCGAAAGGCTGGAGTCTCTGATCGAGTCCGAAAAGAGGCTGAGCCGCGACATTTCTCACGAGCTTCGTTCGCCGCTTGCACGTATGAAGGTCGCCCTTGAACTTCTGAAGGGGAGGACCAATGGCGATGCGGAATCCCTTATAAACCGGATCGACAACGAATCGGACAGGCTGAATGACCTGATCTCGCAGATCCTTACCTTGTCCAAGCTCGAAACGGACTCCGGGGAATTCACAAGATCAGAGATCAACCTTGGCAAATTGCTTGAGTCGTTGATCGCCGACGCGGATTTCGAAGCCAAAGCCAGGGACAGGGAAGTCGTCGTGACGGGCATCGAGACTGCGAGGATCATCGGCAACGAACCCCTTGTGCGCCAGGCGATAGACAATGTCCTCCGAAACGCTGTGCATTACACGGCCGAAGGCTCCGCAGTCGAGGTTTCACTTAAATGTGATGGGAAGGATGCGGTGGTTTCAATCACCGATCACGGGCCTGGCGTGCCTGAAGACGAGATCGACAAGCTTTTCAAGCCGTTCTACAGGATCGGAGAAGCGAGGGACCGCAGAAGCGGCGGCACAGGATTGGGGCTAGCGATCGCTGAACGGGCGGTCCGGAACCACGACGGCCGGATCTCCGCGAGGAATACGGACGACGGATTGTCAGTCTCTCTTCGATTTCCCCTGAACCGGTCGGGAAGGCATTCGGGCGGTTACGTCACTACTGCCTAGCCGCGACGAACGACCTGACGCCCAGCAACACGAAGAGCAAACACACAAGCGCCATCGCGATCTGCGATACGTAGGCCGCAGAGAGTTCGATCTCTCCGAGCTTCATCGCGAGTCTCCCGGCCGGCAGCAGGAATCCGAGCAATGCAACGAGCAGGGCGGCGTGCATCGCGTGTTTCGAAAGCGATTCCTTGATCTGGGCGAGATGACCGAGCGCCGTGATGACGATCCCGAAGAACGCGGGGATCATCGCCGTGATGCTGGCCTTACCTCCGTAGAAGCCATATACATAGCCGAATATCCCGATGATGATCAGTATCCGTCCCGTCCAGATCGCTGCTGACTGCATTTTCTTTTCTCCCTTTTCTATCTCCGTACCACAGAATCTATCAGATTGTCCCGGTCCGCGCGAGGAACACCCCTTTCGCGTATCTCTTCGAGCATTTTCTCGATCGCAGACCTCAATTCTGAAGTGTGTCGGCCATATGCCGTGCTTTTCTTTTTCGAATCGACGTTCGGCGGTTTGATCGGTTCGCCGAACCTGATCGTGACCTTGCCGGACCTGATCCTGTTCGATCCACGCCCCCAGACCTCGTAGAGACCGTCGAGCGCGACGGGTACGATCGGAAGTCCCAGCTCCGTGGAGAGTATCGACGCGCCGTCTTTGAACTTGTGAAGCCGTCCATCGAAGGTTCTCTCGCCTTCCGGATAGATATTAAGGATCTTTCCCCGCTTCAAACCTCCGGCTCCGGCTTTCATTGCTCTCAAGAGGTGCGTGTCGGGGTCGATCGGAACGATGTTCAGCAGCGAGGCCAGGTGCCGGGTGACAGGTCCCTCGAAGTATTCGCTGGCGCCCACGTGAAAGATGTCCTTCAAGACCGAATACGGATAGGTCGAACACACCACAAAGGCGTCAAGATAGCTCTGGTGATTGGGACAGATCAGGTACGGCTTTTCCGTCTGCAGGTGCTGTCTTCCCTCAACCTTCAGCCGGAGGAAGATCCGGCAAAAAAGATAGAAGGCCTTCAAAACCGCGAATGCAAGGATTGAGAACAGCGTCCTTCTTCTAAGGATCGCACGCGTTTCAGGCTGAAGCTCGTCGACCGTTGTAAGGATCGTACCCCATTCCAGCCGCTCGCCTCCGCCCGCTCCGGGCGCCGGACCGCTCTCGGAAAGCAGAGCCACAACGTCGCGGACCTTTAATGCCGACGCGATCTCTTCGGCGTCGAACTCGCGTCCGCACGCCTGCTCGAGCCTTGCGAATACCTCGGCTCTCGCAAGCGAGTCGAGGCGCAGATCGATCTCGAGATTCATATCCGGATGGATCTCGGTATCGACGATACCCTGAGCCGCGAGAGATTCCGCCGCGATGCGTCCTTCCGCGCCCGCCATCAACCGCGTGTCAGCTTCATCGAAATCCCACACACGGGTCGGCACCGAAGCCGATTCGCTTCCGTCGCCGTTCGAGTACTCGGTCGCGAGTTCGAAACGCTTGATCTTGTTGGTGGCCGTACGCGGCAGAGGCTCTGTCCGGACGATGTAGTCCCGGACCCTCTGATACTCAGGGAGGTCGCGACCCAGTCCGTCGAGATCGAAGCGGATCGCTTCCCGTGCGTTGGCGACGCCCTTTTTCTTCAAATAGTCAAAGTCAGGAACGGCGACGGCAACAAGCTTTTCGGCTCCCTGCCGGCCGATAGAGCTGTCAGATATCCCGATCACACAGATCTCGGCGACAAGCGGTGACTTGAGATACTGAACTTCGAGGTCTTCCGGGTGGACGTTCTTGCCGGAAGGAAGAACTATCACGTCTTTTGCCCTGCCCGTGATGTACAGGTGCCCGTCCCCGTCAAACCTCCCCAGGTCACCGCTCCGGAACCAGCCTTCGTCATCGAATGCTTCCCTCGTCGCTTCGGGATTTCGGTAATAGCCTTCGAAAACCATCGGCCCGCGGATCAGCACTTCGCCTTCCTCGCCGTCCCCGTTCCCGGCGATCTTTACTTCGGCGCCAAGTACGGGCTTTCCGACCGATCCCACCCGATTGTCGTCGATCGGGGTCGCGGTTGCAGCGCCGGAGGTTTCGGTCAGACCGTAAGCCTGGAGGATCGTGAACCCGAGCCGATGAAAGTCCCTTGCTACGTCTTCGTCGAACCGGGATCCCGCGGATATCGCGAGCCTCAATTCGCCGCCGAGAGAATCGTGAACCGGACGAAAGAAAAAGCGCCCGAGATTCCAGCCGATCGTGTCCCGCAGGAAACCGTTCGTCTTGAGCAGGGAAGCGAAGATCCATCTCATTCCTCTGCCCTTCCGGCGAACCTCGTCGAAGATCTTCTTGTGGATCAGATACCAGAGCCTCGGAACGCTCGCGAGGATCGTCATCCTGCTCTCTTTCATCGCCCGGGAAAGTTCTTCGGGCGTCAGCTCTTTCAGATATATCACTTCGCATCCCTTGGTCGAAGCGATCCACAGCGCGGCGATCTGAAGATAAGCGTGGAACAGGGGCAGAAGGCTGAGGATGCGCTCTTCCGGCGATACCTCGAGGACCCGGTCGACGGCGTCAAGCTCGGCGCAAATGTTCGAATGCGAAAGTAAAACACCTTTCGGCCGACCGGTCGTCCCGGACGTGTAAATGAGGAGCGCATTGTCGGCCCCGGACGCGTCGGGCTCGAATGAGCCGTTCCCGGAGCTTCCGGCCCAGTCCTCGAATGTGTCTTCAGAACATACGGCTTCGGACCGCCAGACGACCTTCTGCACCGCTCGGCCGATCTTCTTTTCTATCTCGGGGAGCCGTTCCAGAGATGCCGCGGATGTGAAGACCAGCTTTGCTTCGGAATCCGAAAGGAAGTTCGATATCGTACCGGTTTCCCCGTGCGGATCGATCGGCACGCAGACAGCTTCGGCGTAGAGGATCGCCAGGTATGAAATGGCCCAGCAAGGGTGGTTCTCGCCGAAGACCGCGACGCGATCTCCTTTCGAAACTCCGGAGGCGCGCAGACGCCCTGCGACATTCCGAATCTCCCGGAACATGCGCTCGTACGTGTAGGTTTCTTCAGGAAGCCTGACGACGCGCATCGCGGTCCTTTCCGCGTGCTTTTCGCAGGAATCGGCAAGTCGCTGCAAGAAGGATCTGCTCATCGTCGCGGGGTCAGGGCTTTTCGGGAGCGGGTACGCGCAGTTTGATCGCTTTCGGAACGACTTCAAACACAGCCGGAAGACGGCCCGGGATCTCGCCGTCGGTTTCGAGATCGATGGATTCCGAGGGATTGGCGGGCGAGACTTCGATTCTCCTCACGAGCCGGCTTTTAACCTCCGGCATTGCAATGTGCGAGCCGCTGTAAAGCTTGTAACTATTGAGGAGGATCCTGAGAGTGGTCAGGTCGCCGATATTCACGAGATCGAGCAGTCCGTCATCGATCTTTGCGTCAGGTGCGATCTGCATTCCGCCTCCGAAGAATCTCGCGTTGCAGATGCAGAAATTGAGGGTCGCCAGTTTTCCCGGCGGTTCGTCGTCCACCGCCACGTTGACGATCTTGAATTCCGGGTCCAGCACCTCCTGAAGTGTCGAAAGCGCGAATTTCGTCTTGCCGCGGACGGTCTCGTTCGGGATCCACGAAAAACTGCCTTTCCGCTTCACTCGGTCATTGATCGATGCGCTCAGGCCGAACG
Source organism: Aridibacter famidurans (assembly GCA_024103495.1). GTDB lineage: Bacteria > Acidobacteriota > Blastocatellia > Pyrinomonadales > Pyrinomonadaceae > Aridibacter > Aridibacter famidurans. Next base: position 27,728 of record JAGFIQ010000145.1, read on the forward strand.
AAGCGACATTCAGAAAATACCTCTCGACCGGCCGGCCTTCGAAGTCTGAGAATATCGCCTTCCCAACGTCGATCTCGCGTGTCACACCGTCCCGAAGCTGTCGGGCGGCTTCCCTTGGGGTCGATGAGATCCCGAGAGATCTTCGGAGATCGCCGCCTGTTCCTGCGGGCACTATGCCCATCGTGACGTCTTCTCCCGAAAGGATTATCCCGTTCGCGACCTCGTTGATCGTTCCGTCGCCTCCGCACGCGATGATGTACCTGCGTCCCGAAGCGATGAACCGTTGGGCGATCTCGGTCCCGTCGCCGGGTTTCTTTGTCAGCGCGACAGTATAAGCCCCGAAATGCGACCGCAGATCTGAGGCGATCTCCGACCAGCGCGTCTGCGTCGAGCCTCCGGCGGATTTCGGGTTAACGATGACCAGAGGCAGACCGCTGCCCGGATCGACTGATGAAGAGGTTTTTCCTGAATTCTGCAATGCTGGCTTAGTGATCGACGAAACGAAAGTCCTGGGGCCGGTCATTCGCCCGGCACGCCGCAAGCGCGAAATGTTCGTCAGAACCGCCGAAAAAGCGCGAGGTCAAGCCCGACGCGGCGTAATTTCGTGTGTAACCTTTTTTTAACGTTTAGTCAAAAGGGAGAAGAGAAGAGAGGAGAAGGACCGGGGACATCAGAAGGACTGAGATGAAAGGACTGAGGACATAGGAAGGACGGAGATGAAAGGACTGAGGACTGAGAGAAGAACTTGACAGTCGGTCAAGAGTTCGACAACCTCCTCAGTCCTCAGTCCTCAGTCCTCAGTCCTCAGTCCTCAGTCCTCAGTCCTCAGTCCTCAGTCCTCAGTCCTCAGTCCTCAGTCCTCAGTCCTCAGTCCTCAGTCCCTTCCATTCCCTATCCCTTTCGCCCAGTTCGGCGATCTTCTCCATCAGGTGGTCTGCGAGAAGCTTGTGTGTCCTGAGGGAGTTCCGCTCTGAGTGGAAGTCAGATAGGTCGAGTTCTTCGCCGAACCATATGCGAACTTTCTCGCCTCCGGTCCAGTTCCCGAGAATCTGTTTTGGAAGGTCGTTTCCGAGCCCTGCTATAAACACCGGTATCACCTGCGGTCTCGCTTCCATTATCACCTTTCCGACTCCCGGTTGTGCAGGCAAGAACGAATAAGGGTCGTCGGAGACATTGCGTTTTCCTTCGGGATGAAATCCGATCAAGTGCGCTTCTCCTTCCGAACAGATCTGGATGAGCCGTCTAAGCGAGTATTTATCGAATTCGCGCTTGCGCGCCTCGCCCGCCTCTCGGAAGAAAGGAGGGTACATCGACCACCAGCCCATCACGAGGTTCACGAACCAGCCGACCGGATTGTCGTAAAAGAACCTTGCGCGAACGGGAAAATAGAGGCTCACGGGACGGGTCGTCTGCCTGAAGATCACGCTCGAGACCACGTACATGTCAAAAAACGAGCGATGGTTAGCCACCAGCAACAACGGCCTTGCCGTTTCGCTGTTCTCGACGTGTTCGATCCCGAACACGTTCATAAGATTATATGTGCTGATCTTGATCCAGAGCGATCCGATGTGCCTCTGGCAAAATGTCCAGAATCTCTTCCATCTGCCGAGGTTCATCCGGTGGGTAAGCCGGAAACCGGCGCGCTCGGTCGTGCCGAGCAGGGAAAGCTCCTCTTCGGTCGGGAACATCGGAGCTGCAAGAGCTCTTTCGGGACTTTTTTGGATCTGTTCTGACACCTGGCAAGCTTATGCGCCGGTCCGCACGGCCGCAAAAGCCCAATTTTACACGAATATTCGGCCTACGAACCGGCCGCTGAGGAATTCTCCCGGGTCGATCGCGCTCTGCAGCACCACGCCCTTGTATTTGCCGGAAAGAAGCATCATCGCCGCTTCGCACAACGGCGCCGCGGTCGTGGTCTGTATCGCCCTCAAACGGTGGCCATTGATCTCCAGGGGATTCACGAAGAATGCCTTCTCGAGAAGTCTTCTGACGCCCCCCGAATCGAAGCCTTCGACCGACGCGTGCGCAAGTACGAAATCGTCCTCGACTGCCGGGATCTCCCTGACGAAGCGCTCAAGCACCTTGCGGGGAAGGTCCGCGTCGTTGGCGAAGTCGTGGATCACACCGGAAGCCCAGTCGAAATGTCCCACGTGTCGAAGGGTCTTGTAGTCCAGCGTCCTAGCTCTCGAAGCGAAGTGCTCGGGAAGGTCAGCGGCGCCTCCGGAGGTCAGGTCGGCCTCGAACCTGCGACCGCCGATGACGATCTGCTCGCGTTCCGAAAGCGCGGGAAGCTCCGTGATGCGGTGGTCACGCACGACTCGGGAGTTCTTCACGTATTCGGTTGCGACGCCGATCGGAGACCAGGTAAACCCGTAAAAATGAGGCGCGTGCGCGTGGGCGGTCAAAGCGCCCACCTTCATCGCGATCTTTTCCACGTTCGTGTTCCCGAACTCTTCGACGAACCTGTTGTAAAGCGAGACCGCGAGGACGTTGATGAATCCGGGCGCGAGCCCCGTCTGGAGGATAAAACCGGTTTCGGTGTCTTTGGCGAGGTCGATGATCTTATCGGTTTCCGCTACGTACTCGGTCAGGTTCGCGTAGTGCATCCCGTGATCTCTGGCGAATGCGGCCAGGCGCGGCGCTTCGCCTCCGGGCGCGCAATCGAGAAGCACGTTGCATTCGTCGAAGGCCGAGCGCATTTCATCGGTCGTTTCACCTGCGGGCATAAGTACCAGGTTGATCCCCGATCCGCTTTGCGACCCGTCCGCGACGAAGCGGTGGGCGTCTTCGAGCTGTTCCTTTGAAACGTCGCCGAGAAAAAGCTCGACATCCGAATCCGACCATGCCCTGAGCAGAACCGCCGCCGCGCGCCCGATCCCGCCTGTACCGGCGATGAACATCCTGTTAGCCATAAGTGCAAGATTTCAACACACTTGCGGCGCAGGTTCAAACGGACACAAAAAGGCCCGCCGTCGCCGGCGGGCTGATCGTTGACTTCACTGCTCTGGAGTTACCCCTTGTTCGCTGTTCTTATGAGATTCTGACGCTGCCGTCGCGGTTGAAGGGGCCAAGATTGAGAACTATGCGATCTTGCTCCATTTCATCCGCTTTCTCGTAAAGCTCGACGCCGTTTACCGTGTCCCATATCCTGATCGAGTCGTCCGAAACGCTGATCACCACGCTTGCTTCGAAGCTAACGAACATCGAGTTCACCTTGTCCGAATGGGCCGCTCTTAAATTCTTCAGTTTGTTCATCTTGTGCCTCCTTACTTATGACGGTGCCTCGAACGGTACGATGCCGGTTGCTTGCATTCGTCGCGTCAAGAAATGTAAAGAGCCGCTAAAACATCAGACGGAACCGAATCCGTATATGTTCCGGAGACCTTTGAAGAGTGGAGTTTTGCGGAAGATCGTGAAATTTTCGAGAGGGATCGGTGGGAGCCTACTTGTCGAAGAAATCGTCCGGAAGATGCTCGCCGTAGGTGCGGAAGTATAGCTGGCGCTTTTTCTCCTGCTCGGAGAGGTGTTTGGGTAGGGAGGCAAGTATGGCGGCCCTGGTGTTCCTAAACAAGGAGGCCGCGAATCGAGCCCGCTCTTGCGGTGAACGAGCCATCCACAGGCGAAGCTGAAGCCGATAGATCTCAGGAGATGTGTCTTTCGGGATCATCTTGCTGACTAAACTCGAACAGTTCCTTCAATAAGCCATCAACGCCCAGGCTCTCCGCCCAAGTGTTCACGTATTCGGTGTCGAAATCGGTTATAAGCATTCCCACGATATCACGCTTCTGTCTATCGGAGTCGCTCTCTTTCGCCCATTGGAGTTTGGATAAGATCAGGTCTTCTTTGGAGATAATCGAAACTTCGAGTTCTCCTGCATAGTCGACCCTACGCCTGCGCGAAAATGCCGTTCTCGCGAACTCCCCCTGTTTCAAAACAACGCAGTCGATCTTTACGATCGTTTCCTGTTCTATAGCATTGAACATCTTGCGTTCCCGGACCGCCCTCTTCATCGCGGTGGGAGGGAAATAATAATCATCCTGAAATTCTTCCGAGAAGTCCTTAAGGCGGCTTTCCTCGAGATCTATTACGACGTCAATATCCACCGTCGTTCTGGGCATTGCATAATGCACAAGTGCCATCGAGCCGGTAAGCATGTACTCGATCCCCAGTTTGTCCAAGCGGGACGTGAAGTCGTTGAGGATCGCCAGTTGGTCGCGTTCGAAAGTCATGGACTAAGACAAGCAGTGTGAATCTTATTCCTGACTACCGAGGCCGTCAAGACATTGAATCGGCCAGCGAAACCGCAACCAAAGAATGCAACAGGTGACGAACAGTCACCCCACATTGAAGTACTTCGCTGCCGGGTGAGGGACGATGATCGCCGAGGTCGACTGCTCGGGATCGAGCTGGTATTCCTCGGTGAGTTCGACGCCTATCCGCTCAGGTTTCAGAAGCTCGAACAGCTTAACCTGGTCCTCGAGATTCGGGCACGCGGGATATCCGAAGCTGTACCTCGATCCCTGATAGCCCTGCTTGAAGAGCTTGACCATCTGGTCCGCGTCGCGGTCCGCGATCCCGAGTTCCTCGCGGATGCGTTTATGCCAGAGCTCCGCAAGGGCCTCCGCCGACTCGACGCTCAGGCCGTGGAAAAGCAGATAATCGGTGTAGTCGTCGTTCTTGAACAGCTTCGCCGAATGCTCCGAGGCCCTGCTCCCCATCGTGACGAGGTGGAACGCGACAACGTCGTTCCGGCCTGAATCGGCCGGCAGGAAGAAATCCGCTAGGCACAGCTTCTTCGAGCCCGGCTGGTCTAGCGGCTGACGCGGGAAGGTGAACCGCATACGTTCCGTTTGTCCATCTTCGTCGAAAATGACCAGGTCATTGCCCTCCGAATTGCAGGGGTAGTATCCGTAAACAAGCTTCGCTTCGAGAAGTTTGTGCCGGATCGCCTCGGCCTTGATCGCCTCGAATTTCGGATAGACCGTCTCTTCGAGGATCTTCTGATACTCCTCGGGCGATTTGCGGCCCTGCTTGAACTGCCACTGGCCCTTGAAGAGCGCGGTCTCGTTGATGAAATCGAAGACCTTTGTGAGATCGGTGATCTCTACCACCTTGGAACCGTAAAAGGGAAGTTCGGGAATGAACTCCGCGGGCTCGATGTCGGAGCGATTTGTATGCGTGGTGCCTCCCTCCGAGCCGGAAAACCGCGCTGCTTTTCTTCCGAGCTTCGCGTCCTCGCCTACAAGGTCCTCGTCGTCTTCTTCGCGCTCCGCGCTCACTGCAGGCGGGACGCCTGCGTTCCGTCCGTCGCCTGCGTTCCTTCCTTTCCCAGCGTTCCGTGGGTCGCCTACTTCCTGTCCGGCTGACTCCTGACTTCTGACTTCTGTATTCTGAGCCGCGGCTGCCTCCTTTGCTTTCTCTGCGCCCTCCACGATCTCTGCGGTCGATCTCTTTTCCCGCGCCAATTCGTCCATCGCGTTCAAACCGTCGAAGGCATCCCGCGCGTAATACAGCTTACCGTCGAACAGAGGCAAAAGATCGTTGTCCACGTACCGCCGGTTCAGCGCCGCGCCGCCGAGCACGACCGGGGTTCGGATCTCGCGCTCGTTCATTATCTCGAGATTGTCGCGCATTATCAGCGTCGATTTCACAAGCAGTCCGCTCATCCCGATCGCGTCTGCACGGTGCTCTTCCGAAGCCTTCAGGATCTCGTCGATCGGCTGCTTGATCCCAAGATTTACTACCCTGTAGCCGTTGTTCGTCAGGATGATATCGACCAGGTTCTTGCCTATGTCGTGAACGTCGCCCTTAACAGTCGCCAGGACCATCGTGCCTTTCTCCTGGCCTTCGACCTTCTCCATCAGAGGCTCGAGAAACCTGACGGCGGCCTTCATCGCCTCGGCGGACTGCAGCACGAACGGCAATTGCATCTGGCCGGAACCGAACAGGTCGCCGACGACCTTCATTCCGTCGAGCAGGATCTCGTTGATGATGTCGAGAGGCTCGTATTTCTCGAGCGCCTTTTTCAGGTTGTCTTCAAGGCCTATTTTCTCGCCGTCGATGATGTGGTGTTTTAGCTGCTCCTCGACCGGAAGGTTCGAAACGTCCGGCTTGATCGCCGAAGCCTTCTTTCCTTCGAACAGCGTGGTGAACTCGGTCAGAGGGTCGTACGTACAGACCTCACCTTCGAAAGTTCGCCTGTCGTATATGAGCTCGCGGGCGACCTCGACCTCGTGCTCGTTGATGCGGTTCAGGGGAAGGATCTTTGAGGCGTTTACGATCGCCGAGTTCATCCCCGCCTCGACGGCATCGTGAAGGAAGATCGAGTTTAGGACGATCCTCGCTGCCGGGCTCAGCCCGAACGAGATGTTCGAGACCCCGAGGATGATGTTGGCCTCCGGCATCTCGGTGCGGATCTGCTTGATCGCCTTGATCGTCTCGTCGGCGTTCTTCCGGTCCTCCTCGATGCCTGTCGAGATCGGCAAAGCGAGAGGATCGAAGAAAACGTCGTGCGCCGGAATCCCGAATTCGAGCGCGTCCTTCATCGCGCGGCGAGCGATCTCGACCTTATTCGCCGCGGTCCTCGCCATTCCGTCCTCGTCGATCGTACCGACGACGACGCCCGCTCCGAACTTCTTCGCGAGCTCAAGCACCTTGAAGAACCTCGGCTCGCCGTCCTCGTAGTTCGTCGAGTTCAAAAGGCATTTGCCGCCCGCGTGCTCGAGGCCGGCCTCCATCTTTTCCCACTCTGTCGAATCGAGCATCAGGGGGATCTTCACGTTCGTCACGAGCCTCGAGACAAGCTCGTGCATATCCGCCTCGCCGTCGCGGCCCACGAAATCGACGTTGACGTCGAGGATGTGAGCGCCTTCCCGCTCCTGCTCTTTCGCCAGCGAAACAAGTCCGTCCCAGTCCTCGTCCTCGAGAAGCCTTCGCATCTTCCTTGAGCCGGAGGCGTTTACGCGCTCTCCGACGATCAGGAACGAAGCGTCCTGCGTGTACGGCTGGCGGAAATAGATCGAGGAAGCGGACGGAGCGAGATGACCCTCGCGTCCTTTCGGATCGATCCGCGAGATCTCTTCGACGACCAGTTTCAAGTGCTCAGCTGTAGTGCCGCAGCAACCGCCGACGATGTTCACGCCGAAGTCCTTTGCGAAGTGGACGATCTGTTTCGTAAAGCTCTCCGGCGTCTCGTCGTAGTGCTGTTTTCCGTCCTTCACTTCCGGCAGGCCTGCGTTCGGAAGGACCGAGACCGGGAACCTCGAATGTTCGCAGAGGTACTTGAGAGATTCGGTCATCTGGCGGGGGCCCGTGCCGCAATTCATCCCGATGACGTCGATCGGAAACGGCTCGAGCGCGGTCAGCGCCGCGCCGATCTCGGTCCCGTTGAGCATCGTCCCGAACGTTTCGATAGTGACCTGAGCGATGACGGGGATCCTGATCTTTTTCTCTTCGAAGTAATCGAAGATCGACCGGAGCGCGGCCTTGGTCTGCAGCAGGTCCTGGCAGGTCTCGACGATAAGGAGGTCCGAGCCGCCCTCGATCAGCCCCGCGATCTGTTCGTCATAGGCCTTCTTTAGCGAGCGGAAATCGATGTGCCCGAGCGTGGGAAGCTTTGTTCCCGGGCCGATCGAGCCGGCCACGAAACGCGGGCGATCCTTCGTCGAGTAGTCCGAAGCGATCCGCTTCGCCATCTCGGCGGCCATCCTGTTGATCTCGTACGTTTTGTCTGCGAGACCGAATTCGGCGAGCACGACTCCCGAGCCTCCGAAGCTGTTCGTCTCGATAACATCCACGCCGGCATCAAGAAAACCCTCGTGGACCGTTTCGACCGCCTCCGGCTTTGTGTAAAGCAGATTCTCCGAGCAATTCTCGAACTCAGGTCCTCCCCAGTCGTCAATGGACAGGCTCTGCGCCTGCAGGCTGCTGCCCATCGCGCCGTCGAAGACCACGATTTTTTCTTTCAGTAGCTCGAGAAATTTACTCATCGGTATCTATCACTCCAAAAAACAAAACTCTGCGCCAAACAAGCGCAGAGTCGTTCGAAAACCTGATTTGAAAACTCTCAGCTGTTTAGCAGTTTATTTTCCGTGGTCGCAAGTCGCCATAACTCACCACGTTGCAAAGGGGAAGTGTAGCCTCAGACGTTCCGCCAGTCAAACTGCACTTATCCCGAACCCCGTCAGTTGGCGACGCTTTTCTTGAACCTCTCTTCGAACTGGCCGATAAACCGAACGAGGTTCTGGTTCGACCCGAACTTCTCTTTCGCCAGATCGAAAGCCTCCTGGCCCCTCGGATCGCCAAGCTTGATCAGAGCCTCAAATCCGCTGAATATTCCGTTGAAATCGCTCGATTCCAGCGCCTGTTTGAAGTTGTCGAAGATCAGGGGAAAGGCTCTCGGATCGCCCTTACCGTATTCCGCGATCACGTTCAGAGCTGCAGTTTTTCGTGGCGACGGCGGGGCTTTCTCTGCGCCGAACTTGTATCCGAGGTCAAGGGCATTCCTGTCCCCAAGGACTACGAGCGCGTTGAGCCCGGCAACCATCAGGTTGTCCCTCCAGGATTCTGTCTGCGCGAGTTTCCAGAGGATCGCGTAGGCGCCCTTGTCCTTCGTTTTCGCCAGCGCGTTCGCCGCGACGGTCACCACTTCATAACTCCTGTCGGAAGCGATCGCGCGGACGTATTTCGGGACGAAAGCCTCGTCGCTCGTCGTGCCGAGCATCGCTATCGCCTCGGTCCTCACAAGCGACGAATCGTCGTCAGCAGCGCGCGCCAGAACGGCTCGCGTTTCGGCATCGAGATCGACACCGGTGACGGGAACTCCGGGTTCGCCTTCCGGCACCAGAAGCGCCCTTAAAGACGAGATCGCCTCTCGCCTCATTCTCCAGAAAGGATCGGATTCGGCCGACGCGCGCAGTTCGGAGAGAATCTTCGTCCTGTCTTCCGAATCCGCACTGTCGTCTCCAGCAGCCTCGGTAAGCCGCTCGAGAGCCCATCGCCGGCCAAGCACGTCGTTGTCGTTACGGAGCTGATAAACAAGCTCTTCGGTCGACTTCTCGAACCGCACTTCCTTGATCAGCGTGCCTTCGTTGTCGAAATCGACGAGCAAAGGCTCGCTGTCCACATCCTCGAAAGTGAACTCGTTGATGTCTTTCGCCTCGACGTAAACCGTCTCTACACGCTTGCCGTCCTGTGTGACGATCTCGATGTCGACCGGCGTTCGGAAAAAACGGACCTGCGGATAAGGGTTCAGAACGTCCATCACCTGCGCCTGCTTTACTGTCAGCTTCAAGGTGCTTTCGTCCCTGTCCCAGGATTTCGACACTTCGAAGATCGGATGCCCCATTCGATATAGCCACTGGTCGAAGAACGCGTCCATCGACTGCCCGGTCGTCTCCTCGATCGCGATCCTGAGGTCTTCCGTCGATACCGGCTGGTTCGAGTTCGAGCGCAGGTAGTGCGAGATCGACCGCCAGAAGTTCGCGTCGCCAAGCTGTTTTCTGAGCATGTGCAGGACCGCCCCTCCCCTGGGGTAAGCGTAACTGTCGAAGACCGCGTCAGGATTCGCGTAGTTCTTGGTTACGATCGGGCGCCGGTTGCCCTGGTTCCACGCGCCGAAATACTGGTCCTGGCTGCCCTTGACCTCGTTCCAGAGGAATTCGTCCTTGCCTTTCGACTCGAGCATCCACAGCGCCTCTAGGTATGTCGCGAAGCTTTCATTCAGCCATATCTCCGACCAGTCGCGGCAGGTGACCCAGTTGCCGAACCACTGGTGGACGAGTTCGTGGGCCTGGAGGCCGTCCCAGTCTGTGTCGAGTTCCGTCCGCTCGTCGATGATCATCTCGTCCGTCTGCGTGGTCGCCGTGATGTTCTCCATCCCTCCGCCGAACTCGTACGCGATCGTCTGGGCATATTTCGAGTACGGGTACTTGATGCCGAGTTTCTCGGAGTAAAACTTCACCATAGCGGGCAGCCGCTTTGCCGTCACCTCGCCCTGACGCTTCCATTGCGGATAGACCCAGGTCGAGATCGGCACGTCGAGATAATTGCCTTTCACTTCTGTATACTCGCCGACGACGATCGAGGTCAGGTAGTTCGTGTAGGGCGTGTCCATTTTCCAGTGGAAAGTGCGCGTGCCGTCCGTGTTCTCTTTTGTCTCGACCAGCGCGCCGTTGGAGATTACCGTCAGAGGCTTCTTCACCGTCGCCTTCAGCTCGGTCGTCCGGAAGTCGTTCGGGTAATCGTAGGAAGGGAACCAGTAGCGGTTGTATTCCGTTTCGCCCTGCGACCAGATCTGCATCGGTCGGGTAGGATCTTTCGCGGTCGGCTTGATGAACTTCAGTCCGCCGCCTCCGCCGAACCCGAGACCGCTCGGGACAGTGGTGCCTTTGGTCGTGTACTCGATCACTACGGTCAAATCGTCGCCGCGATTCATAGGCTCCTCGAAACGGATCGTCAGCTTCGAATTCTCCTCGTCGTAATCGAACGCGAGGTCCTCTCCGTCCTTGATCCTGACCGATCCGAACTCCATCAGCGCGGCGTCCAGCACCAGGTCCGTGAATCCGTCTTTCAGAGGCGAGAACGTGAACTCCTCGATCCCGATCGTCTGTTCGGTATCCCAGTTGAACCGCAGGTCGAGCGAAATGTGCTTGGTGTCGAAGTCGCGACTGCGTATGTACTGCGTCGGAGGCAGAACCTTCTGGTCGTCCTGGAACGCAGGCCGGAAAGGCATCAGCGGCCGGGCGGACACAGGGATAGCTGCCGAAACGGAAACGGCGAAGACAAACACAGCCGCAATTGCGGACCTTATGATCGGTTGGCGGGCGAATTTCATATTTCGTATGGCGTCCGGACGGTCCCCGGAAGTAAAAATGAAAGAGGCTCCCGATCCCGGAAGCCTCAGGTAGTACGAGATCGGATCGATTCTACTTCATAAAATAATCGGCCGCCATCGACGCGAGGTCGTCGAGCGCGCTTCCGTCACGGTCGCTGTCGAGTGCTCCCGTGGCGAGGTCCAGGATCGAGCCTCCGGAAGCCGCTTCGAGCCCGCCCTGGCCTTCGATCAGATCCGAAAGCCCGCCTGCGTCAACGTCGTTCTCGCTTTTCTGTTTGCCGAGGTACGACATCACGATCGGCGCCAGAGTGATCAGGAGATTCGCCGCCTGTCCCGCGTTGAGTCCGGTCCGGTTGCTGATCTCTTTCGCCACCGGGCCGCTCGCGTTCCCGAGGATGTGGCCCAGAATTCCGGCCCCGTCTGTCTGCCGGTCCGCCTGCTCCGGGGACGGGACGCCGCCCTGCAAATAATCTCCGAGATGATCCAGGAGGCTTCCGTCGTGGTCGTTCGAAAGCGCCTGCTCAAGCGAAGCGGCGCCCTTCGGATCGCTTGCGTTGTTCTTTACCCCGCCCAGGATTGCCGGAAGCGCTATCTGGATCGCGTTGTTGACGGTCGAATTGTCGGCGCCCAGGTTCCGGCCGATCTGTTCTCTCGCAAATCCGCCCGCCGCGGATCCCAACAAGTCTTCGAGTGAGTTCATCATTTCCTCCCGAGTCCGATTTGAAGATTCGGGTCAATAATAGCAAATTAATGTTTCGGCGTTTCTTCGATCACCGAAAGCGTCGGACGGATCGTTCTGCTCCAAATGCAATTCCCAAAATCACTGTTCATCTTTGCCGCGATGGCGGTCGTGTTTTCTTCCGGTTGCGGCATTCGGTCTTCCGAGCCTGCAGATCTGAAGATCGTCCGTACGAAGTTCGACTTCGGATTCCGCAGCGGCGAGCCGTTCGGGATCGAGGCGCAGGCCGGATCGCTTTACATCTCCGACGGCGCCAAGGGAAGGCTGATCGTCATTCCTGCAGATGGATCGTCCTGCCGGAAGCCTTCGGACTGTTCGGACGACGCCGTGCTTACCGACAAACTGCACACGCCTTCGCACATCGCGGTCGAGGAAGACGGAAGCGTGCTTGTCGCCGACTCGGGAGACCACACTATCCGCCGGGTTTCGCCGGAAGGCAAGGTATCGCCGGTCGCGGGAACGCCGGGCGAAGCGGGATTTCTTGACGGGAAGGCTTCAGAAGCGAAGTTCCGTGCGCCGATCGGCATCGCAACCGACGGCGGGCGGATCTTTGTTGCCGATTCTTACAACGATCGCATAAGGGTGATCGAGAACGGCGAAGTGAGTACGCTCGCCGGTTCCGGGCGCGGATATTCGGACGGTTCCGGGGGCGAAGCGCGTTTCGACACACCCTCCGGACTTGCAACCCTCGCGGACGGCCGCCTACTTGTCGCCGATTTGGGCAACAGGCGTCTGAGGACCGTCGATCAGAACGGGAAGACCATCACGCTCGCCGGGACCGGCGAAGGGTTTATGCGAGACGGCGATCTTCGGAACGCGGCTTTCTCGGCTCCGACGGATGTCGCGGTAGGGAAGTCGGGCGAGATATACGTCGCAGACGGCGACGCAGTCCGTGTGATCGGCGGTCGGATAACGCCGATCGTAGAGACGATCACGTCAAGACGGCGCGGGTTCGAGGATCGGGAAGATGGCCTGAGCCGGTTCAACCGCGTCAGCGGCATTGCGGTCGGAGAATCGGGCGATCTTTTCGCGTCGGACTCCGATAACGGCCTGATCCGCGTCTTCGGCGGCAGACTTGGCGAGGTCGAATCGAAGGATGAATTCGAGGAGAGCCGCAGGTGGACGGCCAATGATTTCAGTCCTTCGGGAGTGTGGCCGTACGATCCGCCGGACGCCGTCCGGGAGATCGCGGGCACGTTTGGCGAGATCCGCGGCGAGCGCGATACTCCCGATTCGCTTGTTTATTTTCACAACGGGCTCGATATCACAGGAGGCTACGGCGAAACCGCGCGATTCGTGATGGACGAGAAGGTGCTTGACCCCGAGGCGGTCAAGAATGTCGATACGCTGCGCGAACTAATTAGGCTCCCGCTCCACGCTTACATACACGTAAACATCGGGAGAACGACCGACGGCGAGCGATACAACGATCCGCGCTTCATCATCGACGGGGAAGGCGAAAACACTTCGGTGCGTGTGCCGAGAGGCGTAGTGTTCGAGTCAGGCGAGCCGGTCGGCACCTTGAACAGGATGAACCACGTGCATCTGGTCGTCGGTGCCCCGGGCAGGGAGTTCAACGGATTGTGGGGCCTTGTTCTGCCGGGCGTCTCGGACTCGATCCCACCTGTTCTAGAAAAGGTCGAGCTCTTTACGGAAAACTGGGAACCGTTTGAAACCGTTGCCGAAACGGACCGTATTAAGGTGGGCGGACGAATAAGGATAGTCGCGGAAGGCTATGACCGTATGGACGGGAATGCCGAAAGAAGACGACTCGGGCTTTATATGCTAGGGTACCGGGTCTTCAACTCGCGAGGAATCCGAGTCGCCGGCGATACAAGGCCGTTCTGGACGATCACGTTCGACGAATTGCCCGATGACCGCCTCGCCAGGTACATTTTCTCGGTCGGAAGCCGCTCGGGGGCGACCGGCCCAACCGTCTTCCGTTACATTGTATCGAACCGGCTTAGCAGGGGCAGGGTCACGGAGGGTTTTATTAATTTCTCGAAGCTCGACCCCGGAGACTACGATATACAGGTCGTAGTTGCCGACATTTTCGGAAACACAGCAACCAAGCGCATCCCGGTTCGCAGCCGTTAAAAAGCTATTCTATTTTTGAAGAGGAAACGATCTATGAAGCAAGTCATCGCTCTGTTCGCGCTGATCTCATTCTTGTTCATCTCCGTTCCGGCGGCGGTCCCGGATGTGTCCGCCGATCCCTCGAAGGCGATCAGGGTGACTCCGAAAGCCCCGGTTTTCACCACAAAGGAACGCCATGAGGAGCTGAAACGCCGCAGGGACAAGGTCGCGGCGAAGATGGCCGACAACAGCGTCCTGATCCTGATCAGCGCCGAGCCGAAGATCTACACCAACGACGTCGATTACCACTACCGTCAGGAGAACAACCTTTTCTATCTGACGGCGATCGGCCAGAATGGCGCGAACCTCGTGCTGACCAAGAACGGGGGTTCGGTCGGTGAATACCTTTTTCTGCCTAAACGTAATCCGCAGTTCGAGACCTGGAACGGCCGTATGCTTTCGAACGAAGAGGCTACGGAGATCTCGGGAATATCGAACGTGATCGATTCCGCGAACTGGAAGGACTTCATCGCGGCGCTCAAGGAGAAAGACGAATTTTCCTTTGAGAATGCCTCTCTGACAGGCCCCTCCGCGCCGTCGAGCGTTTATCTCCTGACCGGCGAGGACAAGCGGGAGTATGGCCGCGAACAGGCGCTGGCGGCGGAACTCTCGGGTTACAAAGTCGAAAATGCCGAGGCGATCTTCGCCGATCTGCGTCTGGTCAAGTCTCCTTACGAACTGAAGCTTCTTCAACACGCGATCGACATTACGACGGAGGCGTTGGGCCGCGCGATGGGAGTCGCCGGCAGCGCCGAATGGGAATACGAGGTCCAGGCCGAGGTCGAATACACGTTCCGCCGAAGAAACGCAGATTTCTGGGGCTATCCTTCGATCGTGGGCTGCGGCGAGAACGCCACGACGCTTCATTACGTGGAGTCGCAGGGACGGGTCAAGAAGGGCGAGCTTCTGCTGATGGACGTCGGGGCGGAGTACAAGCATTACACCGCGGACATCACCCGGACTTTCCCTGTGAACGGGAAGTTCACAAAGGAACAGGCCGACATTTACCAGATCGTCTATGACGCGCAGGAAGCCGCGGCCGCGACGATGAAACCCGGATCGACCGTCGGACAGGCGGGCCGCGCGGCGGCGAACACGATCGAGGATGGACTCGTGAAGCTCGGGCTTGTGACTTCGAAGGGCGCGACATACGACTTCGAGTTCAACGGCCAGACCATGAAACGGCCGCAATACACTCTGTGGTACATGCACGGCTGGGGTCACTGGATCGGGATGAACGTTCACGACGTAGGCGGCTACGGCACGTTCGCGGAAGGGATGGTGATCACGAACGAACCCGGAATATATATCCGCGGGGACGCGCTCGATTATCTTCCGGACACACCTGCGAACGCCGAGATGAAGAAAGCGATCAAGGCGAGTTTCGAGAAGTATAAGACCATCGGCGTGCGGATCGAGGACGACATGCTGGTCACGAAATCCGGCGTGGAGTGGATGTCGAAGGCGCTGCCGAGATCGATCAAGGATGTCGAGGCCTTTATGGAGTCGGCTTCGGCGGAAATGCGGGGAAGGCGGTAAGAAGAAAGTTCAAAGTTCCAGGTTCAAAGTTAAAAGAAAAGAAGGGGTCTGGTGCGGAAATAACAGTATGGGGAGGCTGATCAGGATCGTAGCCGCCAGATGAGCGGATTTCCGCCTGCTCATTGAACCAGTTCCTCGGTGTCAGGCAACGGTCACTCACTCCCCAGTCCTTTGTTCTCGGTCTTCTGACCGGAAGGTTTGTTACTCATAACTCAGTGACTCCACCGCATCAAGCCGTGCGGCGCGCAGAGCAGGATACAGCCCTCCGAGCGCGCCGCCTATCAATCCCACGACGAAGACGATCAACAGCACAACCGGGCTCAGCTCCACCTCGAGTGTGGTGATCAAGCCGAGAAAGGCCCTGAGCAAGATCGTCAGCACGATGCCGAGAAGGATCCCCGCGAAGCTGATCAAAAGCGCCTCTTGCGTGATCAGCCACGCGATCGACAGGTTTGGCATCCCGAGCGACTTCATTATCCCGATCTGCCGCGTCCGTTCGGTGACGGTCGTGTACATCGTGAGGAGAACCACAAGGGCGCTGATCACCGCCGCGACGCCTATGATCACGTTGAGCATCACGTTCAGCGCGGGGATCGCCGACATATAGAGCTCCTCAAGATCTTTTGTCAGAAGTATCTGGTTGTCGGGGAACACCTTGTGGAGATTTTCCGCCACCTGCGCGTCGGTAAAACCCTCTTTGATCTTCACAAGGAATGCGGTCGCCTTTCCTCGCCCGCCCAGTTGGTCCTGCATCGTTTGAAGCGGCACTTTCACACGCGCCCCGGCTGCCGGTTCATAAGTTCCGACGATCCGGAACTCGCGTTCCCACATATTCAGCGAATCGCCGATCTTCAGGCTCTTCTGCCGCTGAAAGGCGGTGTCGATCATTGCTTCGTCGCCAAAGTCGTTCAACTTCCGCCCCTCGATCACCGCCATTTTTACCATCGGTGCGTAGGTCTCGAAGTCGATCCCGTCGATCAGCCGCTCGCCCGTATTGGAGTCGCGGACCTCGACCGTGCTCTGCCCGATCGCCACCGCTTTAGCGACGCCTTCGACCTTCTCCAAATCGGCGCTCATCCCGACGGGCAGGACGAACGATTCGGATCCGCTCATCCCGATGCTGCCCGGCGGCCGGAAAAAGATCTCGGCACCGACATTGGCCTCGCGTTGGGCGCGTTCGCGCATCGATCCGTTAGCCAGTCCGACCGTGAACACGATCAAAAGCACACCGATAGCTATCCCGGCGACGCTCACGATCGTTCTCGCGGGTCTGTGCAGGAAATTTGAAAAGACAAGGTTGTTCATCAACAGTCTGTTGCGTTCATCGGCGGTCCGGGATTTAAGGGAAGAGCAGAGAAGATAACACGGTTCGCGCCGCAAAAATCTCAAATACTTCTAAAATCCGACAGTGAATCGTCCGTCCAACCGATTGTAAACATGTCCCTTAAGCGAAATGTACGATTTTTCCGTGATTTGAAAGAGATTTGATGGTTGCTGTCGAAAGTCGCCGCATCCTACGGGCTAAGGCGCATTAGCGGGCCGGGTGATTTGATCTTCGATCGAGATCGCGATACCTGTCATCATCTAAGCCGGTTTTTCCCAGCTAACTTTCCTAATTGCGAGGTCGGGAAACAAAATCCGAATCGACCTCGCCGAAACAGTCTGACCTGGACCCCGCGAACGCCCCGGATCAGCAGTATGAGATCAAAATAGCAATCTATCGGACGGCCAAAGAATTTACAAGCAGCGGCCCGACCGATCCACAACTCACTTTAAGGGCTAATTGTTTTTGCGCTGAGGGGTCTGCAAATGTCAGAAAACAAAGTCCGGTTCTACGATTTCGGAGGCTTCCGCCTCGATCTCGCCAACTACCGCCTTCTTGAGGACGGGGAACCCGTTCCGCTAACCCAGAAAAGCTTCGAACTTCTGCAATGCCTTATTGAGAACCGCGCGCGCGTCCTGAAGAAGGACGAGCTCCTGGACACTCTCTGGGAAAGCAACTACGTGGAGGAGGCCAACCTTACCCAGCACATCTACATGCTTCGGAAGGCGCTCGGGCAGAAGGGATCGGAGCAAGTTTTCATCGAGACTATCCCAAAGACGGGATACAGATTCGTCGCGCACGTTGAGGAAGTTGTCGACGCGCGCGAGGAGTCACAGCCGCACGTCTCGGAAGATCCGCACTCGCCAAACGTCTCCGAGCCGGGATCGGAATCCGTAGTTGCCGAGGAGGCAAACGAGCCGTCGCAAAGAGATCCCGGCAATCCTCCAAAGCACATATGGGGAAGCGTTCGAACGGCTTTCGGGCTGATCGGCGTTTGCGCCGTCCTGACCGCTGCGATCGTCTATTTTTCGGGCGCGGGTGCGGCTGTCGTGGACAGTGGTCCCGGCGCGATCGCCGTTTTGCCGTTCAAGCAGATCTCCGACGAAAAGGATGAAAAACTGGGTTTGGGCATCGCGGATGTGATAATCGCAAAGCTGGCGAACATCGACAGCATCGCCGTCAGACCTACGACTTCGATAATCCGTTATGCGAGCGAGGAAAACAACGACCTGTTCGAAGTCGGAAGAGCTCTGAACGTCGACTACGTTATTGAGGGCTCGATCCAAAGGGAAAACGGAAAAGTAAGGGTCACAACCCAGCTTTACAGCGTTGCCGGCAAGAAACAGGTCTGGACGGAAACGTTCGACGAGGAATACACCGATATCTTCGCGCTCCAGGATGCGATCTCCGAACGCGTGGCGCAGAAGGTCGCGCTCGGGTTCAGGGCCAACGAAAGGTCGTTCCCGTTCAAACAGTACACCTCGGATCCCGAAGCGTATCAAGCGTACTCTACCGGGCTTGCTTACTGGAGCCAGCATTCCAAGGTCGGATTTGAGAGCGCGATAGTGCACTTTCAAAAGGCCATCGAAAAGGACCCGCATTTTGCGCTCGCTTACGCATACCTCGCGGACACGTACGCCCACTACGGCTTCCTGGAAGATCTGATGGACCGCGAGAAAGCGCTTCGTTTGGGCGAAGAGATGGCGAACAAGGCTCTTCGGCTTGACAGCGACTGTGCCGAGGCGAAGTCTGCGAAGGCACTTGTTTACGCTTCCAGGAAGCGGGGCGCGGAGGCGTTCGAGTTGATGCGGTCATCCCTCGAGCTGAAGCCGAACGATGCGCATTCGAGGCACAGGATCGCGTGGATGTACGCGAACCGCGGGAATATCGAAAAAGCGATCGACGAAATGAAGCTCGCGCTCGACCTCGACCCGCAGTCGACCTATCTGAATCTTTACATGGCGCATTTCTATTACCTTGCGCGAAAGCCCGCCGAAGCCGGGAAATACTGCGACCGGGCGCTCGAGATCGACCCGAACGCCGGCGAGGCTCGCTGGAGGCTGCTGCAGGTCCTGGAGATGGAAGGGAAGTTCGATCAGCTTGAGGCAAAGCTCAGGGAATCGCTGCCGAAGAACGAATCGAATCCTGCCGTCAGGCTGTTTCTCGCCAGGGTGCTTGCACGCAAAGGCGATCAGGCGGGAGCGCGAAAGATGCTTAAGAAGGCTTCGGAATTCGAAAACGCGGCAGATTATGCGCTTCTGACAGCGATGGCGCACTTATCGATCGGCGACAGGGAAGCGGCTTTCCGCGAGATAGAGGCCGCGATCAGGAACGAGTCGGTTGAGCTGTTCGTTCTCAGACACGAGCCGAATCTCGATCCGCTGAGACAGGATCCCAGGTTCGCGGCATTGATATCGGATATTGAAGTATCGGCGGGCTGGAGGCAGGGAGAAGGCGACGGCTAGTCGCCCGACTTGTCTTTAGAAGCGCCGGTGGTCGTTTGCGCCTGCGAAGTGGGTTCCCCCGCGGTCCAGCCTGACTCTTCAAGCAGCGAGACCGCGAATCGGATAGGCACGGCAAGGTTCGATGCGGAGTTTTCTGTAAAGACCCCGAAGTTAACTCCTATCACCTTGC
Organism: Aridibacter famidurans; assembly: GCA_024103495.1. Classification (GTDB taxonomy): domain Bacteria; phylum Acidobacteriota; class Blastocatellia; order Pyrinomonadales; family Pyrinomonadaceae; genus Aridibacter; species Aridibacter famidurans. The sequence continues at coordinate 46,934 of JAGFIQ010000145.1, forward strand.
CGGACTGTCCGAAGAGAGGAGCGCCCGATCCGCCCTCGGCGGTCGGAGCATCGTGAACAACACGCTTGCTGTCCAGGTCCGTGATCGCACCCTGCGTCGTCAGCGGCGATATCTTTCCGGTTTGTGC
>JAGFIQ010000159.1 GCA_024103495.1 Aridibacter famidurans
TGCCGCAGCGGGTGATGACGGTGTCGAGCCCGAACGTTTCGCGCGCGGCGCGTACAAAATGTTCGGCGGCGGCCTTCGAGGCAGCGTACGGGGAATTCGGAGCCAGCGGCGATTCTTCGGTGAAGAAGGCGTCGTCGCTTTCGGGCAGGGTGCCCATCACCTCGTCGGTGGAGATCTGGACAAACCGGCCGACTCGTCTTTCGCGCGCACAGTCGAGCAGGATCTGGGTCCCGACGACGTTGGTCGTGACAAAATCGTCGGCGGACGCGATCGAGCGGTCGACGTGCGATTCGGCGGCAAAGTTGAAGACGGCGTCGACCCCTTCGGGCATCGAGGCGAGGACGGCGGCCTTGTCCCGTATGTCTCCGCGGACGAACGTGTGGCGATCCGTGTCGACATCCTCGAGATTCGCGAGACTGCCGGCATAGGTCAGCGAGTCGTAATTGACGACCCGCGCTTCCGGATAGGCCTTCAAGAGAACCCTCACGAACTCGGAGCCTATGAATCCGGCCCCTCCTGTGACGAAGAAGGATTTCATGGTATTTCTGTAGGGGCGGGGCTTGTCCCTGCCCGGCGTCCGGAATCGTAGGGGCGGGACCTGTGCCCGGCCTCCGTTCGGAAGCAAACCACAGAGTACACAGAGAGCACGGAGAATTAAAGGGAAGGGAGACAGGAGACCGGAGACAGGAGACGGGAGGCGGGACAAGCCGCGCAGCGGCGACCTGCATTTAGCCGTGGGTGGAGCGAAGCGTAACCCACGGTAGGTACGTTAGTATGAACCATAGCCGCGTAGCGGCGGCAAGATGTCACGGAGAGCGCAAGTGACGAACATTACATTGTCCATTGCGCATTGACCATTGACCAATGAAGGCGTCCTCTACGGCGATGCCCTTCGTGCTCCTTCGTGCCTCTCCGTGGTTTTCTTGATCCGTGCCAACCGCGTGATCCGCGGCGAGACTCTTCTATGCAAATTACCCCTCTCAAACTCCCCGGCACCTTCGAGATCCGCCCCGTCATCCACGGCGACGCCCGAGGCTATTTCTCTGAGACATACCTCAAAACGGCGTTCGAGGATGCGGGCCTGGTCACCGACTGGGTCCAGGACAACCGCGCGATGTCCTCGCGACTGTACACGCTCCGCGGCTTCCACTTCCAAAGGGGAGAGTTCGCACAGACCAAGCTCGTGTCAGCATCCGTCGGGCGGATCCTCGACGTAATAATCGACATCCGCGAGGGCTCTGAGACGTTCGGCCGATGGGACTCGCTGGAGCTCGACGCCGGCGAATGCAACTCGATCTACGTCCCGAAGGGATTCGCCCACGCTTATCTCACGCTGACCGAAACGGCAATAGTTCAGTACAAAGTTGACGCACCATACGCCCCGGATAGCGAAGGCGGCATCCGGTGGAACGATCCCGGCCTGGCGGTCGATTGGCCGACCGATTCGCCGATCCTCTCGGACCGCGACCGGGAGCTTCCTTTCCTGCGCGACTTGGGGGGAGGTTAAACGCGAGGGTCGCCAAGGACGCGACGGAATTAGACCGGTTTCCCGATTAAAACATCGAGACTTCGAGCTAAGCTCCAGTAGATGGGCGGTAGATTTAGCTAAGTTCCTTTGCGTCCTTTGCGACCTTCGCGTTTAATCCATCACTGCGCCATTGACGTGAAAGCCTTCAAAAGCAATCATTAGACGCTATGAAAGGAGTAGTCCTCGCCGGTGGCCTTGGCAGCCGGCTTCACCCTCTCACAAAGGTCACGAACAAGCACCTCCTTCCGGTTTACGACCGGCCGATGATCTACTACCCGATCCAGACGCTGATCAACGCTGGGATCGACGACATTATGATCGTGACCGGCGGTAATTCGGCCGGGGATTTTCTCAAACTGCTCGGTAACGGAAAGGACTTCGGCCTCAAGCACCTCGATTACACGTATCAGGAAGGAGAGGGGGGCATCGCAGACGCATTGAGCCTGGTCGAGCATTTCGCGGACGAAGGCCCTGTATGCGTGGTCCTCGGCGACAACATAATCGAGGGAAACATCCGCCAGGCGGCCGACGATTACCGCGCCCAGGGCGGCGGAGCGAAGATCCTTCTGAAGGAGGTCCCGGATCCCCAGCGGTTCGGAGTTCCGGAGCTCGACGGCGATCGTGTCCTGAGGATCGAGGAAAAACCGCAAGCACCGAAATCCGACTACGCGGTGATCGGTGTCTATTTTTACGATTCGACGGTGTTCGAGGTGATCTCCGGGCTCGAGCCCTCGGCCCGCGGCGAGCTGGAGATCACGGACGTTAACAACCACTATATAGACGAGGGTACGATGACCTGGAACGAGCTCGACGGCTGGTGGACCGACGCCGGCACGTTCGAGAGCCTATTGCGGGCCACAAACCTCGTCGCCGAAACGGGCGCGAACAGAATGTCGCTTGGCGCGGCTGTCAGTTGAACCATGGGCGCGAGCCCAATAAACTGTTAACTTGTCTGAACCTACCTCTCTTTCAAGCCCCACAGTCGAGGGCGACATCCCGACAACTAGAGGATTGACGACGAAGGTCGTCAAAGGCAGTATGTGGACTCTAGCGGGACAGATAGCGCCCCTCGCGATTTCTCTTGTCACGACTCCCATTACTATTCGTCTCTTGGGTGCTGAAGGCTATGGGGTACTGATCCTTGTAACGCTAACTTTCACCTACTTAGGCTTCGCCGATTTCGGGATGGCGGTGGCGTCGACGAAGTTCGGGGCTGAGGCCTATGGAGAGGGCAGCCCGGATCGGGAGGGGCGGATCATTAGGACGGCAGCGCTCATTGCCTCGGTCTTTACGATTGCAATAGCCATTCCCTGTCTCCTGCTGACCGAAGAAATCATCGGCATTTTCTCCGTCCCGGCCCACTACTTCGGCGACGCAGTTTTCGGATTCCGGATAGCAGTGCTCACTTTCATTCTCAACGTATTTGCAGGGGTCCTAAATACGCCACAACTTGCCCGGCTTCGGTTCGACCTCAATACTGCGATCAATGCCACAACGCGAATTCTGGGGATTATTGCGACTCCGATAGTTATCTGGATGGGTTACGGTATCACCGGAGTCCTCGCGGCATTGTTCTGCGCCAGCCTCCTAAATCTGACCGCCCATCTAATAGTCTCGCGAAGTCTATTGAAGAGCCTGTTCGAGACGACTATCGAGCGATCATTAGTGGGGGCCTTGCTCAGGTACGGCGGAGGACTTTCACTCGCGGGTGTCGCTGCTGTGCTTCTGGGAAATCTCGAGAAAGCCGTACTTGCGAGTTCAAACTCAGTCAAAGCGTTGGCATATTATTCCGTCGCATTCACGTTAGCGAGTATGGCAATGCTGGCTACTCAGTCACTGAGGCAGACTCTTGTACCAGCTTTCGCCCAGCTCATCGGAAAAAACGACTTCTCGCATTTGATCAGTCTGTTCTTACGTAGCCTGCGTTTGAATCTTCTCTTTCTTCTCCCCGGGCTCGTCACACTTGTCATTATCGCGAGGCCGTTGATCACGATGTGGGCTGGGGAGGATTTTGGTCGCGAAAGCACCAACCCATTCTATTTCTTGCTGATCGGCCTCTTGTTCAATATTCTCGCTGCGATACCGCACGCCGCTTTGTTGGCCGCTGGCAAGACCGGGGCGCTAGCAAAGATATATTGGATGGAGGTCTTCCCATATGTCGCGATCCTCTTCTATCTTACAAACACGTACGGAACGGAAGGAGCTGCCGTCGCCTGGAGTATTCGTGCAGTAGCTGACTCCGTGCTCATTGCGATGCTCTCGAAAAAGTACCTTGGAACGCCTTTCGGATTCTTCAAAGGCAGATCGATTCCGTTTCTTGTAGCGGCCGCTGTTATCCTCGTGCCGGGTATCATCTCGATCTTCCTGCACGGATTCCGTTTCTGGCTATTGATTATTCTGGCAATTACGATCCCGATATATCTGTTGGTCGTGTGCAGGTATCTGCTTGATCAAGTGGAGATCGAATGGATCGAGAGAGTCTTTAGGAGACTCGGAATGCGAGTGACGATCTCAGGTCAATAGGAAATTACGTCTGCTTGATCCCGAGTAAAGCTGAGATTTGAAACGTATCGACTGAGGATCTATGAATATTCGGACCGTCATTCCTAGGATACTGCAAGCGGCAAGAAACTTGGGTTTGCTGATCCGTCACTCGTCTAAACGTAGAAGAGCGGCCGTGCGCTCCAAGTCCGTCTACTTCGACCTGCATGACCCCAGGCTGGAACGGTATCTTTACTGGCTGCTGAAAATTTTTGACCGAGCTGGCTGGACAGTGTTCCTAAAGGCAAGCCCTTGGCTCCTTTTGAACCTGAGAAACTGCTCCGATTACATCTATGATTGCAGCAAACTGCGACTGGTTATTGCCGCGCCGAGGGATGCGGAACTGACGATTCATCACGGTCGTCGCAATGGCTCTGGTCTTCGGCTGCGCACAGATTATTTTTCTGAGAACAAGGGACCTCACCATTTCAATATTCCGTTTTCGATGCATCCAGACATATACCATCGCTCGATGGATCTCAGTTTGGAGGCTTTGAGACAGGGTGAGAGAAAGGTATGTGTCTTTATGGGAGGCAATCTCGGGGATGTGTATGGGTCGGAATTGATGAAAGAACGGTTCGGTTTGTGCAACCGGGCGGAATTGACGAATGCCTTCGAGAGGTCATTCAGCGCCGATAGGGAGTATCTTGAGCTGAAGACTGAAATCGATGCGGAACGGATCTTCTCTGGTGAGGTGCGGCCGCAGTACGTCATGATGAAGTCCGCTTTTCTAAGCCTTGAGTCTTGGATGCGGATTCTTGCGACGAGCCGCTTCTTTGTTGCTCCACCAGGATTGATAATGCCATTTTCGCATAACATCATCGAGGCGATGTCGGTCGGCACGATCCCGATCACGGAGTATGGACACTTGTTCGATCCACAGTTGCAGCGAGGCACTTGTTTTCGTTTCTCTGGCATAAGAGAATTTCCTGAGGTTGTTAGCGCGGCGGCTGCATTAGACAAACGAGAATCCGACGCGATTTCTCGCTCAGTTGAAGACTATTACAGCAGATATCTAGACCCGGCCGCTGTAGTAAACAGGCTTGACAAAAGGAGGGACGAAATCTCGAGCGTCTTCCTTGTAAGCGGACATTTGTCGGTACGAGATAAGAGCTAGACGTGGCTTCGGGTGATTGCCTCGGGGTGGTAGAGCAAAGGATCGATCTGTCGATTCCTTAACGGTGGGTGATCCAAGATGAACTGGAAAGGAAGGTTGCTCTCGGCGGTCAACGACTTGATGGGTTCAGCTCGTCTTCAGCCGGTTTACGAAAAGATTCAACGGGTCATAGATGCGGGAATGAACCTTGGCGCCGCAACCAGATCCTGTGGCCAAAGCGGGGAAGCAGCGGTGATGGAACTTGTCGGGGCCAGCTACAATTCGAGTCTAAAACTTAAGGTCTTTGATGTCGGTGCGCACACAGGCGAGTATACGTCCCGCTTGCTTGATACCTTCGGAGATCGTGCGACGATCTTTGCCTTCGAGCCTTCCTCCGAACTGTTTGCGGAGTTATCGAACCGATTAGACGATGGCAGATGCCGCCTCTTCAACACCGGCTTCGGGGAGGAAAAGTCAGTTGCCGAGCTATACTCATCGGCACGTCATATCCCGACAATGCTAAAGGATGCCCACATACTCAGCGACGAGAAAGTAATCTCCACTGAACAGGTTAAGATCGAAGCGATCGATGAATTCTGCAAGAGGCACGAACTGGACCAGATCCATTTCCTCAAAGTCGACGTGGAAGGCTTTGAGCTGAGCGTCCTGAAGGGAGCTAGTACAATGATCGCTGAAAAACGGATCGATTTCATTCAGTTTGAATTCGGTCTGTTTTGTGTGGCTTCAAGGACCTACATGAGGGACTTCTTCGATCTCCTGTCTCCCGAATACCGGATCTTCAGAGTACTGAGAAGGGGTGTCTACGAGCTCAAGAAGTACGAGACTCGTCTTGAAAGATTCGATTCGGTAGCAAACTATTTGGCGGTCTCATCTGATATTCGATTGCCGGGTCAGTGACCATTAGAGAATGCATAGAGCGACGATATCCTCAAGAAAGAATATTCCGGTCTCGTCACTGTCCGTGAAGAAGGTGTCAAACTGCGTAGTTACGAGGTCACAACTCGTGGTCACGCCCTTTGGCGTACATCCGTCCTGCCTGTTTGAGAATCTGCCGCCAAAGTTCCGCTTCAAGATGCATTTGATTGGAGCAGGGTCGGTGATCAAGAACAAGCTACGCTGCCTGCCGAAAAGGCTTGACTACTACTTCTTGAT
>JAGFIQ010000164.1 GCA_024103495.1 Aridibacter famidurans
CTTCTTGTTGATCGCCATCTCTTTTTTCAAGGCCAGCTCTTGTTCTGCTGCGCTGGTTCCGCTGTCCTTGAGCTGCTTATCCCCCTGCTCCTGGGCAACGCCGCTCTCGGTCTTCCTTCGGTTGAGCTCGGAGTTAACCTCTTCATCGCTCGGAACCGTCTCTTCTGCCTGGGCTTTCTGGAAAAGGACTTCCTGACGGATAAGGCCGTCGAGAACCTGAAGTCTCGCCGCGGCCAGCTCAAGCGGAGATAACTTGCTTTCTTCGCCTCTTGCCTGCTGCTTGAGGATCCGCTCTACCTCCTCCATTTTGATCTCGTTTCCGTTGACGGTAGCTGCGACCTCATTCGGATCGACGCCGTCCGGACCCACGGCGGGACCGCCGGTGTTTTCGCAGTTCGTAAAGCTCAGCGTGAAAGCGGAGACGACTGCGAGAAGTAATATCCTGATGGTAGTTGTTGGCACTTTGGCTCTGGCTCCTTGAATTAAGACTGTCGGGATCATTGCTTGAAATAAGGCACTTGTTCTGTTATAAGTATTGTTTTTGAGTTTGCGACCAAACTCTTAATACGTCACTCGGACGTCATATTTACCGGAGGCTTAAAATAATGGCTAAACAATGCGAGATTTGCGGAAAGCGCCCCCTGTTCGGCAACAACGTTTCGCACGCTAACAACAAGACCCGCAGGCGTTTCAATCCGAATCTCCAGCGCATCCGCGTGATGGCCGCGAACGGCGCCACGACCCGGAAACGTGTTTGCACAAGGTGCATCAAGTCGGGAAGGATCGTTAAGGCTGTGCGTGCCGCGTAGGACTTCGAGTTGCCTTGATCCTTATTGGTTGCCAAACGCCGGATTCGTCCGGCGTTTCGTTTTTTCAGCAAACAAAGAACTTTACGACCGGTGCAGTCCTATCACCCGAGAACGGCGACGCACTCGATCTCGACCTTCGCGCCTTTCGGAAGCCCTGCCGCCGCCACCGTCGCTCTCGCGGGCTTGGTCTCGCTAAAATGACGCCCGTAAACCTCGTTCATAGCAGCAAAGTCCGCCATATCCTGCAGGAACACCGTGGTCTTGACGACCGACGATAGTTCCGCTCCCCCGGCATTCAAAACCGCCTTCAGATTCACGAGCACCTGCTCCGTCTGCTCGGCGATGTCGTCCGATACGAACTCGCCCGTCGAAGGATCGATAGGGATCTGGCCCGAGCAGAACAAGAGGTTACCTGCCTTCACTGCCTGCGAGTAAGGACCGATCGCGCCGGGCGCCTGATCTGTTGATATGATCTCTTTCACTATAGGAAATCGCTAAAGGATATCTGCCGAACAAAAGGGAGATAATAGCAGAAAGACGCAGAAAACAAAAGGGCGCCAAGCGGCGCCGGTAGTCTCCCCCGGAGGCTTCTGATCAGGCTTTCTCAGCAGACCAGGGCTATTTTCTCTTCGTATTGTTCACGCGCTCGACATCGATCACCCCTGAAACATTCTTTACCGAACCCACGACCCTGTCCAGATGCTTCTTGTCGTGGACCTCGACCGTTACCTCGATCAGACCTTCGTCCCGTGGAGAGACGCTCGCGCGCGCATCGCGAATGTTGGTCCTGATCTCGGAAATGGCATTCGTGATCCCGGCAAGCATTCCGGTCCGGTCCTCGGTGGTAACGAAAAGCCTGACCGACTGGATCTCGTCCTTTTCGTTCCTTGCCCACTCCACATCGACTATCCGGTCTTTGTTGACCATCAATTGCTTCACGTTCTTGCAGCGCTTGTTGTGGACGACGATGCCCTTGCCGAGCGAAATATATCCGATGATCTCCTCTCCGCGGATCGGATTGCAGCATCTGGCGCGGGTCGTGAGCAGGTTGTCGACGCCTTTAACGACGATCGCGTCGTCTCCCAGCCCCATGAACTTGCGGACCGCAGTAATGCCGGTTTCCAACCGTGTCTTTTCCTTCTTGTCCGGATCAAGTTCGCTGAACTTCTCCGGGCCCAGGTATTTGGCCAGGACGTTCCTCGGAAGCGTCTTTCCGTATCCAACGGAAGCGAACAGATCTTCCGGCCTGCCGAGCCCGTATTCGTTCGCGATCCGCCTCATCTCCTCGTCATCGCTCAGGATCTTCTTCGGCGACATGCCGAACTTCTTAAGTTCCTTTTCAAGGAGCTTTCGGCCCATCTCCACGGACTCGGTGCGCTGCTGCTCGGCGATGTGATGGCGTATCCTCGTGCGCGCTTTCGAAGTCGTTACGTAGTTAAGCCAGTCTCTGGAGGGTTTGGAATTCGGCGTCGTGAGGATCTCGACCACGTTGCCATTCTGGAGCTTCGTTCGAAGCGGGACCATTCTGCCGTTGATCTTGGCACCCGTACATGTGTCACCGACCTCGGAGTGGATCGCGTAGGCAAAATCGATCGGCGTGGCCCCGCGCGGAAGCTCTATCACTTTGCCCATCGGCGTGAAGGTATACACATCCTTCGGATATAGGTCGAGTTTCAGGGACTCCAGAAAATCCTCCGAGTCCTCGTTGCCCTCTGTCGTTTCGACCAACGGAAGAAGGAGCTTTTCCACCGTCTTCCGGAGCTCGTCGATGCTGCCGTCGTCCTTAACGCCGAGCCTTTCGTCCTTGTATCGCCAGTGGGCGGCAACGCCCTCTTCGGCAACGTAATGCATCTCCTCGGTCCGTATCTGGACCTCGAACGCTTGTCCGCCGTCTCCGATCACCGATGTGTGAAGCGCCTGATAAAGGTTGTCGCGGGGGCTTCCTATCCAGTCTTTGAAACGCTCGGGAACCGGTGTCCAGATGTCGTGAATGACGGAGAGCGCGAGATAGCAGTTTCGTTTTTCGTTAGGAGTGATTATTCGCGCCGCGATCAGATCATACACTTCCTCGATCTTCAACTTGCGCTTCTTCAGCTTCTTCCAGAGCGAGTAAAGCCGCTTCACTCGGCCCTGGACTTCGACGAACGGCACGTCGTTCTCTCTCAGCTTCTCCCGGATCGTTTCTGTAATCCGCTCCAGCGCTTTCTCAAGCTCGGGACGGCGGCTCTCAACTTCTTTGGAGAGATCCTTGTATTCCTCCGGGTACAGATGCTGGAAAGACAGGTCCTCAAGTTCTCCGCGGAGTTTACCCATTCCAAGGCGGTGAGCAATCGGCGAGTAGATATCGAGGGTTTCCTGTGAGATCCGGGCGCGCTTCTCCGGCTTAAGAAACTCCATCGTGCGCATGTTGTGCAGGCGGTCCACGAGTTTTATGATCACGACCCTTACATCGGTGATCATTGCCAGAACCATCTTGCGCACGTTCTCGGCCTGTTGCTTCTCCTTCGGAAGGTTGCTGATGTGGGCGATCTTTGTAAGGCCGTCGACCAAGCGGGTGACCTCGTCTCCGAAATACTCCCGGATCGTGTCAAGATCCACGAGCGTATCTTCAACCACATCGTGAAGCAACCCGGTCGCAACACTTACGTCATCGAGCCGCATGTCGGCAAGTATGTCCGCAACTTCCAGCGGATGCACCAGATACGGCTCGCCGGAGGCACGGGTTTGCCCCTTGTGATGAAGAGCCGAGAAGAGGTACGCACGCCGGATCATCTCCACGTCCGCCTTCGGGTGGTTTCGCACGACCTTCTCGATGATGTCTTCGATCCGTATCATTCTTAATCTACAAATATATCAGCTAAACTCGGCTCCGTACCACACTCTTCATCGCCAAATCCGAACCGCAGACAATAAAATACGGCATTCGGTCCAAGGTTCCGAATGCCGTTCGATCTGCCGATCTCCGGAGTCTTGTCCGGAGATGCCGGTCAGGTCACTTCTCTTCAGTCTTCTTGCCTTCTGCGGCAGCGGCTTCAGCCTGCTTTCGGGCTTCCTCCGCCTCTTCTTCCTTGCGGCGTTTTTCCGCCAGTTCCTCGAACTTCTTCTTGGCTTCGTCCGAAGCCTTCTTGAACTCTTCTTTCTTGGCGGTGTCTCCGTCCATCTCGGCTATCCGCGATTTCTGGACAAGCAGGCTCGTCTTGTACGACCAGGCCGAATCGCTCTCGGGATCAAGCTCGATCGCCTTGTCAACGTACCCCATGCCGGTCTCTACGCACTGCTTGGCCCTCGCGAAGTTCTTTTCGAAGTCCTCGTTCCCCTCCCCTTCCGGCTTCGTGAATTCGAATGTCGGTTCCCCGTCCTTTTCGACGGATTTCTTCACGTCCTTCGAATCGGTCACGTCGTTGGAACAAGTGTATTCCTTGGCCGCAAGCCCGACCAGCGCGTTCGCGCGGACGTCCCCAGGCAGATCGGCGCTGTTACCCTGTTCCAGCGACCATTCTTTCCACTTGTCTTCCTGTCCGAGATTCTGGTAGAGGCTGGCAACGGAGCGCACGATACTGCCAACGTTGTTGCCTGCGGCTTCGAGCTCTTTCCTAAGCGCCTCGTCCTGCGGATTCGCTGCAACAGCTTCGCGTTTTTCCTTATACTCCTTAACAAAGCCCGTCAGTGCTTTCTTGTATTGGGTGATGGCCTCTTCCGCCTTTTTCTCCTCCTTCCTGTTTCCGACGTAGCCGGAGTGCAACGTGCGCGCGAGGAAAAGTCGGGATGTGCGGCCCTCAAATGTATCGCCTTCAGGATCGTATTCAACCGCCTGCCGGAACAACTCTTCCGCATGCGGGAACTGCCGTTCGTTATAAGCCCGGGCGCCGTCGACCAGGTTCTTACGGGCCATGACGCGATTGTAGATCGAGCAGCTTCCGCCTATGGAAATGCTCAAAAGTATAAAAGCAAATATCCCTATACGAGAGATTTTCATCTTGTTCGACTCCATAAATACCGAACTATGCTTAGAAAGAAGGCGGGGGACCGATCCCGCGCCTTCTTTCCGGCATTGCCCAGACTTTTTACTCCGAAAGGTCGTCGATCTGAAGACCAACCGGTTGCGCCCCGGCCTGCTTAACACCGTCGATCACTTTCACGACGTCGCCGTATCTGACACTCTTGGGCGCCTTGATGAACACGGTCTTCTCGACCTCATTTGTGCCTTCGCGGTAAACCCTTCCGTCGGTACGCTCCTTAAACACCTGAGTCAGCCTGTCGGTAAGCGATTTCGTATCGGAAGTGTCACCCATCTCCTCATTGTTCAGCCGAACCTTGAGGTCACCCGCATTGATCGAGACTACCAGCGTCAGGGGATTCGGTTTGATCTCGACGTTCTCCGGCATGTCATCGGGTTCCGCAGGCACCTTTGCCTCAAACTGATGCGGCTTCATCGGCGAGATGATCATAAAGATGATCAACAGCACGAGAAGAACATCGATCAAAGGTGTAACATTGATGTTCGGTACCGCCCCGTCTGAGGGCTTGCCGGTTCCGCTCATTCCCATAACTCAATACTCCTTCAAAGGCAGTCCGCCTTCACTTACTTTTTGGCTTCCTTCTTCTTGTCCGCTACCAGGCCTACCTTGTCGATATCCTGTCTTCTGATCGTGTCGATCGCCTGAACCACCGTTCCGTAACCGACCTCGATCCCGGCCTTGATGTACACGATGCGCTTAGCCGGCGGCTTGCCTTCCATCTTTGCCTTGATCGTTTCGCCCAGCAAATCAAGCGGATAGCTCTCTTTGCCGATGTAGAACGCGTTGTCGGAAGGGATCGCCACAACCACTGAGGTATCCTTGACGATCTCCGGATCCTCTTGCGGCGCGATCATTTCGCGGGGAAGATTCACGGTAACTCCCTGTTGAAGCAGCGGCGTGACGATCATAAAGATGATCAGCAGCACCAACATAACATCAACCATTGGAGTTACGTTGATCTCCGAATTATACTCATCGGTTCCGCCAACCTTGGCTCCCATATCTTTGTTCTCCGGTTAAACTTTGGGGCGTATCCGCCCCGTTACTGCTAGTTGCCGAGGCTCTTCGTCCTTTGCTGCTTGAGGAAGTAATCGACGAGCTCGGAAGCCGAGTTCTCCATTTCAACCCCAAAGCTGGTGACCTTGTTGGTGAAATAATTGAAGAGCCAAACCGCCGGAACCGCGACGCCGATACCAAATGCCGTAGCAACAAGTGCCTCTGCGATGGCTCCGCCAACGAGGCCGATGCCCGCGGATTCGTTAGAGGCGAGCCTCACGAACGCACCGATAATACCCACGACCGTACCGAACAAACCCACAAACGGAGCCGTCGAGCCGATGGTCGCAAGACCTGCGAGACCGCGCTTCAACTCAGCCGTCTTCACAGCGATCGCGCGCTGGAGAGCTCGTTTCGAAGCTTCCATTTCATCACCGGATATTTCCGCTGTGCCCTGATGCGCGCTGAATTCTTTGAGGCCGGACGAAACGACCATAGCGAGGTGTGAGTCTTTGTGCTTGTCGCTGATGGTGATCGCTTCGTCGATGTTGCTGTTCTTGAGGGCCTGAGCAACCTTCGGAGCGTACTGACGCGACTGCTGTTTCGCTTTGTTATAGGTGAGCCAGCGCTCGATGCCGATGGCGATCAGATAGATCGACTGGATCAGCAGAACGATAATAACAACCCAACCCGGGATCGTGAGCTCGCTGGCAATCCTGTAGAAGGTGAACTCGAACTGCTCGCCACCTTCAGCGAACATAAAGAAGAAGCCCAGAAGGCTACCCAAAAAAGTCATTGTTTTTCCTCCAAAAAGATCAGAAATTTATTATTGCAGGGACCGATACCTTTACCGACTGTGGGGAACGGAGATTGTTCCCCACACCCGGCGAAGGTACCTGAAAAGGCTATTGGAAATTGTAAACGATCACACCGGAGACCTCGACAGGCTGTCCGGAAAGCAGTGTAGGCCTGAACCTCGCGCGCTGCGCCGCAGAAACCGCGGCCGATCGCAGAAGCGGATGACCGCTAACAGCGCTTGCCGAGATAACGCTTCCGTCCTTGCTGATCACGATCGCAACATTGACCGAACCCTTCGCGTTGACCGCCCTTGCCGCTGCGGGATACGCGGGCTTGGGAAGGCTGACCGCAGAACCGTTGACCACGCCCTTCGAGATCCTTTTCGGAACTGCGGGCGGCGGTGGAGGCGGTGGCGGAGGCGGAGCGGCTGCGTTCTGCGGGACCGAATCGGGCGCATCGTTGCCGCCTGCCAGGCTCGGATCGACAAAGCCGGTACCGGCATCACCTGACGATCTGTCTGAGGTGTAATTGTCCTTTCCGAGAGTGAATGCCCGGTCCTTGGGGATCGGCGGGACCTTTGCCGCCACGTTGCTGACCTTGTCCGGCGCCTTTGGCGGAGTCATATCCATCCTGGCGATCAGTTCTGTACGGGTGTCAACATCGATCTTCTGCTCGGTCCTTTCTACTTCAGGCTCCGGCGGAGGAGCTTCCTCCGGCAGAGGCACGGGCGCGACAAGCATTGAAAGCTCGAGGCCCTCACCGCCGACGAACAGGTCTGAAGTGAAAAGGCTGTAACCTAGTCCCGACACGAACGAGGCAAAGACAAGGATGAGAGTGCCCAGCAGTAAGCCGGTCCTCCACCTGTTCACCTGAGTGTCGACCTTGGATTCGACTAATTGATCTAACATTTTATTTTACCTCTCTCTCCGGTGCCATTAGGGTCGGGGGGTAACAAAGCAAATTAAGACTGAATGAATGCAAATAAGTATATTGGTACCCACCTCATCTAACGGATCAGATGAACCTATCCAAGGTAACGAAATGTCAGCAATCGCCTTTTAGAGCCTTCCACAAGTGCGGTAAAAAAAGACTTTGCCGGCCAGTAAATCGCAAACCTGCGGACGAGATCCCGACCGTTTGGAAAAGCCTGAACCGTGCAGTTCTTACCTATTTAATTGACCAGCAACGGTTTGAAGTCTAAAGTCTCGATACTCGAAAGTCAAGATAAATTAAGGCATTTTGTCGAAATATTGGACATGAAATGCCCGTGATCGAAAGATTAAAGCCGCATCCAGCTCGACCCAACGGGTCAGTCCAGGGACTACTCCGAAACCGGCCTCCGTGAAACGGAACGCCTCGCAGCGGAAGCGAGCTTCTGCTCCTTGTCTAGTTTCGATTCCTTCATACGGGCCTCTCCAAGCTTGTCCTGCCACCAGATCGCGATAGGACTCGCAATGGCTATTGTCGAGTAGGTTCCGGTGATCGCGCCGACAAAGAGCGCGAGCGAAAAGCCCCGCAGAACCTGTCCGCCGAATAGCACGAGAGCAAGCACGGAAAGGAACACCAGACCGTTCGTCACGATCGTCCTCGACATCGTCTGGTTGATCGAATCGTTCGTCAGATCGAAGATCGGCTGGGTCCGTTTCAACGTCAGGTTCTCCCTGATCCTGTCAAAGATAACGATCGAGTCGTTCACCGAGAAACCGACCAGCGTGAGAAGCGCCGCGAGCACCGTCAGACTGATCTCCCACTGGAACATCGTGAAGAACGCGAGCGTGATGAGAACGTCGTGGAACACCGCGATCACGGCGCCCGCCGCATAGGTCCAGTCGTACCTGAAAGCGATGAACAAAAGGATGCCGACCATTCCCAAGAGCGTAGCGATAACCGCCTGGTTCCTCAGCTGTTCGCCCGCCACGGGACCTACGGAGTCGATCCCGACGATCTTGTATTTCGCATCCGGGTCTGCCTCTAGAGCAAGGCTCGCCTGAGCCTCTTTACCGAAGCCGTCCAGCGCACGGCGCACGAGGGCAGGTCCCGCGCTCACCTGGTTGAGGGATTGGTCAGTTTGAGCCTGCGCGTTCGCGTCGTTGTTCGCAGATGCGTTCGTATTCGTTTCCGCATTCGAGTTTGAATTCGAATCCCCGGCCGTGTTCGCAGCAGAAGCAGCTTCCGTATTCGGCAACGAGTTCGAGTCCGTGCTGGTGTTCGGCGCTGAATTATCGGGCGAAGCCGCGTTAGCTGTGGAATTTGCCCCCGTTTGAAGCTCCGTATTGCTTGCGGGAGCCGCAACTCCTTCGGCGGTCGCATCCGACTCGCCTTCGAGCAGGGGCACTTTTATAAGGACTTCGTCGGTCTTGTCCAGAGACGCCTGAATGACGGTCTCGTCTAGCCCCACTCCTTCGAGCGCGTCCCGGATCTGGTCATCCGTCGGGCGGTCACCTTTGAACTTGGCCGTGATCACGGTTCCACCCTGAAAATCGACGCCCAGGTTGAACGCTTCAGTGCCTCCAGGGGTCAGCTGCCTTGAAATCGCTGATACGAGTCCCGCAAGGAGCACGACGACCGAGATCGCGATGAGGGGCTTTCGGATCCCCATCCAGTTGACGTTGATGTTGCTAAAAAAATCGAACATTTCTTGTTTCCGGCTTCAGACCGCCGATGCGGCCTTCCGTCCCGCCTGAGCTAGATGCTGAGCTTCTTCAAACCGGGATTCCGTTCCAGGATCCACAGGAAGATCGTCCTCGAGACGAACACCGCCGAGAACAGGTTGATGATCAGTCCGAGGATCAGCGTCACGGCAAATCCGCGGATCGGCCCCGAACCGTACAGATAAAGGATCACGGCCGCGATGATGGTCGTTACGTGAGTGTCGATGATCGTGATGAAGGCCCTGTCGAACCCAAGCTCGACAGCCTTTGAAACAAGCTTTCCGGCCTTTATCTCCTCGCGCATTCGCTCGAAGATAAGCACGTTCGAGTCAACGGCCATACCGATGCCGAGGATGAGGCCGGCGATTCCCGGGAGTGTCAGCGTGGCATCGAGCACGATCAGCGCCGCAAGCGTCAGCAGCATGTTCAGCATTAGTGCCACGACAGCATTGATTCCCGCTCCCCTGTAATAGAAGAGCATGAACAGGATCACGAAGAACAAGCCTCCGACAGAAGCACGAACTCCCGCGGCGATCGAATCGGCACCGAGGCTCGGCCCTACGGTCCTCTCCTCAAGATATTCGAGCCGCGCAGGCAATGCGCCCGACTTGAGTGTCAGCGCCAGGTCGTCCGCGGTCGCTTTGGTGAACTGGCCGCTGATCTGCCCCTGGTCGAAGATCTGCGACTGAATAAAAGCCACCGACTTCGCCTGTTCGTTCAGAACGACGGCCATATAGTTGTTGATGTTCCGGCCCGTCCATTCACCGAACTTCGTCGCTCCCGCCGGCTTCAGCGAAAAAGAGATCTGATAGTCGCCCTCGTTCCCGGTTTGCGAAACGGCATTCGCGTCGCGCAGTTCGTCGCCCTCGATGATCGGGGGCTTCTCGACCACGATCCATTGGCTGGGCTGCGCGGGCTGCTGCTGGGCCTCGTCGCCGGTCGCCGCATCGTCGCGTTCCACATACTCGTACACGTCGCGAGTCGCCGTCGGGGCGCCCCCGATCGTCTGAAGCGCCGCTTCTTTTGTAGGATACGTAGCGAGATTCGGATTCGGAGGGCTTACAACTTTATAGAGCGCGAGCTTCGATTCCGCATCGATCAGGTCCTTGACGCGCTTTGGATCATCGACCCCGGGCATCTGCAGAAGTATCTCTCCCGAGTCCGCGGTTCCGCGCTTTTGAAGCGTGGGTTCCGTTACGCCGAACTGGTTGATGCGGCTGTCGATGATCTGCATCGCCTGGTCGGTCGCCTGCTGCTTTATCAGCGATTGCGCCTGCACCGGAAGCGACCAGCTTACCGTGTCGGTTCCGGTCGTCGAGTCCCAGTTGAGAAAATCGACCTTCTGGTTGACGGCCTTGACAATGTCCTCGGCCTTCGAGATATCGGAGACGTTGAGCACCACCTCGTACGTGCCGTCCTCGGCAGTGAAAGACGTGCCCGTTACCGGCAGGTTTTGGTCCTGTGCCGCCTTCAGCGCAGCCTGGCTGTTGCTCGCTGTCAATTCGCGCAGGTACTCGTCGGTGCGTACCCTCGCGACAAGGTGGAGTCCGCCCTTCAGGTCAAGGCCCAAGTTGATATTGTTCTCGAGATTGTTCTTGATCCCCTGCCAGGAGAAATCGCCGGCTGTAAAGGACCCTCTCGGACCGATCACGAGAAAGACGCCCAGGATGGTCACCGCGATTATGATCGCCGTCCTGATCAATATTGTCGTGTTCTTCATTGTTGGTGCGTCACTGACTTACTTCTTTTCTTCGTCCGCCCGCTTCCCTACGACCGCCGCCTTTCCGATCTCCATGTTCGACTTGTCGGCGCTTCGGATAATGAAGCTCGTTTCGCGGACTTCGATGATCTTGCCGATGATGCCGCCATTGGTGACGACCTCATCTCCGTTCTTTAGTCCCGCGATCATCGTCTTGAGCTCTTGCTGCTGACGGCGCTGGGGCAGGATCACCAGAAAGTAGAAGATCCCGAAAATGAGGGCGAACGGAAGGAGCGTCCAGAGGAGGCTTCCTCCGCCTTGAATAAGCAGTATGTTCATCATCATTGGGCCAAATCCGATTGCGCAAAACGGTAATTATAAATGAACCGCCTTGTTTTGCGAAACGCAAGACGCGTGTGAAGCCAATTTAATTCCCGCCTTCTTTGCGCCGTTCGGCAAACATCTTTCGGAACGGCTCGAACTTTCCTGCCATTATCGCGGCACGGATGTTCTTCATCAGTCCCAGGTAAAAACTGAGGTTGTGATGAGAGATCAGGATCGGCCCGAGCATCTCCTTTGCAGTGTAGAGATGCCTTAGGTAAGCACGGCTGTAGCGTGCACAGACGGAACAGCCGCAGTCTTCATCCAGCGGCGATACGTCGTCCCGATATCCCGCGTTCCGTATGTTCAGATCCCCCCTCGAGGTGAAGACGCCGCCGGTTCGCCCGTTACGGGTCGGAAGAACGCAGTCGAACATATCGACGCCTCGCGAGACCGCTTCAACAAGGTCCTCGGGCGTTCCGACCCCCATCAGGTATCTCGGCCTGTCCTCCGGCATTTTCGGCACTGTCGATTCCAGTACCTCGTACATCACGGACTCTTCCTCGCCGACGCTCAATCCGCCGATCGCATAGCCGTCGAATCCTATCCCGGCTGTCAATTCGAGGCTCTTCGATCTGAGGTCCGTGAACCCGCCGCCCTGAATGATCCCAAAGAGCGCCTGCCTGCCTGAAACGGCCGCTCCTTTCGCCCCGGTTTCTACAACGCCCCGGTCCGCCCCGGCCTTTTGAAGTTCGTCAAATCTTTCCTTCGAGCGCTTCGCCCATCGAGCCGTGAGTTCGAGGCTGCGTTCGATCTCTTCCCTTCCGAGGTCGCCGGGCGGACATTCGTCGAACGCCATCACGATGTCCGACCCCAAGGCTGCCTGGATCTCCATCGAGACTTCCGGGGACATGAACAGTTTCGTTCCGTCCAAGTGAGACCGGAATTCCACGCCTTCCTCGCCGATCCTCCTCAGATCGGCGAGCGAGAATACTTGAAAACCGCCGGAGTCGGTCAGGATGGACCTGTTCCAGCCGATGAATCTGTGAAGGCCGCCGAGCCTTTCGAATACTTCAGTGCCGGGCCTGATCCAAAGGTGATATGTGTTTCCGAGTATTATCCGCGCATCGAGCTCGCCCTCAAGCCATTCGAATCGTACGCCCTTGACGGTGCCCTGAGTGCCGACGGGCATAAAAACAGGCGTCTCTATCTGAGAGCGCCTGGTGTTGAGAGTCCCGGCCCGGGCTTCGCCGTCGCGGGCATCCACTTTCCAATCGATCGGCCGCATCTGTCAGTCTTCCTCAGGTTTCGAAGATCTTCCTGTCTCCCCAAGAAGCGCCCATATCATGTCGGCTCCCACGCCAGTTTCCGATGCGATCCTTCCCTCTTCGTCGATCAGGACTGCGGAAGGCGTTCCGTTCATTCCGATCTTCAATGCCGTCGCATAATCTTCTTCCAGAAGAACCGGGGAGCCCAGCTCAAGGGACCGGTGGTCTTCCGGACTTCCCGACGAAAAGAGCAGGAGTTCAGGCCCGTGAGCGTTCCGGCCGCCGTTCCACTCCCTAAGATCATCGAGCATCTTTGTGCAGAACGGGCAGGATATGCTCCAGAATGTCGCCACCGTCTTTCGGCCCTTCAGGTCCCCGGAAGTGAACTCGTTCCCGTCGAGGTCCTTTAGCGAGAATTCCGGAACGTGTTGCCCCATCAGGATCGCGTCCGTATCGCCGTCTGCGACAAACAAGTAATCGTCGTCGAGACCTTTCTCACGAATCGCTTCGATCAGTCTCCTGATAGCCGAATCGCCGGCAGCGTTCCGGCTCGCGATCCGCCCATTCGGGTCGACTAGCACAGCTGTCGGGGTCCACAAAGGCCCCATCGCTTCCAAAGCGCTTTCGCTTTCCTTTATGAAGATCCTGTCGGAATTGGCCTCGCCGAACTTTTCGGCATTCTTTTCGAACTCACCCGACGAGATCAGAAGTATGTCGAGCGACCCTTCGAACTCCTCGATCCAGGAATTGATGTCGGGGATCAACGCCTCGCAGGGATGGCAGGTCGGACTGACGAACAACCACAAGGCCGGTCTTCCCGATTCGACGAGTTCCTCGGAAGGGATGCTGATCCCTTCGGGACCCTTTACGGAGAACCGGGGCATAGGCGATCCGATCGGAAGCCCGGACTGAGGATCGCCGACACCGTCGCGCTCCTGCTCCCGACCTTCGGCGGAAATGACCTCGAGGATCTCTATCCTTCTTATGATCTGGCTCTGCTGTTCGCTTATCTTTCTGAGCACCACGAAGATCGCAATCAAAAGCGCGACCGCCGCCAGGCCTATCGTCAGTTGCATAATCCCCTCGTTCGTGAACGCTCTTTCCCCAGCTCCGAATCCCTGCCCCGGGTAAAAATATCCGATCATTCCTAGAGTAACGGCTAGCAATGTCAGTAAAACGTTCCTTGCAACGCTTCGTCCGCTAACAGGCTCGCTGTGTATCTGGCCGAAACAATGGCAATCGGGAGCGTTCCCTTTCGCGATCTGGACGAACATCCCAGCGGTGAACGCCGCCAGGAGCACCGTCGCGACGACTGATGCGTACCAATTTGTAGCCGCGAAAATCAGGGCGGCCGCCACTGCGATCTCTATCCAGGGGAGTGCCGCCGCGAGGGGCTTCACAAGCCCGTCCGGAACGTCGAAATCCGCGAGCGCTTTCTCGGACCCTTCGCGGTCAAGAAGTTTCCCGATCCCGGCTACCAGGAACACGCCGGCGAGGATAACTGTGACGATCAGTGCAAGGACTTCCATAAAAGCGATCAAACGGGAGGAACACGACTTTGGATATCACGACTTCTTGCTTTTCTTTCGCTCTTTTAGCCGAAGGGGGGTCGCAAAGAACTCGAACTCGGCGCGAAGGCGATTCTCGATGTACCGAAGGTAGGAGAAGTGAAGCTCGGACCCGGGACCTCCTGAAGTAAACAAAACGAACATCGGCGGCCGAATGCCCGCCTGCGTAATGTACTTGACCTGAACCCTGGACTTCCCTCCTTTGCCCGGCGCGGTCCCGCCTCCCCCCTTCGGCTGCATCACATTGCGTTCAAAAAAGTCGTTCAGCCTCGATGTGGGAATCCTCACATTCCTGGCTTCGTTCGCCTTCTCGACCAAAGGCAGCAAGCGGGACAGCCTTTGCCCGGATAGCGCGGAGACGGTAACAACGGGAGCCCAGTCAAGGAACTTCATCTTGTCGCGAAGCGCACGCTCGAACTCCGAAGCGGTGGAGGTATCCTTTTCCGCTACCAGGTCCCACTTGTTGACGGCGATGATTATACTGCAGCCCGATTCGATGGCGTAACCGGCGATGCTCGCGTCGAGATGCGTCACGCCCTCTACGGCGTCGATGACCAGTACCGCGACATCCGCCCTTTCGAGAGCCTTCCGAGCCATGATCACCGATAGCTTCTCCGCCATCTCGGTCGTCTTGCCCTTGCGCCTGATACCTGCGGTGTCGATAAGGACGAACTTTTTCCCATCCACCTCAAGCCCGGTATCTACAGCGTCGCGGGTTGTTCCCGCTATGGGGGACACGATCACCCGTTCCTCTCCGAGGATGCGGTTCAAGATGGAGGACTTGCCGACATTCGGCCTGCCGATAATCGCAAGCCGGATCTCATCCCTGCTGTCTTCCTCCGCAGCCTCATCAAACTCGAGGATGTCGAACAGTTCCTCCAGCAGATCGCCGACGCTTGTTCCATGCTCCGCCGAAACGGGAACGACCTCGAACCCGAACCGGTAGAACTCCGCCGCCTGTTCTGAGACCTGACGTGATTCCGACTTGTTCGCGGCAACTATTACCGGTTTGCCGGAATTCCGCAGATGAACCGCCAGTTCCTCGTCAAGGGGGGTGACTCCCGCGCGTGCATCAACGACCCAGACTATCGCCTGCGAGGCTTCGATCGCCGTCCCTGCCTGTATAAAAATGTTCCTGGGGATCAGCGCGTCGTCGTCCGGTACGATTCCGCCGGTATCGACGATCTCGAACGTCCTGGTCCGCCATTCAACATCTCCGTAAATACGGTCGCGGGTGATTCCCGGTTCATCTCCGACGATGGACCTCCGGCTTCCCGTCAAGCGGTTGAACAACGTCGATTTCCCGACGTTCGGTCTTCCTACAATGGACACAAGAGGTTTCGGCATTCGGTCGACCCCGAATCTATGGGTTTTACACTAACCGATCCTTCTAAGCAAAAGCCGACCGGAGGAACCTACAAAAAAAGGCCCCGACGCGAATCGGAGCCCGGGTCCGGTCATCTGTTGAGAGGTTAGAACCTGAAGATCGAGATTATGCCTCTGACAATGTTCTCAAACAGGTTGTAATCCCTTCCGTAACGGTTCCGGCTGTAGTAGCCGTCCTCGTACCCTCTTCGGAAGCCTTCTCTGAAGTAGTGGCGATATTCGCCAAGACCCACATAATAGCTGTCATATCCGTAAGAGGCGTCTTGATAAGCATATGTGTCCCGGTAGTCGTACCTCCAGCTGTCGTATCTGTCTGCAAGGCCGGCCCTGTAACCTTCCTCATACCCGAGACGTACTGCCCGCCGAAGCATTTCCGCTCCGTAAGAGCTTGTGTAATAGTACGTGCCGCCCCGGTTGTACCTGTAGTCGTAGATCAGGCTGTTGTAGTAGCGGGCCTGTGCCAATCTCCGGCGATCCTCAAGCAAACGCCGGTAGTATCTCTGTTGATATTCGAGACGGCGTGCCCTGTTTGCCCTGCGGAGGTCCCGCAACCGGCGCTCGTACTGCTGCTGCTGCCATCGCTCGTTCCTGCGGTATTCATTCCGCCTCTGGTTGTAGAGACTTCGCTGCTGGCCGCGATTGTAGACCTGATATCTGCCTCTTTGGCCGTCGTCGCGCGAATCCCGGTTCGAACGGCGGTCGTTCCTTTCCCGCTCCCAACGGTCGTCGTCCCTGCGATCACGTCGATTGCGCTCTGCCTGTTGCTGCTGCTGACGGCGCCTCAACTCGGCCTGCCTTTGCAGTTCCTGTCGCCGGCGCTGATCGCGGAGTTGCTCCGCCCGCCTTTGATCCGCACGGTTCCTCTCCGTCTGCTGCCGTTGTCGCTGGTTGCGAAGCTGTTCGGCGCGCCTTTGCGCCTCGCGATTTCGCTCGATCTGTTGGCGCTGGACCGACCGCTGCTGGGCCTCGCGACGCTGGTTTTCCCTTGTCCGCTCGGCCTGTCTTTGCTGTTCGCGGCGCTGCTGGGCCTGTCTGTTCTCGACCTGCTGTCTTTGCCTTGCCCTGTCTTGCTCCGCGCGATTCGTATTCTGGTTCTGGCGCCGGACCTCCCGGCGCTGTTGGGTGCGGTTCTGTTCCGCACGCTTCTGCTCTCTGCTCTGTTCTGCCTTCTGACGGTCGCGGTTTTGACGGCCGCGATTCTGTTGCCCGAAAGCAAGGTCGGCCGCTCCCAAGAACAGAAGAAGGCCGACAACGGCAAAAGCCGAAGCTTTCTTGGTAAATCTAAATGTCATTGTTTTTCCCTCAAATGCTGGCTTAAGAAGCCTGGAATTTACCGATTGAAGGTGCAATCACCGTTCCTCGGCAGATTTGAGGGAATTTGGCGGGTTTTGTGAGGCAGCGGGCACGGTATCGTGTCCCCGCGGGACAATATCGGTTAAGACCGGGCTAATTCGCTTTCTGGAACTCGTACTTGATGTAGACGTCAATCGCCTTGTCAACGACCTGATGACGGATCCCGAGTGCGTTCATTCGCAGGTTTCCAGAATCTCTAACGGGAACGGTAAAGGAGAGCTTGTCCATCGACACGATCTCGATCGGGTTGATCCGGCTGTCGATCGAATTCTGTACCATTCTCGCGATGAGTTCGCCGCCCAAGCCTCCCGTTCCGCTCAGATTTACGTTCAGCACCCTTGCGTTCCCTACAAGCGCCTTTCTATTGCTGTCGTAAACGAGGTCAATATCAGTTTCAGCCCAACCGCGGAACTCTATGCAGCCGATCAAGGGCGGATTGTAATTCCCCAGAAAGGCGATCGGGGCATATATCTTCCCGTTCCGGAAACGCACTGCCGTTCTCACACCGTCGATTTCCTTCTTCAGCGTTACCGCTTCCTTACAGGCGGGGCTTTCCGAAGGACCGCCTGAAGAGGCTTGTTCAATGATACTTTCACCCGCAGCGGAAGCGATGGAAACGCTAGGCGGCTCAAGCTTCGTGAACACGGCCTCAAGACGGGCATCGAAGAATTGCTCGCTAAGGGTCAACTTGAGCTCGGCAGTCTGCGGATAAGCAGGCGCTGCCAACAGGGTCAGTATCAGGGCGATCTTGGACAAGGAATTCATAACTTGTTCTCCGAAATTTGTGCCGCGGGCTGGTGCACTCTCAACGATTCGGTCGAGGACCAAAAAGATGCGCGCCCGGAACCGGCCCAGGTCCGGCAACCGGATTTTACCATCCTGTATGTTACGTTCTGATCGGCGTAAAAAGCGAAAGGCAAAGAAAGGCCGCTCCCGACTGAAAGGAGCGGCCTCAATACTGCTTAAGGAACGGAGAAAGTGAACAAATACAGCGAAATCATGGACGTAAATGTTGCCACTGACGCTTGACCACCTTTTCTTCCGCTGTACTAAAAAGAAAGTGCGATTAGCGCGGGTGTTCCACTTTCCGCAATGCGTGGGGCCTAATGAATCTCGCGCTGCTCGGGCTGGGAATGATGGTGCTCCCGACAGGATTCCAACCTGTGGCCTACCGCTTAGGAGGCGGTCGCTCTATGCTACTGAGCTACGGGAGCATAAACTGAAAGGATACAGCGTGAGGCATTGAGGTTCAAGGACTGAGGCATCGGAGCCCGGAGCGCAAACGACGGGCCAAATCAGGACTGAGGACTGAGGACTGAGGACTGAGGACTGAGGACTGAGGACTGAGGACTGAGGGAGATTTGCACCGACTCAGACAATCGGCAAGTCTGGTCCGTTGTTCTTCTCCTGACTCCCGTCTCCTGTCTCCCGCCCCCAGTCTCCTATTTCCCGCCCCTGTCTCCTGTTTCCTGTCTCCTGTCTCCTGTCTCCTCACGAATCGTATTTCAGGAAAGAATGCACGTCATAGTCCTTCAGCTTGTCGCGCCCGTTTAGGAACGTCAGTTCGACAAGGAACCCCAGGCCGACGATCTCACCCCCAACCTGCTCCACAATTTTCGTGACTGCCTGGGCCGTTCCACCGGTCGCAAGAAGATCGTCCACGATAAGGACCTTGTGTCCCTCACCCACCGCGTCGCTGTGCATTTCCAGCGTGTCCTGGCCGTACTCCAGATCGTACGAGGCAGAAACCTTCACGTGCGGAAGCTTGTTGGGTTTCCTGACGGGAACGAAGCCCGCGCCCAGCGAATAAGCAAGCGGTACGGCGAAAATGAATCCCCTCGACTCGATACCGATAACGGTGTCTATCTTCTCTCCGCGGAACTTGGCGATCATTCCGTCCACAGTTTGCTTCAGGCCGTCCGCATCTTGGAGAAGCGTGGTTATGTCATAAAAATTGATGCCCGGCTTAGGAAAGTCAGGCACCTCACGAATTAAGTCTTTGAGATGCTCCATAGTCTGATCCTGAGCCCGTATGGCTCACGCTCTTTTCTCCTATCTTTCTATCAAGAACGACGAAAACTCTCCCTGCGGTTCGGCGACGATCTCCTCGATCTCGTTCACAGAGGAGTATTTCGGTCCGGTAAGCAGGTCTTCGTGAAAGCCTTTTATTGCCGCCTCCGCGCCCTCAGCGTACGCTTCCACTCTGCCGTCCGCCAGATTCCGGACATATCCGACGACCTGGTGTTTGGCAGCGGACCTTTGAACAAAGAATCGAAAGCCGACCCCCTGGACCATTCCGCTGACGTAGTACCTTCGCGCGATCTTCATATTCCGGACCAGCGAACAGCTCTCAACCCAGCGACCTAAGACAATCCGCGAGGTCCATCAGCCGGCACGTGTAGATCGGCATACCGCGCAGGGTGAACTTGCTTGCGGGGGTCCTCCTGAGCTCCTCAGCGAGAGCGAGGAAATCCTTCGGCTCGTCAGTCTCGAAACTTATCAGGTATTCCTGCTCACTAAATCCGAACGCGTGGGTCATATGGATCTTAATGTTCTGGAACTTCTTCCCGACCATGAAATTCTCTTTGATAAGCGCTTCGCGTTCTTCCTCGCTCTTGTCGTACCAGTCGCTATGCTTGGAGCACGGATAGAGAAAGTGGTATTTCTTCCCCCCGGCAACCACGTGCCTGCGGTCCTCTGCCGGAGAGTCCGGAGGTACGAACATCATCTTTCTGGTTACTGACAAGTAGTTGTCGGTCGTTTCCAGGAAACTGCCGAGGTTAGTCCTGTACAGGCGCGCCGTCATGTCCTGCACCAGGTCGAGCGAGGACCCGACCCTCCAGAACATAAGGTCGGCCTTGGAATCGAACCCTACCAGAGAGTAGCTATACAGCAGCATTTCGCTGTCGTATTCGGCAAAAACCTTCTTGAATTCGGATTTGTAGACCTTCTTCGTTTCGTCGTCCAGCCGACGCCAGTCGGGATTGACCCTGAAGAAAATGAAATTGACGAACTGCTTCTCGACGGGAGGCGCCTTCCGGGGTTCCTTGTTGTCGGCAACCAACCGTAGGCCCGCATTGTCGGCGTCTTCGTTCTGTTTCTCTGAAATTCCCATCTCGAGCCACGGAGTGCGTGCCGACCGGTCGGGATCGGCGTGAATAATTGTGCCAACAAAACACTGCATTGTCCAAAGCGGCACCGGGAACGCGAAGGGACGAAATGCAGGCGGTCAAGGTCACAACTACAGCCTGAATTCCATCCGAATTTCGAGCGATTAAACTCTTTGTTTCGCCTTCTGTCTTACACAAGGGGCGCGGAGAAGTTGTGTGAAAGGAAACCCATTTCCGACTTGAGGTCTACTGAAGTTCCAAGCGTCCGGGCCGGAGGATCTGACCTAATCGTCAACCAGGCGAGGATCGATGTTGATCGGCGAATGTCCCTTTCCGACCAACGGTGCGCTTCGTATCGCTTTATTTACAAACGACTTGGCTGATCGCGCCGCGTTTTCCAGATCCGACCCGGCAGCGAGACGGGCCGCGATCGCTGAAGAAAGCACGCAGCCGGTACCGTGAGTCGCGTCGGTCTCAATATACTCGGCTTCAAGCATTACCGGGTCTTCCCCGAGGAACAGGAAATCGACGGCCTTGCGCGTTTCGATCCTGAACTCCCCAGTTACTTCGCCGGGAATATGCCCTCCCTTGATGAGAACATTCCTTGCTCCCAGGTCCCGCATTCTGCCGGCCGATTTGGAAATATCCTCGACGCTCTCGATCGTGAGACCGGTGATCCGCTCGGCCTCAGGCAGATTGGGAGTCACCAATAGAGCCAATGGGAAAAGGTGCTCTATCAGGGATTTGAGCGCGGCATCATCGATCAGGTCGAAACCCGACGTCGAACGCACGACCGGATCGACCACGAGCCGTTCGACCTGCCGTTCAACGAGTACGTCGGCAACCGCTTTGATCACGCCAGAGTCCGGCAGCATCCCGGTTTTCACCGCTGCGACCTCGTAGTCGTCGAATACAGGCAAGACCTGCCGCGTAACGATCTCGGGCGACTGCGAAACCGAACCGAAAACACCCTCCGTGTTCTGGAAGGTCACAGAAGTAATCGCCGCTGCTGGGAAACAGCCGAAGGCCGCGAACGTGCGGACGTCGGCGAGGACACCCGCCCCTCCCGACGGATCGAGACCCGCGACGCTCAGACACACGGCGGACTCTGTCCTAACAACCGGTACCGGTTTCAGATCTTCACTGTTCCCTCTAGGTCTTTGCATCGCGTTTTCCTCCGCAAACGGAGCCGAGAACGGACCCTGCCGCGCGGCGATCGGCAAAAACACTGATCCCCGCGATGCCATCGGCTCCCGCGTTTATCACAGGCCTGAAATTAATCTCGTCGATCCCGCCAAGCCCGAGAAGCAGCATACTTCCGGACAATTCCGAAGCTCGTCCCAGTTCTGCGAGCCGGTCACCGTTCTCCGGTGCGGGCTTTCCCGCAGTCTTGAACACCGGACCGAAGACCGCAAAGTCGGCAGATGCTTTTTCGGCCTGTATCACCTCGCTCAGGGTATGAGTCGAAACCCCGACGACGAAATCCTTCGGGACTTCGCGGCGAACGACTGTAACCGGAATCGATGTCGATGTCAGATGAACGCCGTCGACTCCTGCGGCGAGAGCGATGTCGAACCTCTCATTAACCAGGCAGAGAGTGGCGCTGCCGCTTAGGATCCCTCGGACCTTGCAAGCGAGCTCAAACACGAGGCGTGAAGGCAGGCGCTTCTCGCGGATCTGGACCGCGGACACACCCGCTTCGGAAGCGTACGAAATATTCGACACGAGTTCCTCGGAAAGCGTCCCGAAGTTTTCGGCGGAAAGATTCCCTGGAGTGATCAGATACGTGAAGGGTGCCGAGGGGATACGGTCCGAAAGTTTCACTTTCGCTCCGCCGGATGCGAGGCGGACGCATCGGCGGCCTCAAGTTCCTCAACGCTTCTGGAAAAATGAGCGATCTCCCAAAAAGCGACGAGAAGATTGAAGACTCCGAGCCCCGTGACCGCACCGCGGAACCAGCCGGAATCCACGACGGCGTCCAGGGTGTCGAAGCCTGTGACGTCAACCACGTAGATGAGAAGAACGTTGTTTCCCCAGTCGCTGATCCAGGGAAGGAGCGTCAGGAGAATACCCGCCTCCAGGCAGACAAGGATGAACAGAATTACGGTAAGGCGAGCGACCATGGCGAAAGTATATCGCTTCGCGTCGCCGGCAACCAAGCGAGAATGGGATCAGCCTGCAACCGGCTCATGGGACCGCAAAGACTCCAGCCGCGACGCGACGTCACGGTAATCCACGTCTTCGGCATAAACCCTCTCGAAGTGCGCGATCGCTTCGTCCGGCCTGTCTGAAAGCTCCAGTACGACGCCCAGTTCGTAATCTAGCGCCTGCCTTTCCTCGGGCGACAGATCGCTGCTTTCATAGGCCTTTTCGAACCATATGAGCGCGAGGTTGGGCATTCCCTGTTCGACAAAGCAGTGCCCAAGCAGAGTGCAGCAATTGTAGTATCTGCGGGACTGATCCTCGTCGGAGACGCATTCCGCGGCATCCTGAAACTCGCGGATCGCCTCTTCGATCATTCCCATTTCCTTATAGACGACGCCGCGATTGTAGTGATCTTCAAACTGCTCCGGATCCGAGGTCTCCGTCTCGTTCAGACCGAGTTCGCTTACGATCTCTTCCACGGGATCCGACACCGTTTCCAGTTCTGAAGCGGATCCATCCGCCGGAGACTCCGCCTCTTCGACCTGTTCCTGAACAAGCTCGCTCGATCCGGAAGTACGCTCGGCAGAGGTTCCCTCGAATCGGGAAATGTCGTTTGCGGTATCATCGACGTACCCCAGCTCGGCGCGCAGTTCGACAATCTCTCTGCGCATTCCGAATTCGCTCTCGAGCGCCCTAAGCGCTTTGTCTGCGAGGCCGGTGTATGACTGCTCTATGTAGAACTTTATGCTTTCGATCTCTTCATCCAGCCGCACCTCATCCGTTGGATTGAGAGGTGTCTTGACATACGCCTCCGACCCGTTCTGGCTGTGATGCGAGCCGTTTCCGGAAATGGGGACTTGCTCCTCGACTACAGATACAAGGGTCGGGTCCTCGACGACCGTGGCGGGCACAAGCCCCTCGGGGTCGTCCTTCTCACCGGCGATCAGCCCCGAGCCCGCCTCGTTCACCGCAGCGAACTGAGCCTCGGATTCCAGTCCGTATTCTCCGGACTGTTCTCCGGAAGCCGGATCCTTTTCCTCCTTGGCGAGCAACTCGACAGAATTGTCCTCGGGCCCGAGTTCCTCAACCAGGTGGTCGAACCGTTGCTTCCTTTCGGAATCGTGCGGAACAAGAAGCAGATATTGCGAAAGCGCCCAGCGCTCGTCAGAAAGCCGTTCTGCCTCGCTTGCGGCGTCGACCATCTCGAGAAGCGTCTCCCGAAGGCGGACCTGCTTCCTGCGCCATCCGTAACAGCGAGCGAGCAGCCTGAGTCCTTCGACATTCTTGGGATCGACCTTGAGGAGGCTGTCGAGATATTCCTCCAGCGTTTCGGCGTCGCCGCCCGCAAGCAGGTGTTCGGAGGTCATCAAAAGGACCCGAACCGCTGATTCCGCGTCGCCGGATTCAAGATAGACGCTGACCAGTTCCAGAAGCTTGGGATAATTGGCAGGCTCCCTCTCGACAAGCTTGGTAATGACCTTCTCGGCTCCGGCCGCGTCCTTCCTTTCGAAGTAGCAATCGATCAGCAGGAAGATCAGTTCCTTGTTGTAAGGGTCCTCCTCAAGCTTTTCCTCGAGGTAAGCCGCTGCTTCTTCGGGCTTGCCGAGCAGGATCTGTGCGCGCACGATCCCGCGCACCGCCTTTCCGAATCGCTCGTTTATCGAGAGTGCCTTTTGGAAAGATGCGATCGCGTTCTCGTGTTCGCCGCGTTCGATCAGCCTTGTCCCCGCTTCGAAATATGCCTTGCACGCCTCGTCCTTGCGGTTCTTCGAGCTCTCTGCTTCTGCGATCTTCAGGCAGATGTCCGGGTCGTGCCTGTCCAGCTCGGCGAGTTTGTGCCAAACATCGAGCACCTCCGCACCACGGCCTTCCTTTTCCAACCTGTCCGCGTAGATCTTGTAATGGGCCCGCGCTTCCGCCACCGAGCCCCTGAGATGATAGAGCTCACCGAGTCTTCCTACGATCTCGGTGGAATTCGGGTCGAGCTTGTAGATCTTGTTGTAGACCGCGATCGCTTTTTTGGCGAAACCCTGTTTGTGGTAATGGTCCGCGACCTTCTTGTAGCAAGCCACGGCCGGCCCGGTCTTCAGCGCCTTCACGTAAAGATCGCCCAGCATGTTCTGGGTGGTGATGTCTCCCGGATCGTGCTGCACGATCTGTTTGTACTCACCTATCGCCGCCTCGATCCGCCCATTGGTGAGGTAACGTTCGGCGTTGCGCATCGACTTGGATTTGTTGAAACTCATCGCGAGTGAGACAAATTAAACCAAGAGGGGACCGCCTCAAGGCTCTCCGTAGAAGGCTTTTGAAAAATAGAAGGAATGTTCTTACACTTAACCGTGGCGGCGAATTGCGGTGAGACTTGTGGCGACCCGCATTACAAAAGTTATCACGCCGGGACAAAACGTGTCAACGCGTTTAAACATTTTTTGGCATCCCGGCCGATACTGCCCAAAGCATTTAGATTCAAGGAGATGGGGCCGCTTGTAGCAAGACGAGCTCGCCAACCGCAGACTTAATTCGCTGATTGATATGAAAGCCTTGATCCTGGCAGGAGGCAAAGGAACGCGGCTTCGGCCGCTCACCGTCTATACTCCCAAGCCCATCGTCCCCGTACTGAACCGACCGTTCCTGGAGTACCAGATCGAAATACTCAAGCGTGCCGGCATCGAGGACATTACTCTTTCCCTGAGTTACCAGCCCGACAAGATCGAACACGTTCTGGGATTCGGTGAGCAGCTGGGCGTCAGCCTGCACTACGTTACCGAGTCACAACCAATGGGTACTGCGGGCGCATACAAGCTCGCGGCAAAGGATTTCGAGGAGCCTACGATCGTTCTGAACGGAGACGTCCTCACGGACCTGATCGTCGCGAAGTTGATCAAGCATCACCAGAGATCCGGCGCAAAGGCCACGGTAATGCTCGCACCCGTCGAGGATCCGAAACGCTTCGGCCTGGTCGAGA
Source organism: Aridibacter famidurans (assembly GCA_024103495.1). GTDB lineage: Bacteria > Acidobacteriota > Blastocatellia > Pyrinomonadales > Pyrinomonadaceae > Aridibacter > Aridibacter famidurans. The sequence continues at coordinate 25,089 of JAGFIQ010000164.1, forward strand.
CCGATGAAGAGGGCAACGTACTTGCATTCAAAGAAAAGCCCAAAGGGGACACTCTGGCGGACGACGGGCCGAGCCTTATCAACGCGGGGATATATGTCCTGGAACGCGAGATCCTCGACCTGATCCCGGAGAACGAAAATTACTCGTTCGAATACAACGTTTTCCCGGAGATCCTGCTGAAAGGGATCGCTTTCGGCTCATACGCTCTGAAGAGCGAGTACTGGCGCGACATAGGAACTCCGGAGACCTATCTGCAAGCCCATATGGACTTCATAGGCGGCAGCATACGAAATTTTCCTATCGACCGCGAAGAAGAATTCGACCGCGCAACTTCGACATTCATTGACAGCAATTCCGTGATCGATTCCGAATGCGTCATCAAGCCGAATGTGACGATTACTAACTCAGTTATCGGGAAGGGCGTTGTCGTTGAAGAGCACGCGATGATCGAGAATTCTGTGATCTGGTCGCATTCCAGGATCTCGAACTCTGCGAAGATCAGCGGGGCGATTCTCGCGAGAAGCTGTTACGTAGGCAAGAACTGCGTAGTAAAGCCCGGCGCGGTCCTCGGCAATAAATCGACGCTCACCGACTACACGAAGATCTGATCCTCCAATGCCTGAACTCCCTGAAGTGGAGATCGTCGCCCGTTCGCTCTCGGAACTCCTGACCGGGAAAAAGATCGCGGCAGCAGCTCTCTACCGCGAGAAACTATCGCCCGCGCACTCGCCCGAATCCTTCGCTGAGAAACTGTCGGGAAAGACCATCGAAACCGTGGGGAGGCGCGGAAAACACATCCTGCTTGGGCTGTCCGGCGGCACAACGCTGATCGTCCACCTGCGCATGAGCGGAAGATTCACCCTTCTCGGAACCGGCGAGGAAAATCCGAAGTTCACGCACGCCGAGTTCTTTTTCCGGGACGATGAGCGGCTTGTTTTCGAGGATCAGAGGCATTTCGGCTATATGAACATCGCCGAAACCGTTCGGCTACATGAAACTCCCGAGATCAGAAAACTCGCTCCTGAACCGTTCTCGGAAGAGTTTTCGATCGGGTATCTGAAAGAGGTCCTTCGAAGCACGAAACGGCCCGTCAAGGAAGTGCTCCTCGACCAGACGAAGGTGTGCGGGCTCGGAAACATATATGCCGCGGAATCGATGTTCCTCGCGAGGGTCCATCCCGCCGTTGAGGCCAGGAAGATATCGCCCGTAAAGGCCCGGCGTCTGCATACCGCGATCAGGCACGTCCTTGCCGAATCGATCGAAGCGGGATTGGCTGCGAGACTCGATCGATCGAATATAGAAAACCGCTACTTCAACGGCAGCACCAACGGCGGATGGCTTGTGTACGACCGCGAGGGGGAACCTTGCGCAAACTGCGGCCGGAAGCTAAGGCGGATCCGGCAATCCGGGCGCTCCACGGTGTTCTGCCCTGGCTGTCAGAGGAAATGAGGAAAAGAGTCCGATTTGACACTTTTCCTTTCGAAGCGCATTATTACGTTTACTTTCG
>JAGFIQ010000183.1 GCA_024103495.1 Aridibacter famidurans
CACCGTGATCAGCATCTCGCTCGAGGACGGCAAGCTGATAGGCGACCTCGCAGGCCGCAACAGGTTCATCCTTTTGCCGGAGACGGAAGAGAGGTTCTTCTCGAAGGATATAAACATAACCGTCACATTCACGAAGGGCGAAGACGGAAGCATCACGGGATTCCTTTTGGGGAACACGCCCGCGAAAAAGATCGAATAAAGTTGGGGCGGGGCTTGTCCCCGCCCTGAATCGAACCGCAGAGGCGCAAAGGCGCAAAGTTGCGATTGGCGCATTAGACCGACATGTCTAGTTCTTCTTCGCGTCTCTGCGCCTCTGCGGTAAATTCCCATCCGCGCAATTGGCTGATTTTCTCACCGCGGATAGGAATAGACTCGATGAGGAATCAGGCATGCCGGTCTTACGCGCCAATCGTAACTTCGCGTCTCTGCGGTGAATTCCCATCTGTGCTATTGGCTGATTTTTTTAACGCGGATAGGAAGAGACTCGATGAGGAATCAGGCATGCCGGTCTTATGCGCCAATCGTAACTTCGCGTCTCTGCGCCTCTGCGGTGAATTCCCATCCGCGTAATCCGTGAAATCCGCGGCTCAAATACTTAAAACCAATGAAAAACTTCAAAACAAAACTCATAACGCTTCTAATCACCGTGCTCGCGGCCGCGCAGTTCGCCGCCGCGCAATCGGATCCGCTCGCAGGGTTCGACGAATACGTCCGCAAGGCGATGGCCGACTGGGAAGTCCCCGGTATCGCGATCGCCATCGTCAAGGACGACAAGATCGTCTTCGCCAAGGGATTCGGCGTCCGCGAGCTCGGCGATCCAACCCCGGTCGACGAAAAGACGCTGTTCGCCATCGGGTCCTCGTCCAAGGCGTTCACGGCCGCAACGGTCGCCATCCTTGTCGACGAAGGCAAGCTGAAATGGGACGACAAGGCCTCCGAGCATCTTCCGGGATTCGATCTGTACGACCCGTACGCCTCCCAGCAGCTGACGATCCGCGACACTTTGAGCCACCGCAGCGGGCTCCAGCGCGGAGACTTCCTCTGGTACGGGACTGACAGATCGCGCGCAGAGATCCTCCGCCAGGTCAGGTTCATCGAGCCGAGCTGGAGCTTCCGGAGCAATTTCGGATACCAGAACCTTATGTTCCTGGCCGCCGGCGAGATCGTCGCGAAGGAGTCCGGCAAGTCGTGGGACGCGTTCGTCGACGAACGCATCTTCACGCCCTTGGGAATGAACGACACGGGCACGAGCATCAAGGAGTTCCGCCCCGGAGGCAACGTCGCGACGCCGCACAGCAAGATCGACGGCGAGGTGAAACAGGTGCCCTGGAGGCTGATCGACAACATCGCCCCGGCGGGGTCGATCAACTCGAACGTCGTCGATATGGCGCAGTGGATCAGGCTGCAGCTCGGCGAGGGAATGTACGACGGCAAGCGCATCCTCAGCTCGGGTTCGGTGAAGCAGATGCACGCGCCGCAGACGATCATCAATCTCGCCGGCCAGTACGAAACTCTCTATCCGGAAGCGCATTTCCTGAGCTACGGGCTCGGCTGGTTCCTCTCGGATTACAAGGGCCGCAAGCTTGTCGAGCACGGCGGCGCGATCGACGGAATGCGCGCCGAGGTCGGCCTTATGCCGGAAGAGAAGCTCGGCATTGTGATCCTGACGAACCTGAACGGCACCGTGCTTCCGCACTTTCTTATGTACAGGGTGCTGGACCTCTACCTGGGCAAGGTCGACAAGGACTACGCTGCGGACGGTCTGAAGACGATCAAGGACGCGGAGGCCCGCGCCGCGGCAGCGCAGAAGCGTATGGAAGAATCGCGGGTGAAGGGAACCTCGCCTTCCTTGAAGCTCGAAGAATACGCCGGCACGTACAAGAACGATTTGTACGGCGATGTGACGGTCAAGCTGGAGGGCGGAAAGCTCCACGTCCGCTTCGGGCCCGCGTTCGAGGGCGAGCTGGAGCATTGGCATTACGACACGTTCCGGGCGAATTTCTCGGGACCGATGGGCGGCAATGCTCCGGTGACGTTCTCTCTGAACGCGCAGGGAAAGGTAAACGAGATGACGGTCGGGCTTGTGTCCGATTGCCCGTTCAGGAAGATCCCCGAAGCGGCGAAGGCGGAAGCGAAGGTCGAGATGACCGACGCGGAGCTGAAGGCATTGACGGGAACGTACGCGTCGGCGACGCCCCCGATCGAGATCAGCATAGAGGTC
>JAGFIQ010000184.1 GCA_024103495.1 Aridibacter famidurans
TTTCTTCGTAAACGGTCGGAAGCCATTCGGAGCCCATCGAGGCCGCAATCTCTTCTGCGACGGTCATAAGTTCGATGATCCGGGATGTGCGTCACGAAACGCCGTCCATCTCCGATTGCAGGCGTTCGAAGTATCTTCCCACGTGCAGGCCGTCCATCACGATGTGGTTAGCCTCGACGGAAACGGGCATCGTCACCGAGCCGCCTTCTTCGAGTGCCTTTCCGAAAACGATCCTCGGGACCGTCTGCTCGCGGTCGATCCTGCTTGCGTGCTTGAAGCTAGTGAACGAGATCCAGGGAATGACCGAGTAATACACAAGGTCGAGCCGGTCGTTCTCAACGTCGAAAGTGGCAAGATCTTTGTACTTTGCGACCTGCTTCTTTCCAAACGAATCGAACTCAGCAAGCTCCTTTCGCCAGGGGAAGTAGCAGAAGCCGAAGCTCTCGTTTTCGAGCAGTATCGTCTGAGTGGCCTCCACCAGATCGAAGATCACGAGCCGGCCGTCGACCAGCCTCATACGGAACTCGTCTATGCCGTTCAGCGCCCTTTGTGAGCAGTGAAGCGCGGCGATCGAGAAGGAATACCCCCTCTCCCTGCACACGGCCCTCAGCCGGGTCACGTCCACCGGCGCGGTCATATTGAAGAAAGGGTCCTCGAATTCCCGGAAGAATTCGAAAGCGGAACGGCGGTTCCAGCGTTCGATATCGACCTCACGGTATTCGGACGTCTCGCCTTCCGCCATCAGCCCTCTCCAAAAAAGTAAGGCGGCCAGCGACCGCCAAAACTATCGATCTGCGATCCCGCCGTCGCTAACGCATCTGCACGTCCACGGGATATTTCGAAAACATCTCGATCACGTTATTTCCGAAGATGCCGAAATAGAACACGCCGATGATCGTGATCGCAAGCACGGCCGCCAGCGCGGTCGAGATCCTGGGCTCCGACCATTCCTCGGTCCTCTCGCGGAAGAACATCACGACGATCAGCCGCAGGTAATAGTACGCCGAGATCGCCGTGTTGATCACCGCGATGACGACGAGTATCACCATCAGCGAGGTGCCTGCCTCAAGCGCCGGCCTGAAGACGAGGACCTTTCCGATGAAACCCGCCGTCAATGGAAGCCCAAGAAGGGAAAGCATGAACAGCGACAGCGAGAAAGCGAGGACCGGCGAGCGGAATCCTATGCCGTTGTAATCTTCGAACTCGGTTCGACGGTCGTTCTTTCGCGCGACAAGCGTGACTATCGCGAATGCTCCCAGATTCGTCACCGCGTATGTGAGCATATAGAAAGCGACGGCGGCGATCGCGTCGTCGCGGCCTGTAGCCGTCTTCGCGACCCCGGCTCCGACAAAACCGACCATCGCATAACCCGCGTGCGCGATCGACGAATACGCGAGCATTCGCTTTACGTTGTTCTGGACGATCGCCGCGATATTCCCGACGGTCATCGTCAATATTGCCATCACGGTCAGCGCTGTTATCCAGGAATCGTGAAGAAACTCGGAAGCCTGGACCCCGACGACAAGCGGGAAACCGAGCACGAACACGCGGAGGAACGATGCGAACCCGGCGGCCTTCGGGCCCGCGGCCATGAATCCCGTGACGGGTGACGGAGCGCCTTCGTAAACATCGGGCGTCCATATGTGGAACGGCACCGTCGCGACCTTGAAACCGAAGCCGATGACGAGCATTGCGGCGCCGACGAGAAGTAGAGCCGGGAACTGTGCGGTCTCGGCATTCAACGCGATCTGCGTGATGTTCGTAGTCCCGGTCGCTCCGTAGACAAGCGCCATCCCGTAAAGAAGGAATCCGGAGGCGTACGAGCCGAGGATGAAGTACTTCATCGCCGATTCGTTCGACCGAAGGTCGCGCCGCCTGAGGCCCGCCATCACATACGTCGCGATCGAGAGAGTTTCGAGCCCGAGGAAGATGATCACGAGGTCGTTGCCCGACGCCATGAACATCATTCCGACCGTCGCGAAAAGCAGCAGAGTATGGTACTCGCCGGCGTGCACGTCCTCTCTTTCGACCCAGACGGTCGAAACCAGGATCGTGAGCGCGGACACAAGAAGAAAGACCGCCGTAAAGCTCATACGGAGGCTGTCCGCGACGATCATTCCGCCGAAAGCGGACAGCTGCTGTCCAGGAGTGGACCAGATCCAGAAAAGCGCGACCGCCGACAGGATCAGGCCTGCCATCGAGATCGTTCCGGTCACACGGCGGCGCCCGGGTCTCACGCTTTCGTAGATCATCACGAGGATCCCCGTGACGGCGAGCAGCATCTCCGGGAGCACCAGAGGGATGCTCACGTTCGGATCAGCCAGTTCTGCAAGAAAGATGTTCATCATTGAATAAGGACCCGCTGAGGCCTATCTGCCCTCCGGCCCGTCGATATTCAGTTCCGTTACCGTGCCGCCCTTTGTCCCGCCGCTCACTATCCTTTGGATCTCCACGACGCTCGGTTTAGAGGAATCCAGGATCGGCTTCGGATACACGCCCATAAAGACCATGAAGAAAAGCAGGGGAGCCATTATGCCGATCTCGCGGAGCGAGAGGTCCGAAAGCGACATGTTCTTCTCGTTAGTCAGCTTGCCGAAGAACACGCGCTGGATCATCCACAGAAGATATACCGCGGCGAAGATCACGCCCGTTCCGGCGGCCATCGTCGCGATCTGGTTCCAGCTGCCCGGTAGGATCGTCGACGACCACATCCCGAGCATTATCAGGAACTCGCCCACGAAACCGTTCAGGAACGGCAGTCCTACGGACGCCATCGCGGTGATCACAAAGACCGTCGCGTAGATCGGCATCACATTCGAAAGGCCGCCGTATTCGCTGATCTCGCGAGTGTGCCTGCGCTCGTAGATGAATCCGACAAGAAGGAACAGCGCGCCCGTCGTGACGCCGTGGGCGAGCATCGTGTAAAGCGCGCCCTGCATTCCCTGCTCGGTGAACGAGAACATGCCTAGAACGACGAAGCCCATATGCGCTACGGACGAATACGCGACCAGTCTCTTCACGTCGGGCTGGACCATCGCGACAAGCGCGCCGTAAATGATCCCTATGATCGCGAGGATAATGAATATCCACGCCATCTCGCGCGACGCCTCGGGGAAAAGCGTGAAATTGAACCGCATTATCCCGTACGTGCCCATCTTCAGAAGGATCGCGGCAAGTATCACCGATCCCGCCGTGGGCGCTTCAGTGTGCGCGTCGGGGAGCCACGTGTGGAAAGGGAAGAGCGGGACCTTGATCGAGAACGCCAGCGCGAACGCAAGGAACAGCAAAGTGCCCGTGTAAGCCGACGCGCCTCCGAAAGCAAGGCTTCCGGACGATATCGAGCCGAGCAGCGTCACGTAATCGAACGTGCCCGTTCCCGTCGCCTGAAGATGCAGGTAGTAAAGCGCGATGATCGCGACCAGCATCAGCAGGCTTCCCAAAGCCGTGTAAATAAAGAACTTGACCGCCGCGTAGATCCTCTGCTTGCCTCCCCAAATTCCGATCAGGAAGAACATAGGGACCAGCGACGCCTCAAAGAACAGGTAGAAGACCAGCAGGTCGAGCGAGACGAAAACGCCGATCATCGCGCTTTCCAGCACGAGCATGAAGGCGTAAAAAGCGAGCGGGCGCTTCTCGATCGCGTGCCAGGTTGAGATAACCGCGATCGGCATTATGAACGTGGTCAGAAGCACCAGCCAGAGCGAGAGCCCGTCGACGCCTATGTGGTAATTCGAACCTATCGCCGGGATCCAGGGCGAGTTCTGCTCGAACGAAAATCCGTTCGCCGACGCCTGAGCGCCCCCCAGAAGGAGCAGCGACAGAACGAAGTTCAGCAAGGTCACGCCCAGCGTCAGCCACTTCAGGTGGCTTTCGTCCTTCCAGAAGACCTGGTGGGCGATGATCGCCACAGCCCCGATCGTAGGGATCAGGATCAGGATCGTCAGAAGGTATTGGTTGATGAAATCCATATCTTAAAAAGTCCTGCCGGACCCTTCAGCCCCTAGCCGATCGTCCTGTACGCGTAATAAATGAAGTACCCGAGCACGACCAGCGCGCCGAAAAGGATGATCGCCGCGTACGAGCGCACAAATCCGACCTGGATCCTGCGGAAGAGCGAACCGATCTCGGTAACGAAGCTGCCGAGGCCGTTGATGGTGCCGTCGATGAAGCCGAGGTCGAATCCCTTCCACAGGAACCGCCTCGAGCCTTCGGTGATCGGATCGACGATCGCCTTGTTGTAGATCTCGTCGAGGTACCATTTCCGCTCGAGCACCTTCGGCATCTTTCTCAGAGGATTGCCCGCGAACATGAACCACCCGATCGCGATTCCGCCCGCCGCCAAAAGCACCGAGAACAGCGCCAGCCATCTTTCCGCCGCGATCTCTTCCGGCGAGTGAGCCGCCGCGCCTTCCTCGGAGGAACCCTCTGCAAGGAAATGCTTGACCTCGCCTTCAGAGCCGTGGGACTCGCCGGCCCCGATCTTTTTCACCACGGGCTCAAGCGTGTGTTCAAAATGATTGGCGTCCTTTCCGACGATCGAACTGACGACCGGAAGGGAACTCAGCGCGTACGGAATTCCGACCAGGCCGCCGAACGTCGAGAGGACCGCCAGCGCGACCAAAGGCACGGTCATCGTCCACGGCGATTCGTGCGGCTTGAAATCGGCCGGGATCTCGTGATGGTCGTCGTCATCGTGATCCGCGTGCTCTTCTTCCGGAAGCTCCTGATGGAAGCGCTCGCTCCCCCAGAACGTCATCACCATCATCCTGGTCATATAGACCGCGGTCAGGACGGCCGTGACGATGCCGATGCCCCAGAGTATGTAGTTCCAGTTCCCGAGCCCCTGTGCGGCGAACGTCTTGTAAAGGATCTCGTCCTTCGAGAAGAAGCCCGCGAAGATCGGTATGCCCGCGATAGCGAGCCAGCCGGTCACCATCGTGAAGAAGGTTATCGGCATGTACTTCTTGAGGTTTCCCATCCTCCGCATATCCTGCTCGTGGTGCATCCCGTGGATCACCGAGCCGGAGCCGAGGAAGAGAAGCGCCTTGAAGAACGCGTGCGTCATCACGTGGAAGATCGCCGCGACGAACGCACCGACGCCGCAGGCGAGGAACATGTATCCGAGCTGCGATACGGTCGAATACGCGAGGACCTTCTTGATGTCGTTCTGAGCAAGGCCGATCGTGGCTGCGAAGATCGCGGTCGCGGCGCCGATCACGGCAATGATGAACATCGCCGTCGGTGCCAGCTGGTAGATCGAATTGCAGCGGACCACCAGGTAGACGCCCGCTGTTACCATCGTAGCCGCGTGAATAAGCGCCGAAACCGGCGTCGGGCCGGCCATCGCGTCGGGAAGCCAGGTCAAAAGCGGGATCTGTGCCGATTTGCCGGTCGCGCCTATGAAAAGGAGTACGCCGACCGATGTCAGCCCGCCCGCGAAGATAGCTCCCCACGTGAAGGGATCCGCCTGCGAAATGTTCGCGGAGTTCTGGACCCAGGAGAAAACGCTCTGGACTGCCTGGCCGTCGACCGCCTTGTCGAAGAATGACACGGAGCCGGTGATCGTGAAGATCAAAAACACGCCCATCAGCACGCCCCAGTCGCCTATGCGGTTCATCACGAACGCTTTCTTGGCGGCGCGCCGGGCCTCGTCCTTGTTGATGTAATAGCCGATCAGGAGATACGAGCAGAGCCCGACGCCTTCCCATCCGACGAACATCAGCAGGAAGTTGTCGGCGAGCACGAGCGTCAGCATCGAGAACATGAACAGGTTCAGATACGCGAAGAAGCGGTAGAACCCCTTGTCCCCGTGCATGTAGCCGGTGGCGAAGATGTGGATCAGAAGGCCGACGAAGGTGACGAAAAGCGCGTAGATGCCCGACAGACGGTCCATTCCGAGGCCGAAATCGGCGCGGAAATCGCCGACCTGGATCCAGGTCCATATGTGGTCGAGCACGGGTTTGCCTTCGGGAATGAACAGAGCTCCCTGGTGCGGTGTCCCGATCCCGAACGCGATCATGAACGCGACGACGGTCGAGATGCCGACCGCGGTGCACGCGACGGCCCCGCTGAACAGCTCGCTGTTCGCGCGCTTGCCGAAGAACCAGTTGATCACTGCGCCGGCGAGCGGCGCGAAGATGATCAGGCTGAGGTAATTGTTTTCGAACATTTAATTAATCGAAGCGCTTTCGATCGGTTGCTGCCACTATCGGGATCGGCCACTAATTTCACGAATTACACGAATCTGCACATTTGATTAAGTGACGGTCAAAATTCCCTGTGCACGAAAACTCTCAATCTTTATTACTCGCTAAATTAGTGCAATTCGTGTAATTCGTGGCCGTATCCCTGCCCGATCGGTCTAATTCGTGGCTGACCCATCCCTAATTCTTCAAAATGCTTGCGTCGTCCACGTCCACCGACATCCGGTTCCGGAAAAACGTGATAATGATCCCGAGCCCCACTGCCGCTTCCGCGGCCGCGACGCTCATCACGACGAACACGAACAGCTGACCCGTCACGTCGCCGTAATGCCTCGAGAAGGCGACGAACGAAAGGTTCACCGAGTTCAGCATCAGCTCGATGCACATAAACATCCCGATCGCGTTGCGCTTGTAGATCACGCCTACCGCGCCGATCGAAAAGAGGATGCCCGAGAGAGCCAGATATGATCCGAGTCCAGGTTCCATAAGACTACTCTCCGTCCTCCTTTGAACCCTCGACCAGTTCCAGATTCGGTTCGCGCATCCTTCTCGACATGATCATCGCGCCGACGATCGCCATCAGCAGCAGTATGCCGACGATCTCGACCGGGAGCAGATATTCCGTGTACATCGCGGTCCCTATGCTCATCGTCTGCCCGATAACGTTGCCCTGCTCGGAAGCCTGGTGCGGCGTTTTCGTGACGGCATAGAACACGAACAGCGTCTGCGCGAGCAGAACCGCGCCGAGAACGCCCCCGATCGGATACAGATACCGCAGCCGCGTCAGAGGCTTGTCCTCGTCGAGGTTCAAAAGCATGATCACGAACACGACAAGCACCATGATCGCGCCGGCGTACACAAGTATCTGCACTATCGCGATGAACGGCGCCGCCAGCGTCAGGTAAATGCAGGCCAGCGAAAGCAGCACGCCGATCAGCGATATCGCGCTGTAGAGCGGGTTCTTGTGGTAAACACAGGAAACCGCGCAGGCGATCGCGAATCCGGCGAGAATGAAAAATAGGACGTCAAGCATTTCTAGTCTGTGTCCTGCCGGAACGGCCTTCCGCCGTCCGGCTAACGTCTAGCGATTCAGAATAAAGACCAGTATCACGGTCAGGATCACGTTTCCGAGCGCGACCGGAAGAAGGAACTTCCATCCGAAATTCATCAGCTGGTCAAACCGGAACCGGGGAAGCGTTCCGCGCACCCATATGTAAAGGAACAGGAACGCGAAGATCTTCAGAAGGAAGCCAACGTGGCTGACAAGAGCGTAACCGACCGTTCCCGCGCCGAACAGCCAGACCAAATCTGTCTGACGGGCAAGCCAGTCGAGCCCCGGTATGTACCAGCCGCCGAGGAACAGCGTCACGCACATCACCGATACCGTGAACATGTTCACGTACTCGGCCATGAAGAACAGCGCGAACTTCAGAGCGGAATACTCGGTATGGAATCCGGCGACGAGCTCGGTCTCGGCTTCGGGCAGGTCGAACGGAACGCGGTTGGTCTCCGCGAACGCCGCGATCAGGAAAACGATGAATCCCACGAACTGGGGAACGATAAACCAGCGCGACCACCAGGGAGCCTGGATCTGCGCTTCGATGATCCCGCCGAGGCTGAGCGTCCCCGCCAATAGCACGACTCCGATCACCGAAGCCCCCATCGCGAGCTCGTACGAGATCATCTGCGCCGACGATCGGAGGCCGCCCATCAGCGAGTACTTCGAGTTAGAGGACCATCCGGCGAGCGCGATGCCGTACACGCCGACCGATGTGATCGCGAGGACATAAAGGATCCCGACGTCCAGATCGGCGACCCGAAGAGGTATCTGCGTGATGCCCTCGCCCAGACCGTAAGGCAGCCACGCCGCGAGATCGACGTTGATCGGCGGTCCGAACGGATAGACGATCATCGGCATGAACGCCGCCGTCAAAGCCACGATCGGGGCCAGGTAGTACACGAACTTGGTCGATTTGTCGGGGACCAGGTCCTCTTTGAATATAAACTTGAAAAGGTCGGCGAAAGGCTGCAGAAGGCCCCAGGGGCCCACGCGGTTCGGACCGATGCGGCCCTGGATCCACCCTAGGACCTTTCTTTCGGCAAGGACCGTGTACGCCACGATCATCATCACTCCGCCGAACACGAGAAGGATCCCGATGCTGATGGCGATGAACGGGAAAGCGGTTTTCAGTGCTTCTTCCATACAGAAAACGAGCCCGGCGGGAATCCGCGGGCGTTATCAGCCTGCGGCCACCTCGGACTCTTCTTCTTTCTTCGGACTTCCGTCCGGGTTGAACTGGAACAACGGCGAAACGAGCAGATCGTCGGGCTTCGGATTGCCGTTCGCGAGCAGGTGGAACTGCGGCGTCTTGCCGGTCATCGTCGTAATGCGGTGCAGTTTATGTCCGACCCGCGGCTCTTCCGCGATCTTCTCGGCCTCGTCGGGGAACTGCGAAACCCTGTCCGTGAGCGAGGCTACGGCGCCGGAAACGTCCGCTCCCGAAACCACCTTGTGCTTCACCCTGACGGGGCGCGTCTCGTCCTTCAGATCGGGGTAACGGAGCCCTTGGTAAGCCTCGTGCGACTCGGCAATGCTTCTGAACACGGCAGAAGCCGAGAACGAATATCCGAATTCGGTCCCCATCTCGTCAGCGAGCAGGGAAGTTATCATCCAGTCGGGTTTTGCCTGGTGGACCGGATCGATCGCCCGGCGGACCCTCTGAACGAATCCGTCGTTGTTTGTGTATGTGCCGTCAGATTCCGCGAACGAAGCCGCCGGGAATACGACGTCCGCCGCCGCCGCGGTATCGGTCAGGAAAAGCTCCTGGACGGCTACGAACGATTTCGAAGCCAGATCCGAGGCCGCGAACTCTTCATCGGTAAGGCTTCCGGCGATAAGAACCGCGTCGGAGCCTCCGATTACGTCGGCTACAGAACTCCTGCCGGGCATCATGTCCGAAGCGCCGACCGAATTGCAGTATCCCGCCAGCGGATGAAGCTTGACGTTCTGGTTCTCGTGCCTCGCAGGGAGGCTTGCGGCGACCGCCTGAGCTTCCGATCCGAGTTCCTTCCCGAACATGATTATCAGATCGCCCTTGGTCGCATTCGCGGTTTCACGCGCCTTCTCGATCTCGGCGCGGTCGATCCCCATCTTCGCAGCAGCCGTATCGGCCGCCGAAGGATCGGCGAGCGCGAGAACGAACGCTTCCTCTGTGCCCGGATTGACGTGTATGAACTGCGACGCCTGATGCGAAAGACGGCTCGGAGTGTCGCTGACAAGGATCAGGTTCGCGCCGCCGTTCCGGACGGCCTGGCGTATCTGTTTCGCGGTAAGCGGCTGTTCCTCATCGACGTCGCCGCCGATCACGACGATGGTCTCGGCGAACCGGATGTCCTTGTGAGTGCAGAGCGGCGCCGAAAGGTTCTCGAAGAACGGCGCGAGGTCGTAAGTATCTGAAACCGCGTAATTGGCGCCGTCCAGGCATTCGCCCGCGAACCTCTTTAAGGTATGAACCGTTTCGTTGGTCAGCCTGGAGGTGCCGACGACCCCGGGCTTCTTCGCTTCTTTCAACTTCTCGGACGCGAAGGCGATGGCGTCGTCCCAGGTGGAGGGGATCAGCTTTCCGTCTTTCTTGTATCGGATAAGCGGCGTCTTGATCCGGTCGCCGTGATTGACGAACCCGTGGGCGAATCGGCCCTTGATGCAGAGGAACTCGCCGTTGATACCGTTCACGTAGCGGTCGCGGGCGACGATCCTGTGAACCTCGTCGGCCCTCGAACCGACTGATAGCTGGCAGCCGTCGGAGCAGTACGTGCAGGTGGAGATCGTCTGATCCAGCTCCCAGGGACGCGTTTCGTGTCTGTAAACGCCGTCGAGAAGCGTCCCGGTCGGGCAGACCTCGATGCAGTTTCCGCATTGCGAGCAGTTCAGCCAGCCGCCGTATGTGCCAATAACCGTGTTCGAACCTCGGTTGCCGGCCTCGATGGCGTCCTCTCCCATCCACTCATGGCAGACTCGCGTGCATCGCTTGCAAAGTATGCAGCGCTGCTGGTCGTTCGCGACGATCGGCGAAAGGAACTTCTCGGGATGAGCGTTCTTCGGTTCATCGAAGCGCTCCTCCACGTCGCCCCAGTCGAAGATGACTTCCTGAAGCTCGCATTCGCCTCCGCGGTCGCACACCGGGCAGTCGAGCGGATGGTTCGCGAGCAGGAATTCGCCCATCGCGCGCTGAGCCTTCTCGATCTCCTCGCTCTTGGTGGTGACCTCCATCCCGTCGCTGCAGCGGATCACGCACGAGGCCTGGAGCTTGGGCATTTTCTCGATTCGCACGAGGCACATCCTGCAGGAGGCCTGCAATTCAAGATCGGCATAATAGCAGAATGAAGGGACTCCGAAGCCCTGCTCGTTGATCACATCGATCAGCGGCCGGCCCTTCTCGACCTCGAATTCCTGCCCGTCTATCGTTACTTTGATAAGTTCTTCAGCCATCGTGACTTGCGTCTGCCTTGTTTACTCTTCTTCCTGCGCCGCTTCCTTCTTTTCTTCCTTCGGTTCTTCTTTCTCCGCCTTCTTTTTCGCGGCCGCCTTCTTCACGACGGGTTTCTTTTCCGCCGCCTTCGCGGTGGTTTTCTTTTTCTCTTCCGGCTTGGCGGCTTCTTCTTCGGAGGGCCCTTTGTGCTTCTTGTTCTTGTTAGGTTTGGGTCTCGACTTGCCGTAACTGCCGGCGAAGATCTTGCCCCGTTTGGTTTTCTTGTCTCCTTTTCCCATATCGCTCCATAACCGCAGGACCTGACGGATGCCGCCCCCCAAGGGACGTCCTGGCTGCGGACTAATTCAATGTGTTACCGCAGTTCAGGAGCCGGACGTTCCGGCGCCGTTTCCGTTCTGCAGAAGGTGTTTCTTGAAATCTTCAGGGAACCGCTTGACCGCGCCCTGGATCGCCCACGCAGCGGCATCGCCGAGCGGGCAGAACGACTTGCCCTCGATGTTGTCGCAAAGATCGAGGATAAGCTGGGCGTCCTCCGGCCTTCCTCCGCCCGCCCATATGCGGTCGAAGATCTTCACCAGCCAGTCCGTTCCCTCGCGGCACGGCGTGCACCATCCGCACGATTCGTGCTTGTAAAACTCAGTAAGATTCTTGGTCGAATCGACCATATCGACGGTCTCGTCGATGACGATGAACCCGCCGGAACCGACCATCGAGCCCGCCTCTACCAGGCCTTCATAGTCGAGAGTCACGTCCTTCCCGATTATCTGGTCGGCGCGCATCGCGTAAACGCTGGATCCTCCGGGTATGCAGGCCTTCAGCTTCTTGTCGTCGCGAAGCATCCCTCCGCAGTCCTCGAGGATGAACTTCTCCATATCGTGATAGCCCATAGGGAGCTCGTAGACTCCGGGCTTCTTCACGTGTCCCGAAACGGACCAAAGCTTTGTCCCGCCGGACTTTTCGGTTCCGAGCTCCTGCCACACCTTTCCGCCCATCTCGATTATCTGCGGCACTGACGTAAGCGTCTCGACATTGTTCACGACCGTCGGACAGGCGTAAAGGCCCTCGACGGCGGGGAACGGCGGCTTCATCCGCGGGTGGCCCCGGAAGCCTTCGAGCGAAGAAAGGAGCGCGGTCTCTTCACCGCATATGTAAGCGCCGGCGCCCGTATGCGTGTAGAACTCGCAGTTGAAATCGCTGCCGAGGATGTTCTTTCCGACCAGGTTCGCCTGGCGTGCTTCCTCGATCGCGCGGTCCATTATCTCGATCAGGTACTTGTACTCGCCGCGGTAATATATGTAGCAGGTCTCGACGCCGAGTGCGAAAGCGCCGATCAGCATCCCTTCGATCAGCGCGTGCGGGTCGCGCTCGAGAAGATATCGGTCCTTGAAGGTCCCGGGCTCGGACTCATCGGCGTTGCAGACTATGTATTTCGGCTTCGGCGAATCGCGTGGAACAAAGCTCCATTTCATTCCGGTCGGGAAGCCCGCGCCGCCGCGTCCGCGCAGCGCCGAGGCCTTCACCTCGTCGATGATCTGGTCCGACGTCATATCGAGCGCCTTCTTCAGGGACTCGTATCCGCCGGTCTGACGGTACACGTCCAGCGTGTGACCGTTCTCGATGTGCATCCGCTTCAATTGAAGCGGTTCACAGCCTATTGCCTTGATCTCCATATTCTACAAACCCAGACTGTCTGCGATCACCTTCGTGTCCGTATGCTGGCGAAACTTCACGATCTTTCCGTCCCGCAGCGTCCATTCGTGGGCGAACGGAGCAGACATCGATTTCCCGGTCCCCAAATACTTGCCGGAATAGGTTCCCGTAGCAACAACGTCATCCCCGCCGTCAACGATCTTGCTCGGGACCGCGCTGAAGCCCTCCCATTCCGTACCGAGCTTCATGAATACGTTCTCAAGCACGGCATTCGGACCGGTGTACGTGCCGCCGTACATGAATCCTTCAGCCTCGGTCCATTCGATCGATTCGTCGAATGCCCCAAGCACCGCCGGCACATCGCCTCTTGCGAACGCCTCGTAAAGTCCGCTGATGATCTCCCCGTTGCTCATAACTATTCGCACTCCTCAATGATCTGGTCGAGCTTTTCCTTGGTCAGGTTTTCGTGGTAATCGAAGCCTATCTGCATCATTGGCGCCGTGCCGCAGCTTCCGAGGCACTCTACGCGGGTCACCGTGAACTTGCCGTCTTCGGTCGTCTCGCCCGCCTTTATGCCGAGCTTCGAGCAGATGTGATCGGTAAGTTCCGGCTCGCCCATTATCTTGCACGAGAGCGTCTTGCACATCTGGATGTGGTACTTGCCGACCGGGTGCATATTGAACATCGAGTAGAACGTCGCCGTCTCCCAGATGTCCGTGACCTCGAGGTTAAGGAATTGTGCCAGGTAGTTCACGCCCGGATTGTCGATGTACCCGCGCTCGCGCTGGATCACGAAAAGCAGAGGAATCAGCGCCGAGCGGCTCCTGTCCTTCGGGTACTTCGTCAGGTGCGAGCGCATCTCTTCGACGACCGATTCGGGGAACTCAGCCACCTCATCCGTCACTTTAACCTTGTTCGTGTAATCTGTTGCTACTGTTGCCATTTGTCAGGAATCAAGATCCGAAATTAAACTCGATCGTTCCGGCGACCTCAATCGGAAAACCGTTGAAAGTTGTAGGCTCGAATTTGGCCTTCATCGCTGCTTTTTCTGCCACCTCGAAAAATTCAACAGGACCGGAGACCGCCCTCGCATGTTTGACGTTACCTTGCTTGTCTATAGAAATCTCAACGCGGACGGTTCCGACGATATTCCTTGACCGCAGTTCCGGAGGGTAATTTGGTCTCGGTATTCTTATCTTCTTTCCAACCTTGAATCCCTTCTTCTCCCTTTCCTCCGGAGTGGCATTTCTCCAACGCTCTTCATCTCTTTTTTCGACGTTCGCCAGCCAGTGATACTCTTCGTCGTCATCAATGAAGTCCAGCCCTTCGCCCTGTCTAAGATTGACTACATCGCTCTCGTGACCGGTTACTAAAGGCAAAGTTACAAACACGCGGTCATCCGAATTCGCGCTCTCACAATTCAGGGAATACCTCGCAATCGACGTCTTAAAGCCGGGGCTAACAACCTTCAAATAATAGACCCCTTCGTCAAGCCGCATAACCCAGATCCCGTCCCGTGATTTCATGGTCGGCGCCAAAAGAGACAAGGCAGCCACCGGGGAGGCTTCAAACCTGACGACCCGTTCCTTTGTGTCGATGTCGAGCGGGGTTATGTCAACCAAACAACTTCGTTCTCCCTGTGGCCAAACTGCACTCGAAAAGAGCGCCAATGATCCAATTGCGCAAGAAACTATCAGCAACCGGGACAACCTATCGAATTCTCCAGTAAATGCCTGCCGCTTGTCGCGAATCATCTTAAAATTGGTAAACCAAAACGCCCTGAACCTTGACAGGCACACCCATCAGGAACGTGGGCGCGAATTCGGAGCGTTTCGCAGCGTCCTCAACCGCATCCCTGAAGATCTTGTTTCCTTTCACAAGTTCAGCGCTTTCAACCTTGCCGTCATAGCCGATCGTGATACTCACGTGTGCCGCGCCTCTCAACCGCATCGATCTTGCGGCCTCGGGATACTCGGGCCTGTAAAGCCTAATCGCCACGCCGTTGATGATGCCTTTGCTTATGCGCGTCGGGGCATCCGGCGCCGACGATCCCTCGGCCTTGTTCATGCCCAGGTCTTTCAATTTCAGGTGCTCTTCGCCTTCCGCGAACTCGAGCACCATCGTCTTGGTTCCTTCGCCTTTCCAGAGCGGGAGCAGGACGTTCTTTCCTCCGCTGTCGCCTAGCGCTCCGCAGTCGATGTTTATCCGGAACCAGCTGTTCTTGTAGCCGTCGTTTATCGCGAGGAGCCCGTACTCTTGGTCCTCAAGACCCTTGAACACGATCTTGCCGGCGACCGCCTTCCCCTTGAACACGCTGCGGCTGTCTTTAGGGAAGAGAAGGACTTCCGGGCTTTCGACTACTTCTCCGGATTCGTTGTCAATCATCGAGAGCGCGACTTCGCAGGGGGTCTGGCCGTTCGCACTGCCTAACAAAGAAACTGAAAGACACAAAAGACAAGCTGCGGTGACGATGTGTCTATTCAAACTCATGAAAGAACAAAGGTTTTTTCTTTGGCGTCACTTGGTAAAGTTAAACACTATTATTCCGGATACCTCCACAGGAACACCGCTTAACAAGGTCGGTTTGAACCTGCACAGCAGCGCAGCGTCTACCGCGGCGCCTCTGAGAAGAGGGTGTCCCGAGATTGCTTCTGCAAATACGACAGTTCCGTCCTTAGCCAAGATCACTGAAACCTGTACCGCTCCGTGCGCGTTCATCGCCCTTGCCGCTGCCGGATACCTGGGTTTTGCGAGTTCAATTTCGGTGACAAGGTCGCTCTTTGGAATTGCACCTTCGTCGGCAACACCCCTAACGGGCACGCGAATTCCCCAAACCTGTCCTTCAACCCTTACCAGTTTTCCTGTTCCGTCCCGGTCGTAAACTGGAATCGAAGGGCCTTCACCCTCATTCCATAGGGGTACGTCGATCGTTCGAGCCTTCAATTCTGCGCTATCTTCGCTGCATTCATGGCGGTAAGTAAACTCGGTCGCGCGATAGCCCGTAAGTCGAACCGTTATTCTGTAAACAGCCGGCTGAAGGTTACGTAAGACTTTTTCCTCGTCACCGGGCTGAACCCAGGAAACAGAACCGGACTTCAGTTCTCTCGCAGAAACACTTGAATTCCCCGGGTTTACCGCCTCGCCATTATCAAAGAGCTTAAACTGAAGATCACAAGCATCTTGTCCGAGCAAAGGAGTACAAAGCACGAAGAGCGCGATAGCAATGAATGAAGTCTTGTACGCTCTAGGCATTTCGTTGAATGGTACTTCCTCTAAGTCCTGATTCACGTCCTCCTTGACGGTCGCGCCACTGGCACTCAGTCCTCAAGGTAGCCCTCCCTGACGGTCGGGCTTCAGACACTCTTCAATGGTCAATGCTCATCGATCATTGAAATATGGCCATAGACCGCTGGGTACTGATCGCTGCACGTTGACCGCCGATCATTGGGCATTGGTCGATGAAAATTGATCAATGATCATTGGGCAATGGACATTGACTACCTGTCGATCTCCCCTAGCACAATATCGAGCGAGCCGATTATCGCGACCACGTCGGCGATCAGCTCGCCTTCCGACATGTCCGGCAGAGCCGAGAGGTTCACAAAGCTCGGCCCGCGGAAATGAACGCGCTCCGGTTTCGGGCCTCCGTTCGATTTCATATACACGCCGAGCTCGCCCTTCGAGGCCTCGATCGGCATATAGACCTCGCCCTCCGGGACGTTGAAGCCTTCGGCAACGATCAGGAAGTGGTGGATCAAAGAGTCCATGTGCTTCCGCATATCGTCGCGGTCCGGAAGTACCACCTTCGGTGCGTCCGCCTTCGTCGGCCCGGGCTTCAGGCGCTCCAGCGCCTGACGGACGATCTTCGCGCTCTCGTAGAGCTCGCGCATCCTCACACGGAACCTCGCCCACACATCGCCGTCGTTCTCGACCGGGATCTCGAAATCGTATGTTTCGTAGCCCGTGTACGGATCGTGTCTCCTAAGGTCGAGCTCGACGCCGGATCCGCGAAGACAGGGGCCGGTCAGACCCCAGTCGATGGCGTCTTCCTTGCTAATGTATCCGATCTCCTTCGTGCGGCTCTGCCAGATCGTGTTTCCGGAGACGAGCGTCTCGAACTGGTCCATCGCGGCGGGGAAGTCCTCAAGGAACTGCTTGACCCTTCGCTCGAATCCCGCCGGCAGGTCCATCATCAGGCCCCCGATCCGGAAATAGCTCGGCGTCATCCGGCCGCCCGAAGCGGCCTCGATAAGGTTCAGGATCTTTTCGCGCTGACGGAAACAGAAGAAGAACGGGCTCATCGCGCCTATGTCGAGCGCGTGAGTTCCGAGCCAGACCATGTGCGAAGCGATCCTCTGAAGCTCGCACATCAGCACGCGGATGATCTGGGCCCTGGGCGGAATCTCGATCTGCAGCAGTTTTTCGGCCGCCATCACGTACGCCAGGTTGTTCCCGAGCGGATTGAGATAATCCATCCGGTCCGTGATGACGATGCCCTGCTGGTACTTCTTGTACTCGAAGAGCTTTTCCATCCCCGTGTGGAGATAACCGATGTCGGGCTTTGCCTTGACGACGACCTCGCCGTCGAGAACCAGCTCGAGCCGAAGCACGCCGTGCGTCGACGGATGCTGCGGCCCCATCGAAATGGTCATCTGCGAGTCGAGCGACTCGTCCATCATTTCGGGAGATAGAAGATAATCTTGAACGGGAGTTTCCATCTGCTCTGTTCGCTTCCAAAAGACGCTTCAAGCCGGGCGATCCGCCCGGCCGCGTCGTTGTCCCTTGATCAGGTCAGGCTGTAGGGCTCGTAGCCCCTCAGCGGGTAGTCCTTTCGCAATGCGTGTCCGTCGAAATCCGAAGGCAGGAGGATCCTGCGAAGGTCCGGATGCCCGTCGAAGATGACGCCAACAAGGTCGTAAGTCTCGCGTTCGTGCCAGTTAGCCGTCTTCCAGACCGTGGTCACTGTTTCGACGTTCGGCGAATCTTCGCTCAAGAGCACCTTCAGGCGGACGCGGTTGTAATGCACGGTCGAAAAAAGGTGATAGTTGACCTCGAACCTGGGATCCTCTTCGGGGCCACGGTCGCATCCGCAAAGGTCGGCGAGCAGGTCGAAGCCGTGCTCGTTCTTCAGCTTTTCGCAAACCTCGACGATGGCGGAAGCCGGAACGGTTGCGGTGAACTCGCCCAGCGCGTCCTTCACGTCCGTGATCCAGCTTTCGTTCTCGGACCGTAGTTTTTCTATCGCCTCGCGGGCGAAATCAGTGCTCATAAGAGTTCGGGCGGCTTAGGAACTGCGCCGCTTCTCGTGCCTGGAAGGCACCGAGTAAGGCTTGGATTCGGCGTCCTTTGCGCATTCCTCAAGGGTCGTTCCTTCGGTCACCGGAAGCGTGCCGGGGACGATCGACTGCCTCGATTCGTCTTCGTAAGTGTCGGTCCTTTCTTTCACCGACTCCTTCATTATCTTTTCCTGCAGCATCGTGATCGCGTGGACCAGCATTTCCGGCCTCGGCGGACAGCCGGGGATGTAAACATCGACCGGGACCACCTTGTCCACGCCCTGGACGATCGCGTAGTTGTCGAACACGCCTCCGGAGGTGGCGCAGGCGCCCATCGATATCACCCATTTCGGCTCCGGCATCTGGTCGTAGATCCTTCTGAGCACAGGCGCCATCTTTCGCGAGACGCGCCCCGAAACGATCATCACGTCAGCCTGTCGCGGACTCGCGCGGAATGTCTCGGCGCCGAATCTCGAGAGGTCGTTCCTCGCCGACACGGTGTTCATCATTTCGATCGCGCAGCAGGCGAGCCCGAACGTTGCGGGCCAGAGGCTCGACTTGCGGGACCAGTTGATCACCGCGTCGAGTTTGACCGTGAGCACGTCCGGAAGCGATTCGAATATTTTGTTCTCGATTCCCATTGAATTACGCGCAGCCTTCCGGGCTATGTAATAAAGGCGCGACCCGGAGCGCGCCCTGCAAAACTATGCGGCCTTTCTGAACCTGCCGAAAACGCCGCCTTTGCGTTTCAGTTCCGCTGCCTCGGCAATGGCCTCAGCGCGCGCCTGGATGCTCCAGTCAAAGGCGCCTTTCTTCCATTCGTAGAGCAGGCCGACGACGACTGTCCCAAGAAAGAACATCATCGTGACAAACGCGATCGTACCGTAATAGACGGTCCCTGACTGTTCGGCAGCCAACAGCGATTTGAACGCGACGGCGAAGGGAATGACGAAAAGGATCTCGAGATCGAACAGAAGGAACGCGACCGCCACCATATAGAACTTCACCGAGAACCGGTCGCGGGCGGAACCGACAGGGTCCTTGCCGCACTCGTACGGCATCAGCTTGGTCGCCGTGCGTTTCCGCGGACCGACCAGCTGCGCGACGAGTATCTGGCTCGCCGCGAATCCGATAGCTACGAGGAACATCACGAGTATCGGGGCGTAGTCGAGTAAGTTGAATTCTGTCATTAATTGTTCCCTTGAGCGGGTCGGAGGCCGAGATCCGATTATCAGCTGGAAGCCAATAAAAATCGAACCAAAACGCCTATTGTCTCTTGAGCAAACTCAATCGTAAGTTATGCCGATTTTAGTGTCAAGGCGGCATCTTTTCAGTAGTTTGCGGGCTCCGTGCCGGGGGCGGGGACGCCGTCCACGGACGCTGTTCCGGCCATTCTCCGAAGAGGATGAATCCGTTGACCCCTTTTCAGGCCGTGTGCTATTTTTATAAAGGCGTACCCAGCGCCCGATCTTCACTTGATTCCCGCCGGCTATTCCTTCTAAACACGGTGATCACAGGCTTTAATACAGATGTAACGTACGGCGGCGTGACGTATCACGTCCAGACGGAAGACAAAGGGGTCGAGACCCCTTTGATACTTTCGCTCGTCTTTGACCGCGGTACGATACTGGCGGCCAAAAGGTCGCCCTATAACGATCTGCTCGACGGCGGCCTTGACGAGAAGGTTCTGGAAGCCAGGCTGCATCGCCAGCACAAACTGATCTGTGCCGCTATCAAGGCCGGAAGGCTCGAGGACCTGAAGAAACTTTCCGCAAAGAACCTTCAGCCCGCCGGGACCGAGCCTGAGTTCGACACCGCTGTTCGCATCCCTATGCCTGACGGCCCTCCCGTCTGGGATATCCCGTTCATCGAGGATGTCGATGTCATCGAGGAAGAATCGCCTGAGGTGCGGACAGAACCGGACGAGAATGTGATCGACGCCGAGATCGTAAGCGTCGTCGACGGCCCGCCCCCGGCTCTCACGAAAGACGGAAAGCTGACCGTGAAGCTCTTCGGCGAGGGAAAATTCGTGTCGGGCGACCGAAAGAATGTGAATGTGCTGGTTTGCAGGGGCTCAGATGAAGCGTCGGTTTCCGGGGCCAATGTTATGATCAAGGTGCTCGGCTCGGATTTTCGCCCGATCATTTATCACGCGAAGGCGGACTCGAACGGAATCGCAGCGGTTTTGGTCAAGATACCGAGCTTTCGATCGGGCCGCGCCGCGATACTTGTCCGGGCGATGAGCGGAGGCGAAGAAACTGAACTGAGAAGAAAGATATATCACCCCGAATGAACATCGTCGTTAACGGAGAACTGAAGGAAGTGCCCGCAGGATTGAGCCTCCAGAGGCTTATGGACCACTTGGAGATGCCGACCGAGCGTGTGGCCGTCGAGCTGAATCTTGATGTTGTCCCGAAGGCAAAGTGGCCGGAAGTAGATGTAAAAGAAGAGGATAAGGTCGAGATAATTCACTTCGTCGGGGGCGGCTAAAGGGCGGCTCGAAATTGCCGCAAATTTCGATGCGGGTACGGGAAGCGATTCCCGGCCCGCATTTCCTTTTGCGCTTTGAATCCTGTAAATTCGGGATAAAGAATCATGAATGAGCGGCGATGCCGTAGCGGTTTTCGCCGGGCGGAAAATGGCTGAGAGTTCAAACGAAAAGAAGTTCGTGCTTGCCGGGAAGGAGTTCGGGTCGAGGCTGATCATCGGTACCGGGAAGTACCGGAATTATGAGGAGATGAAGGCCGCGCACAAGGCCTCGGGAGCCGAGATGGTGACCGTGGCGGTGAACCGTGTGCCGCTCGATGGGAAGGTCGAGTCCTTTCTTGACCATCTGGACCCCTCGATGCAGATCCTTCCTAACACAGCAGGCTGTTACGACACGGATCACGCCGTTCGTACGGCAAGGCTTGCGAGGGAAGCGCTCGGCACGGAATGGATCAAGCTGGAAGTGATCGGTGACGCGACCACGCTTCTGCCGGATAACGAGCAGACGCTTGAGGCGGCGAAGGTGCTCGTTGATGAAGGCTTCATCGTGCTTCCGTACTTCTCGGACGATCTGATCGTCGCACGAAAGCTCCTCGAGATCGGATGCCCGGCGGTGATGCCGCTTGCGGCGCCGATCGGTTCCGGAATGGGAGTGCAGAATCCGTCGAATCTGCGGATCATGCGCGAACAGCTTCCCGACGCGGTGATCATCGTCGACGCTGGAGTTGGCGTTCCTTCCGATGCGGCTGTCGCGATGGAACTCGGCGCGGATGCGATCCTTATGAACACGGCGATAGCTGAGTCGCCCGACCCCGCGAAGATGGCTGAAGGAATGAATCTGGCGGTCCGTGCGGGAAGGCTCGCATACGAGGCGGGCCGAATGCCGAAGCGCCTTTACGCGAGCGCCTCAAGCCCGATCGAAGGCGCGATCAAGTGATATTAAACAAGGGCAGTTTGTCAGGAATGTGGTTCAAAATACTGGTGTTAGCTGCTTTCGCGATCTTCTCGGCCGGTTTCGCGTGCTCGCCGCAGAACAGCGAATACAGAGGCGTACTTATCGCCGAGAATGATTCCTACGAGGCATCGATCTACCGGCAGAATTGCGCGATCTGTCACGGAAAAGAGGCACTTGGGAAAGAGGTCGACGGGCAGCTCGTGCCGAGCCTGAGGTTTGGCGACGCGGCAAAACGTACGGACGATGAGATCTACCAGCAGATCGCGAACGGGAAACTGCCTATGCCTTCGTTCAAGGGGCAGCTGACTGAAGAGGAGATCCGCCGGATGGTAGTGTTCGTGAGGAAGGACCTGCAGGGAAGGGAAACTCAGGACTGAGAAGAAAGGACTGAGGACTGAGTGTCCGCAGCCCGACCGTGAGGGAGGGCATAATCAGGGCTGAGGCATCGGAACCCGGAGCGCGAGCGACGGGTGTAACAACGGGCTGAGTGATGAGTGATGAGTGAAGACAGATGAGTGATGAGAGATGAGCGATGAAAGATGAGGATTGCGATATCTTGGCTCACCGCTCACCGCTCACCGCTCACCGCTCACTGGTAAATGATCGTCCCGCGCACAAGTGCGCAAGCTAAACGGCTCAGCGATTGTCCCGCGCACAAGTGCGCAGGCCAAACGGCTCGCCGATACATGATCGATGACAATTGATACCTGAAATGAAGATCCTAGTCACAGGAGCAACCGGATTGATCGGGTCGGCGCTTGTTCCGGCGCTCGAAGGCAACGGCCACGAGGTTCTTTGCGTGTCGCGGAGCGAGCACGACGAAGATAAGTTCGTGAGGTGGGACCCGTACGAAGGATTTCCCGAATCGGAAGCCGCAAGGCTCGAGGGCGTCGATGCCGTCGTTCATCTCGCCGGCGAGAGCATCGGTGAATACTGGACCGAAGAGAAGAAGAAGAAGCTTCGAAAGAGCCGGGTCGAAGGCACCAGGACTTTGGTCGAGGCGCTCTCAAAGCTCGAAAGGCCGCCGAGGGTTTTCGTTTCCGCATCGGCAGTCGGCTTTTACGGAAGCCGCGGCGATGAGGAGATCGGCGACGACAGTTCCCCGGGCGAAGGTTTTCTTGCTGAGCTGAGCAAGGACTGGGAAGCCGAATCGATGAAAGCCGCAGAGTTCGGCTCTCGTGTCGTCATTCCCCGATTCGGGATCGTACTTTCGAAAGAGGGTGGCGCTCTTGCGAAGATGATCACTCCGTTCTCGTTCGGTCTCGGCGGGACTGTCGGCGAAGGCAGTCAGTGGATGTCGTGGATCGCTCTGCCCGATCTCGTGAGAATGATCCAGTTCCTGATCAACAATGACCGTATCACCGGAGCACTGAACGCGACGGCCCCGAATCCGGTCACGAACGAAGAATTCACGAATGTCCTTGGCAAAGTTCTCAAGCGGCCGACGATAATCCCTGTTCCGGGGTTCGGCGTGAAGCTCCTGTTCGGAGAGATGGGAGAACGCTTGCTCTTGGAAGGAGCCAGAGTGCTGCCCGAGAAGCTGCTCGAGGCCGGTTTCAAGTTCGATTATCCCGATCTCGAAGGCGCTCTGAAACAAGCGCTTGATTGATCCCTCGGCTTCGGCACAAACCTCTCTGTCACGTCGCTTGACACGGCCCGTATATTGTAACTATTCTTGTTACACTTATGGCCAACAGTCAGTTCGCAATGGCGGTTCACGTGCTGACGATGCTCGCCGACAATTGCGACGAGCGCGTCAAATCCAGCTATCTTGCGAAGAGCGTGAATACGAATGCCGTCGTGATCCGGAGGCTCCTCAGCGATCTGCACGAGGCCGGACTTGTGGTATCAAGGACCGGGTACAGCGGCGGAACATGCCTTACGAAAGATCCCGAAGATATAAGTTTGATGGAGATCTACCGCGCGGTTTCGCATGGCGAGGTTTTTTCGCTCCACAGGCAGAAGCCCGACAAGGATTGCCCGGTGGGCAAGAATATCGAGTCGGTCCTATGCAATCTTCAGAAGGAGATCGACAAGGCGATCGACGAGCGGCTCGGTAATTACACGCTTCGGGACATTATCTCGATGGTGCGCCGGGGCGAAGAGATCTTTGCCTGAAGGGCTTCGGGCGAATGGACATGCAAGGGGAAGAGATGGACAAGGGAAAAAGTGCAGCCGGTCCCGAGATCGGGATGGGCGCTTATATCGAAAGGTCGATGAGTTTCGAAGAATATGCGGACCTCATCGACAAGCTTGTGCAGGAAGGACGGACGTCCGGTCCGATCCAGACTGAGAAACTCGCCGCGTACACGCTCCTGAACCGGCAGCGCATGCGCAGGCTTTCGAAGACGATCGTCGTTCCGGAATCGGTCCGGGCAGCTGCGCTAATGGCCGACCGGAAGCGGATCTGGCTGATCATCACTGAGGCCTGGTGCGGCGATGCAGCGCAGGCGATCCCCGCGATCGAAGCCGTCGCTAGAGTCGCGCCGAACGTAACGACGAGGTACATTCTCCGGGACGAGGACACGAGCCTCATCGACAAGTTTCTGACGAACGGAGGACGATCGATCCCGAAGGTGATATGTCTTGACGCAGAAACCCTCGGGATACTAGGCACCTGGGGGCCGAGGCCTTCCGCCGCGCAGGAGTATTTCGCGGAGATGAAAAAGGAAGGTGTCGAAAAGCCGGTGGCGATGGAACAGCTTCAGCGCTGGTACAACTCGGACCGCGCAAGCTCCATACTCAACGAGTTCGAGAATTTTCTGATAAATTGCGGAAACGAAGTGCCGGAACGGGCCGCCGTTTGATCTGCGTCCCGGACCGGTATATTGAAAAACAATGCGAACGGGCCTGCCGAACTATGTAGGCTGCCCGTTCGATCCTTTTTAAGATACAGCCCAAATGAAAGCTTACGAGATCCGAGAATTCGGTATTGACAACCTCGCTGAGGTCGAAAGGCCAGATCCCGAACCGGGCGAGAACGAAGTGCTGGTCCGTTTAAAGGCCGTGTCCTTGAATCACCGCGACCTGGGGATGATCACCGGCCGCTACAACCCGAACCTGAAACGTCCTCTTATTCCTTTCTCCGACGGTGCCGGAGAAGTCGTAAGCGTCGGCCCGAAGGTTACGCTCTGGAAGGAGGGCGACCGGGTGATGCCCATCTTTATGCAGGGCTGGATCGACGGCGAGGTGAGTTACGAAAAGGCTAGGACCGCGCTTGGAGGCGATCTGGACGGCGTGCTCTCCGAGTTTGGCGTCTTCAACGAAGAAGGACTGGTCAAGATCCCCGGGCATCTTTCGTTTGAAGAGGCGGCGACGCTTCCGTGTGCAGCATTGACCGCGTGGCACGCGCTCGTCGTTTCCGGCGGTATGAAGCGGGATGACTGGGTCCTGCTTCAGGGAACCGGAGGCGTTTCGATCTTTGCGCTACAGTTCGCTAGAAATTACAGGGCCCGGACGATAATCACCTCCTCGAGCGACGAAAAGCTGGGTCGCGCGGACATACTCGGGGCGGACCATCTTTTCAATTACAGCGAAAATCCGGACTGGGACGAAGCGGCGAGGCTCTACGCCGGCAAGCGGGGCGTCGATCACATCGTTGAGGTCGGCGGGGCGGGAACGCTCCGGAGGTCCTTGAGAGCGGTTAGGATGGGAGGCCACGTCGCTATCATCGGCGCGCTCAGCGACGGCGAAGGTATCGATCCGGTTCCGGTGCTTATGAAATCGATCCGCCTGCAGGGGATCTTCGTAGGTTCCAGGACGATGTTCGAGGAAATGAACCGAAGGATCAGTGACGAGTACCTAAAGCCCGTCGTGGACCGCGTTTTCGGCTTCGGAGAGGTGCAGGAAGCGCTGAAGTACATGGAAGACGGAAAGCACTTCGGAAAGATCGTCGTGAGCATTCCCTGACATAAAAAATGATCGACGAGCAAATTCAGAAATACGCCGAAAAATACTCGACCGACGAGAGCGCGGTCCTGCGCGAGCTGCGGCTGAAGACGTTTTCTGAGAGGAACGACAAGAATATGCTCTCCGGATTCTACCAGGGGCGCCTGCTTTCGTTTCTCAGCAATATGATCGCACCGATGTGCGTACTCGAGATCGGGACGTATGTCGGCTACTCGGCCCTTTGCCTCGCGGAGGGTCTCGCGCCTGGCGGAAAGGTGATCACGATCGACGTCAACGAAGACACTAACGCGATCGCGAAAGAGTACTGGGCACGTGCCGGGTATTCCGATCAGATCGACGCGCGGCTTGGAGAAGCGGCGGAAGTGATCGGCGGGATCGACGAAACGCTCGATCTTGTATTCATCGACGCTGACAAGGAGAACTACTCGAATTACTTCGACCTGGTGTTTCCAAAGCTGCGGCTCGGCGGACTGATCGTCGCCGACAACGTGCTCTGGAGCGGCGATGTGTTGAACGCCGAAGCCGGGCAGGACGTGAAGGAAAGCACGCGGGCGCTCCACGAATATAATCTGAAGATCGACTCGGACCCTCGGGTCAGCAACATCCTTCTCGCTGTTCGCGACGGACTGATGATCGCAAGGAAGGAGAGGGAGGAGGAAGGACTGAGAGGAAAGGACTGAGGACTGAGTGTCAGTAGCCCGTCTCTAAAGACGGTTTCGTTGTCAAGGCACAGTTCGATCGTTCCGCCGATATCTGCGGTTTCGCGGTAGATTCTGTTGTTTGACAAGCTTTCCCGTTCATTTGAGTAAGTTCCTTGTTGTGGTCTGAGCGTGGCTGCAGACCTTCCGAGTAAAGCCTTAGTGGCTCACTGACTCATCTCTTCGATCATTAAAAGGCAGTTGTGTTTACCCGGCTGCCTTGTTGAACATGATGTACAGATTCGCACTTCGCTCCCCCGGTACTGCGGGGAGGGAAGGTTGGCTGGCTCCATCAACCGACGGTCATTTCAGACCCCGGGCTTCCCGAGCATTGCCAACTGCGCGTCCACGCCGATCAAACTCATCTGCGTCTATGTTGTCCCGCAGCATTATCGAGAGTTTGACCAGAAGTTTACGGGCGGTGGCCACTTTCGCCACCGATGCCGGTTTTCTCTTTCTGAGCCGCCTGTAGAAGGCCTTCAGGCGGGGATCCCACTTGATGGCGCTCATGGCGGACTGTCCGAGGAGGAAGCGGGCAAGAGGCGACCCTTTCTTGCTTATCGAGCCAAACCTGGTTCTGGCCCCGCTTGATCTGTCCAGGCAGTCGTAACCGACGAAGTTGGTGACCTGTTTCGGCACCTTGTCGAAACGGGAGACATCTTCGAGAAGGTTGACCACCGCGAGCCCCGTCAGATATCCGACTCCCCGCTGGGTCCTCAGAAGCTTGACGCGGTCGTCACTCATCGCCTTGCTCTTGAGCCATCTCTCGAGTTCCGAGATGTGCCGGTTGTGGTCCTCCAGCAGTTCGAACAAATGCGAGCGCTGAAGCTCCCCGCCTTCGTCCATCTCCGCCTCCCTTAGCATTTGCTGGTAGTAAAGCGTCCTCATCCTTCCTTTCGGCAGGCAGACGGTGTGGGCCAGTGCCTGAAGCCGGTTGTAGATCGAGGTCCGCCCCCTTACCAGCTTCTGCCGCAGCCTGAGGACGTCCATGATCTGGTTGGCCTCAGGTGAGCGCCTCCAGATCGCGGGGAACTCGTCCCTCAGCAGCAGCGTGAGTATCAGCTCCGCGTCGCGCCGGTCGTTCTTGTGCCTGGAGAGCGCCCGCTTGCGGATCTTCTCCGGATTGCCGACAAGAAGCTTGTGGCCCATTCCGTCGATCATGTTCTCGAACCACAGAGCCCGACTCGAGGCCTCGATACCGATCACCGCCGGTTTCGGGAATGAAGCGTAGAACTCCTTTACCTTCTCGAGATCATGACGAAGCGTCACGGTCCCCGTTTCACCGGTTTCCTTGTCGCACCAGGCGACCGTTTGCTGATGTGGATGGAAATCAACTCCGATGTATACTTCCATAACGGTTTCTCCTTTCAAAGAACGAGTATTTCTTGTCAACGGTAATTCTAGTTCACCGAGGGGAGAAACCGTCTTTAATATCATCAACCGTCAGGGAGGGCGTGATCCAGGACTGAGAGGAAAAGACTGTGGACAGGCGAAGGACTGAGAGAAAAGGACTGAGGACATTAGAAGGACTGAGAGGAAAAGACTGAGGACATTAAAAGGACTGAGATGAAAGGACTGAGGACATTAGAAGGACTGAGATGAAAGGACTGAGGACTGACAAGATGGTTGACATATTCTTCGATCCGGATCACGGTTCCTCAGTCCTCAGTCCTCAGTCCTCAGTCCTCAGTCCTCAGTCCTCAGACCTCAGACCTCAGACCTCAGTCCTCTGGAGGAAATATGGCGGAAGTAAAGACCAAACAGAACGAAGCTAGCGTGGAGAAGTTCATCGACGCCGTCGATGACGAGACGAAGCGCGAGGACTGCAGGTTCCTTGCGAAGCTCATGTCCGAGGTCACAGGTGAAGAGCCGAAGATGTGGGGGCCGAGCATCGTCGGGTTCGGTTCGTACCACTACAAGTACGAATCGGGCCGTGAAGGCGACTGGCCGAAGACCGGGTTCTCCCCGCGGAAGCAGAATCTTACGCTCTACATTATGGACGGCTTCGACAAGTACGACGAGTTGATGCAGCAGCTCGGAAAGCACAAGACCGGTAAGTCATGCCTTTATGTGAAGCGTCTCAGCGACATCGATACAAAGGTGCTCAAGAAGCTTGTGAAAGCGTCGGTCGCTCATTTCGATAAGAAGTACGGCAAGTAATGCAATACAGAAGGCTCGGGAAGACCGGGCTTGAGGTCAGTGCGCTCGGCTACGGGGCCGTCGAGATCGGAAGATCTGCGGTTGAACAGGATGTTGTCGACCGGCTTCTCAATTCGGCGATCGATGCGGGCCTTAATGTGATCGATGCGGCGGCAGCGTACTGGACCAGCGAAACGCTGATCGGGAAC
>JAGFIQ010000003.1 GCA_024103495.1 Aridibacter famidurans
AATCGCTCGCGGATCAGCCGAAGGACCGGCATCTCGCGGTCCGCCCATTCGATCCTCTGCTTGCCGTGGTCGGCAAGGCCTATGTCCTTTATGTCGTACTGCATTACCTTTCCTTCTTGAGCCATAATCGAAAGTCCTCTGATAAATCCTGTGAATAAAAATAGAAAGGGAAGGGCGCCGGAACCGCGTTCCGGCAGGGTCCTTCCCGTGTGATCTGTTTACATTCCGGAAGCAGCTTCGTTCGCCGCGGCCCGCCTGAGGGATTCCGCCTTGTCCGTCTGCTCCCAGCTGAAGCCCTCGCGCCCGAAATGGCCGTAAGCGGCGGTGTTCCTGTAGATAGGTTTGCGAAGATCGAGCGTCTCGATGATCCCTTTCGGCGTCAGCTCGAAGTTCTCACGGACGATCTCTGAAAGCCTATCTTCGTCGATCTTGCCGGTATCGTGCGTGTCAACGAGGACCGAAACTGGTTCCGCGACGCCGATTGCATAAGCCAGCTGTACCGTGCATTTGTCGGCGAGCCCTGCCGCGACGATGTTCTTCGCAATGTAACGCGCCATGTAGGCCGCGGACCTGTCGACCTTTGTGGGATCTTTTCCGGAGAAGGCGCCTCCGCCGTGCGGAGCGTAGCCGCCGTAGGTATCGACAATGATCTTGCGCCCCGTGAGCCCTGCGTCCCCCATAGGACCGCCGACGACGAAACGGCCAGTCGGGTTGATGTGGTACTTGGTGTTTTCGTCTAGAAGTTCGGAGGGGATCACCGCCTTGATGACCTTCTCCATAATATCTTCGCGGATCTTGTCGTTATCGACGTCGTCCGCGTGCTGCGAGGAGATCACGACCGCCTCGACGCGAGCGGGCTTGCCGTTGCGGTACTCGATCGTCACCTGGGACTTCCCGTCCGGCCTAAGGTATCCGAGCGTGCCGTGTTTGCGAACCTCGGAGAGCTTCAGCGTAAGGTCGTGCGCCATCTGGATGGGCATCGGCATGAGTTCGGGAGTTTCGTTACAGGCGAAACCGAACATAAGCCCCTGGTCGCCGGCGCCGCCTGTGTCGACGCCCTGAGCGATGTCGGGCGACTGAGTGCCCAGTGCGTTCAACACGCTCATCGTGTTCGAGTCGTAGCCGTAGTGCGCGTTGTTGTAGCCGATGTCGTGGATGGTGCTCCGGATTATCTTCTGGAAATCGACCTTGGCGTCGGTCGTGATCTCTCCTGCGACGACTGCAAGCCCCGTGGTTACAAGGGTTTCGCAGGCCACGCGGCCGGTCGGGTCCTGTTCGAGGATGGCATCCAGGATCGCGTCTGAGATCTGGTCCGAGATCTTGTCGGGATGGCCTTCCGTGACCGATTCCGAGGTAAACAAAAAGTGTGACTTAGACAATGTTCCAATACTCCTTTACAGCCTGTACCTGAAAGGCAAGACGGATTTACATAAAGGGGAAATCATATCGATATTTCAGGGGTGAGTCAACGAGTGGCGCCCGAGGACAAGAAGGACGCAGCGGACTTTGAAAATCCGCTGCGTGAGCCCGGTAAGCCTTAGTTGAATTGTCAGAAAGGATTGATCGCGAGATCAAGTTTGAAAGACCACCATTGAGTCGTATGGCCTTCGAAGTTGTTCGGACCAAGGGTTGTAAGCCGCCATCGGCCCTGACCCAAAGGAAATCTCTGTACCCACTGCACCGTACCCGTGACTCGTTCACGCGTATGCGGGACCCAACGGCCTGACTTTAACTCTTGCACTTCGATTATGTAGGCGACCGCGCCCCGTACAGGATGCCACCCGAATCTAATTGGCCCTGATGTCCGGACTCCCTGGAGTTTAACCACCCTGTTATCCGTCGGATAAGCACGCATCGGGGCATTCAGCTTTTGGGGCACTGACGGGGCCGGGGTAACCGGCGGGCGTTCGGGAGTAACAGGAACTGCAGCAGCGCGGCGCAAGTCTATTGCCACCAGGCGGAAGCCAAGGTCAGGAGTTCGGCTGTCCATATCGTAAAGACCAAATGAATAGTCAGGGCCACCGGTCATCTGCCATGAATTGCCTCTCACAACAGCGGAACGGGAGTCTGGAGCAGAAGGACTCAGAAGGGGAGAGCCATCTGAGGGATAGGAACGGCAATCTTGGCCCGCCCGGTCCTCCATCCACTCAGTGACGTTGCCTTCGATGTCGTAAAGTCCCCAAGGATTTGGCGGATATCCTTTCACGGTTTTGACGCGGTCAGGGTTTGGCAAAAAATTCTTTGGAATGTTAGCAAACTTGTCATCCGGTTCGTCGCCGTAGTAATAGGGGCTCGTTGTTCCGGCTCTGGCTGCATAAAGGAATTCGATCTGACTCGGAAGGCGATAATCGAAATCCCTATCTCTCGCGCTCAGTCTCCTGGCAAACTCCCTGGCCTCCTCCCAGTTGACGTAATACATGGCGTAGTCCGGCCCAACTCCTTTAGGAACTTCTGTCCGATAAGCTTGGTTCTTCAAATAGGCAAGCCGGTGCTGCTGACGAATGTCCGTTCCCATTACTTGTTGCCACTGGCGTTGAGTCACTTCTGTGACACCGATCAGAAACGAATTGCGGAGATATACGAGCCGGCCGGTTTTCTCAGTACAGTAGTCTATCCTGCCGGCAGGAACGCTCACGAATTCCATACCAAGCGAGTTGCGGACGACCGGACGCCTGCCGCTGCCCCCCGTGTATGGCGCCGAAGGCTTCGGAGGATTACTGGCTATGTCATTCACCACCTTTCCCCCTCGCCGCTTCCAGTCCTCGAAGTTAATGCCCTTGGTGATCGACATGCCACCCTTGTTTTGACGAGAGACGACGGCGCCGTTGATATTGGCTCCGGTGAGATTCGCGTTTGTAAGATCGGCCCCGATCAGGTCGGCTCCGGAGAGTTCTGCGTAAGAGAGGTTCGCTCCGGTCAGTTGCGTTCCCGCCAAACGTGCGGACCGTAGATTAGCCCGAGAGAGGTTGGCTCGGGTCATCTGACGCCCGGATAGCACCGAGGTCCCGCTGAAATTCATGCCTACAAGGTAAGCTCCGCTAAGGGATAAACCCTGTATGAAGGCGTTTCTTCTCCAGCATTCGGCCCGGGGCTGCCCCTCTTGAAATCTAATGCAGCTCTCGGGCTGTTGACCGGATACTCCGGTCGCAAATACAGCGGCAAGAAAGCTGCAGAAAACCAAAGTGACAAATAGTCTGGCGGAGGATCTAAATAGCGTTTTGTTCATATTCAGAAGGATGACCAAAACCTCATACGTTTCTTGAAGAATTAGTCGAAAAGGATAACGCGACGCGCCCTTCTTCTGGAATCAAGAAAATGCAGAATTCTTTGCTGTTCAGGGTAAAAGCAGCGTCTGAAGATGCACCAATGCTAGACTAACCGGCAGGCACTGTCCAGAGCTTAAGTTTGGGGCTTCAAATAGCCAAAAAGTGAGCCACCTCTACTGATTTAGAAAAGGGAACGATCAACGGGTCTCGATCTGAGAATTCTGTCGGGGGCGTTTCGGGAAATGGCCGTCAAAGACCAAAACGTGAGTCAATTGCCTGATGGGTCTGTTGATTTGCGCAGAATGCGGTTACGATGTGCCGTCGGATAGAGGTCAAATTCGAAACTAATTTCTAACAGGGGTGGAAAATTGAAGAAACTAATCAAGCGAACTCACGACGTGACGATTACTGAAAGACTGTACGCCAGAAGGATCGTAATAGCACTCGCTCTGGCATTGTTAGCCCTGCCAGGGATTGTTTTTGCGGATGAGGCCTGGGGCTCAAATTATGGAAGGGTCGAATGGGAAAAGAATGTAGAAGATACCGCTGTCTTCAAACTTGAAACTCCCGAAGCAAAGGGCGCCGTAACACGCCTATTTATAGGTGGCTTGCTAGCCGACCCGGCGAGGGATAGCCGAAGCTATCGCGGGTACTACCGAGGATACTGGACTGATGACAGCGGAAAGAATGAATGCGAGGCTTCCCTGGTCGATCCGTTGAAGAACAATACGCGGAATTGGGGGATTCTCGAAATAGCGTTCGCGGAGAATCCTTCCGGTAGATGGGATTTTACGGCGCGTCTTGGAACCTGTTTCGATCGGTATGGACTCAAGATCATCGGACGAGCCTTGAATGATGAGGGTTCTGTTGAGCAAGGGCCAAAGGATCCTGCGGTGCGTATGGCGGAAGAGGTGTCAATGGCTTTCGTAATGCGCGCGCTGGACAATCTCGAAGAAAGTTACGTTGCAGAAGCTGGGTTCGAACTCGTTGTCGCGGATTCACTTGGAGATGAATCAGTTAATAAGCAAATGTTTCCTACTCTCGAGTTCACGGAATTCAGTCTGAAGCGTTCGGAAGTCGAGCCGGGATTTCCAAATCGGTCCCAAACCAAATTGGAAGGCTGCGGTGCAGGTGTTTGCACTTTCAAGGTCGAAGGATTGATGCACAACACTCTGTTTATGAAGAAGATTGCTTACCGGATCGTTGAAGGGAAGCCGAAGATCACTGCCATTTACATCATCGACGGAAATTAAGGGCTTCTTGGGGTTCGGAGGTGATGCTCTTGCTGTCAAAGGCCGCACTCTCGGATTAAAGGTGCTTGCATCAACGTCTGTTTCTTACGGCACTCTTCGAGCGAAAAGAGTGCTTCTTGATCTTCGCTCCAAGAAAATGAGCGTCTTGCGGTAATATCCTGGCTCCTGAGTTTCTTGTCTATTTGGCAATTTGAAGACTCTTCAATACCCAGAAGATCTTTGGTTCTCGCAAACGATCCCCGTCTTTTTTCGAAGACGGTTTCATGTTCCCAACTGATTACCAATCGATCCTCGCGGGCGTCGACGATATCGACATGGAAAAACGTCTGGAAGGAGGTCAAATACTGCAGCCGGAGATGCGGAAGTGGAGACAAGAGACGGGAGACAGGAGACGAAATCTGCAATCATTCACGATGAAGGCGTAGGGAGGACATCTCCTTTCGACATCGAGGTATTTGCAGCGCGTCTGATAATAAGGATTATGTTGTTCATCGGGAGAGCAGCGCGATCATTCTTCGGATTTTCCGCTCTTAACGGCGTCAAAGGCGTTCTTTAGAGCGATCAGGATGTCCTTTCTCGAATACTCCTCTTCCGAGGCGAAATCGATCTTAAGCTCAAAACTTCCGTCTTCGGCAAAAAACTCGAAACGGTTGG
The DNA here is from genome assembly GCA_024103495.1 of Aridibacter famidurans. Classification (GTDB taxonomy): domain Bacteria; phylum Acidobacteriota; class Blastocatellia; order Pyrinomonadales; family Pyrinomonadaceae; genus Aridibacter; species Aridibacter famidurans. The sequence goes on from JAGFIQ010000003.1 coordinate 5,174, forward strand.
CTGCGGATTCCTCTTCCGGTTCGTCCGTTTCTATTTCCGGTTCGGTGGCGCCCTCAGGTGGAGTTGGTGCTTTTACGTTCTCCGACGCTTTCCGCGATGGCTCAGCCTTCTCCGGTTTCTTCAGTTCCTTTTCCGTACGCGTCTTGTCGCGTATATCGGTCCGTTTCAGGTCCTTGTCGAGTATCTCGTCCAGGAGCGCATTCATAGCGTCCTCGTCGAATTGCCTGGAGATCTCGATCAGAACCGATTTCGCAGTAATCTCGCCCTCGACACATCTGGCTCGGATCCCCTTGGGGAGTCCGGCAATAGCGATCGATTCCGTGACAGTCGAACGGCTTTTGCCGATCTTTTCGGCGATGTCGTCGTGGGTGTACCCGAACCGAACAGTAAGATCCAGAAGGCCGTCGGCCACCTCCCAGATCGTAAGGTCCTTACGCTGCAGGTTCTCGACGAGTGCGATCTCCGCTATCGTGTTCTCGTCGATATCGAGCTCTATGCAAGGAACTTCGGTGAGTCCCGCGAGCTTGCTTGCCCTCCATCGGCGTTCACCGGCAATGATCATGTAAGTGCCATTATCACGCGGTTTAACGAGCAATGGTTCAAGTATTCCTTGATTCTTAATGGAGGCGCTGAGCTCGGTCAGATCGCCGATCTCGTTCCTTGGCTGGTCGGGGTTCGGTTCGATACGGTCGATCGCGATTACCTTTCCTACGGAACGGTTCGCCTTCGCCAGTTCTTCCACGTAATGGGAATCATGGCGCATCTTGATCCCCAGAGGCAGTCCTCTCTCAGCCACGGTTAAGCACCTCCTCAGCGAGGCTCATATACTCGACGGCGCCGCTGGAATTGGGAGCAAAGGAATAGATCGGTTCTTTGTGCGCAGGCGACTCCTCGAGCCTCACGCTTCGGCTGATCGTCGTTTCGAAGGCCTTGGGCCCGAACACGTCTCGTATGTGGGCCTCGACGTCTTTGGATAAAGTGGTCCTCTTGTCGACAAGCGTTACGAGAACCCCCAGGATCTCGAGGTTCGGATTAGGGCGCGAACGGACCTTTTCGATCGTCTCCAGGAGGTCGTCCGTGCCTTCGAGCGCGAAATAGGACGATTGGATCGGGATAAGCACGTGCGTCGCAGCGACAAGCGCGTTGACCGTGATCAACCCGAGAGTAGGCGGAGTATCGAAGATGATCAGGTCGTATTTGCCCTTCAACGGCTCGATCCTGTCCTTGAGCCTGTAGATGGCGTCGAATTCTCCGACGAGTTTGGCCTCGAGCTTGGCAAGATTGATCTTTGAAGGAATAACGTCGACGCCTTCAACGCCCGTGGGATACACGAATTCCTCTATGTTCCGCTCCGGGTTCGTCAGAAGCTCGTATGCGCTGCCGTTCAGATTCTCGTGTGAAACGAATGAAAGAGATGTATTGCTCTGTGGATCCAGGTCCGCGATCAGGACTCGTTTTCCCCTGATCGCACAGCCGGCCGCGAGGTTGATCGCGGTCGTGGTCTTTCCGACGCCGCCTTTCTGGTTTGCGATTGCGATGATCATCCGGTAAAACCTAATCGATCAGATCAGGCCACTCCTCAGTCTGGGTAGGTTCAGAACTTTCGAACGAAGGCTCTTCGGATTCCGCCGCCTGGCCGGATACCTCGAACACCTCTTCCTCGACAAAAATGGGGCAGTCCGTGCGGAGCGCGAGAGCGATCGCATCGGACGGGCGCGCGTCGAAAAAAACGGTCTCTCCTTCCTTGTCGCTCAACTCGATCACCGCGTAAAAAGTGTTCTCTTTGAGATCGGAAATGACGATCTTCCTGACGGTGAAGCCTATTTCGACAATGAAATTCCGGAGGAGGTCGTGGGTCATAGGGCGCTGTGGAACGATCTTTTCGATCTCGAGCGCAATCGCGTTCGCTTCGAACGCACCGACCCATATCGGGAGGATCTTCTCGGAATCGACGCCCTTGAGGACCACAATCGGCGTGTTACTGTTCGGATCCATGATCAGAGCGCCGATTTTAACCTCGATCTGCATGCGACTATCCTACAAAATTTAAACCCTTTCACCAAACAAAGTGTTGCTTTTCGCTTCGGTGATCTTTACCCGGCAGATCTCGCCAGGGGCCGCGCCGTTTCCGGGAAAATTAACGACCTTGTGGCACGAAGTATGGCCCGACAGATGACCGCCGTCCCGTTCGGATGTCTTTTCCGCGAGCACATTGTAAACCTTTCCAACAGCATTACTTAAAGATCGCGCCAGGTTTTCTTTCTGGATCTCCTCGAGCTCCAGAAAACGGGTCTTCTTTGTCTCGTCCGACACATCGTCCTCCAGTTCGGCGGCCGGCGTCCCGGGCCTTGGAGAATATTTGAATATGTAGGCCGCGTCGTATCCGCAATCCCTTACAAGTTCCTTCGTGCCCCGGAAATCCTCATCCGTCTCGCCCGGAAAGCCGACGATGATATCGGTCGTGATCGCGATCTCTCTCGGAGACCTGCGTATGCGCTCGATCCGCTGCATGTAGCTCTCAACGGTATGGCCCCTTCGCATCGCCCTCAGGATACGGTCGCTTCCGCTTTGCACAGGCAGGTGCACCCAGTTGCAGAGGTTCTCGTATTCGTCCAACGCATCGACGATGTCGGGATGAAAGTCTCTCGGAAATGAGGTCGTGAACTTGATCCTCTCGATTCCGGTGGCGGCTACCGCCCTTAGAAGCCTGGAAAACGGGGTAGCGCCCCGGAACTCTTCCAGGCCGGATTCCGTCCCGGGTCTGTAGCTGTTCACGTTCTGCCCGATAAGATGCACTTCCTTCACGCCTGTACGGCGAAGTTCCAGCACCTGCCGGACGATCTCCGACGCGGGGAGGCTCTTCTCTCTGCCTCTTGAGAAAGGGACTATGCAGTAAGTGCAGAACTTGTTGCAGCCCTCTATGATCGGCAGGAATGCGACATACGGCGAATGCCGGCTCTTGTCAGCGACCGTCCAGTCGTAATCGTCCTCGCGGTCCTTGAGGTCTATTACTTTCGCGTTTCCGGATACCGCCTGGCGGATGGCCTTGTGGACCCTTCCCACGGCCCTGGTCCCGACGACGAAATCGATCCCGCGGTCCTTCTCGAAGAGAGTCTCGCCCTCCAGCTGGGCGACGCAGCCCATCACGCCTACGATTTTGTCTCCCCTTCCGCCGGGTTTTATCTGCCCGACCCTCGTGTACAGCTTGTGTTCTGCCTTCTCTCGGACCGAACAAGTGTTGAGCAGAACGATGTCTGCGGAGCTTTCGTCAGCGGTGATCTCAAAGCCCTCGGATTCGAGAAGCGTCGAGACCCTCTCCGAATCCGACACATTCATTTGACATCCGTGGGTTTCCAAATAAACTTTTTTCATACCGAAGACGGATACCTCACTGCCCGCCGAAAACGAAAATTATGTCGAAAACAGGGGATTTTGTCCATCTGCACGTCCACACGGACTTCAGCCTTCTGAAGGGCTGCATCCGCCTGAAACCTCTGGTCGAGAAGCTTTCAGAGATGGAGATGGGCGCCTGCGCGATCACGGACTATGCAAATATGTTCGGCGCGGTCTCCTTCTACAGGCAAATGACCTACGCGGGCCTGAAGCCCATAGTAGGCTACGAGGCGAATCTTACCTTCGGCAGCCGCTTCGATCAGTCCGCCGTAGTGGAATCCGGAGAACTGCCTTACTACCACATCGTTCTGCTTGCGAAAGATCACGAAGGCTACCTGAATCTCGTGAATCTTGCCTCGAGGGCCTACACGGAAGGTCTCTACAACAAGCCCAGGATCGACATCGAGCTTCTCAAGGAGCGTTCCGGCTCCCTGATCTGTCTAACCTCGAATCTGAATGGTCCCGTGGGCCACCACCTCCGAAACGGAAGTTTTGAGAAGGCTTCGCGAAATGTTCACCTGCTGCGCGACATTTTCGACGACGACCTTTACCTCGAGCTACAGGACCACGGGATCGAGGAGGAGGCCGCGGTAAGAGACGGGATCGCGTCGCTTTCCAAGGACTTTGGCGTTCCGCTCGTCGCAACGAACGATGCGCATTACCTTACAAAGGAGGACGCAAGGGCGCACGAGGTCCTTCTTTGCATCGGCGAGGGACGGACGGTCGAAGACGCGTCAAGGCCAAGGCTCGGGAGCGACAACTACTACTTGCGTTCGAAAGAGGAGATGTGGGAACTCTTCGGACGTAAGCATCCGGAAGCGCTTGAGAACACGTTGAAGATCGCTTCCGAGTGCAATGTCGAGTTCGATCTGGGAAACAGGTACTTTCTACCGAAGTACCCGATCCCGGCAGACAGCCCGTCTGAGACCGAGCAGGATTATCTTGAGTCGGTCGTCGAGGAAGGCTTTCTGAAGAGGAAGGCCGAGGTTTGGGATAATCTCGCCGAGAAGGACGAACTGAGGTATCCGCTGGAGACGTATCGGGAAAGGCTGAAAGAGGAATTCAGGATCATAGGGGAAATGGGATTCCCCGGCTACTTCCTGATCGTGTGGGAGTTCGTGCGTTACGCCCGCGAAAGGGACATCCCGGTCGGACCGGGCCGAGGCTCCGCCGCAGGGTCCCTGATCGCCTACTGCCTGGAGATCACGGACGTAGATCCGATACAGCACGACCTGCTTTTCGAGCGTTTTCTAAACCCGGAGCGAGTTTCGATGCCCGATATCGACATCGACTTCTGCGTGCGGGGCCGCGGCGAGGTCATTGAGCATGTCGCGGAGTTTTACGGAAGGGACTCCGTCTGCCAGATAATCACGTTCGGAACGATGGCCTCGAGGGCGTCGATCAAGGATGTCGGCCGAGCGCTCAACATGCCGTACGCTGATGTCGAGCGCATCGCGAAACTGATCCCGCCGCCGGTCCGCGGCCGCAATGTGAGCATAGGCCAGGCTCTCGAACAGGTCCCGGAGCTCCGGAAGGCGGTAGCCTCGGATAAGAAAGTGGCGGAACTGGTAGATCTCGCGTTGAGGCTGGAAGGATGTTCACGGCACACTTCCGTACACGCGGCGGGCGTAGTGATCTCACCTCAGCCCCTGCAAGAGCTTGTACCGGTCGCTATCTCGAGCCGGAATGACGAACTGACGAGCCAGTACCCCATGCTGGACCTGGAAGACGCGGGAATGCTTAAGATGGATTTCCTGGCGCTGACGACCTTAACGATAATAAACGATTGCTTAACGAGTCTTAAGCAGAAGACCGGCGAGACGGTCGACTGGAGCGAGGTCTCCTTAAGCGACGAGCGGACGCTTAAGCTTTTCTGCGACGGGCGGACGGATGCCGTATTCCAGTTCGAATCCGGCGGAATGCAGGAGATCTGCCGCAAGCTGAAGCCGAAGGACCTCGAGGACCTTGCGGCGCTTAACGCGCTTTACAGGCCGGGGCCTCTCGACGGCGGGATGGTCGATGATTTCATCGCGAGGCGCAGGGGCGAAAAGAAGGTCTCGTACATTGTTCCCGAAATGGAGGACATTCTGAGGAACACGTTCGGAATCCTGGTCTACCAGGAGCAGATCATGCAGCTGGCGCAGAAACTCGCCGGTTACTCGCTCGGCGAAGCGGACATGATGCGCAGGGCGATGGGAAAGAAGAAGCGCGCCGCGATGGCGGAACACGAAAAGCGCTTCATAGACGGCGCGGTAGAAAGGGGGATCGAGAAAGACAAGGCCGAAGAGATCTACAATCTGATGGCGCAGTTCGCGGATTACGGCTTCAACCGCAGCCACTCGGTGGCCTACGCTTATGTGGCGTTTCAGACCGCATATCTAAAGGCGCATCATCCGGAGCACTTTTACGCCGCAGTGCTTTCGAGCGAGGCGAACGATTCCGCAAAGATCTACAAATACGCAAACGAATTAAAGGATTTCGGCTTGCAGCTCCTGCCTCCGGACGTCAACGAAAGCGACTCGGGATTTACGCCCCTCGAAGGCGCGGTAAGGTTCGGACTTACAGCGATCAAGGGTATAGGGGCTGGAAGCGTCGAAGCTATCCTCGAGGCCCGCAACAGCGCCGGCCGGTTCACTTCCCTCTTTGATTTCGTTTCGAGGATCGAACAGGGATCGATCAACAAGAGGGCCCTGGAGAGCCTGATCTGCGCCGGGGCGTTTGATTCGCTTGACCCTGAGGGGGACCCCGCGATGTGGCGTGCCCGCCACTTCGAGTGCATCGACGAGGCGCTGAATCACGGGCAAAGGGTCTGGAACGACAAAAAGATGGGCCAGAGCGCCTTGTTCGGCGCCGCGGCCGTCGGCGTGGCGGAATCGAAGGACTTCCTTCCGTACGCGATGAGGTGGTCGAGCGCGGAACTCTCCGCGAAGGAAAAGACCGCCGTCGGCTTCTACCTGTCAAATCACCCACTCGACAGTCACGCGCCGAGGCTATCGGAAATGGGGATCGGCAAGATAAACGGTTTCAGAGAGGTCGGTCCCGGGGACCAGGTGAGGCTCGCGGGGATGGTCGCCAAGCCGCAGGTCAGGCAGAGCCGCAAAGGAAACAGGTTCTGCATATTCACGCTCGAGGACCAGACAGGCAACGTCAAGTGCCTCGCTTGGGCCGAGGCATTCGGCAAGTACTCCGACCTTTTCAAGGACGACGAGCTTCTGATCGTCGATGCCAGGGTGGAATCCAACGACGGAAGCGATCTGGTCGTAATCGTAAACGAGGCGACAAGCCTGACCGAGGCGATTTACAAAAACGCACGAAGCCTTATAATCAAGCTTCCCGAAAACGCATTTGACAATGCGGTCCTTGAGCGTGTTTTCTCGCTTCTCGGCAGCGGCAAAGGAAGCTGCGATGTCCTTCTGGACATACCGGCCGGCAATGGGGTCGGTGTCCGGTTGAGGTCCGAACCGTTCCGGATCATAGGCTCCGGGCGACTCGAACGGGATCTGGAAGCGCTTGGATGCGCGGTCGACTGGGACTTCGGGTGAACTTATGGATACTTCGAACGAAAGCGCATTTGAGCGGGTTCAGAGGGCCCGTCACCCGCAGAGGCCGTATGCGCTCGACATCTTCGAGCACGTCTTTACCGATTTCAAGGAGCTCCACGGCGACCGCCGGTTCGCCGATGATCCTGCTATCGTGGCGGGCTTCGCGCGCCTGGGAGGCGAAGAAGTGGCGGTGATCGGCCAGCAAAAAGGTCGGGATACGAACCAGCGGCGCCACAGGAACTTCGGAATGCCGAAACCCGAGGGTTACAGAAAGGCTCTCAGGGTGATGAAACTCGCGGAGAAGTTTTCGAGGCCTGTGATCACCTTCGTTGACACTCCGGGAGCGTATCCGGGGATAGATGCCGAGGAGCGCGGCCAGGCGGAGGCGATCGCGTACAATCTGCGCGAAATGGCGCATCTGAAGGTTCCTACGATCATAGTTGTGCTTGGCGAAGGAGGGTCCGGAGGAGCGTTGGCGATCGGGATCGGCGACCGCGTGCTCATGTTCGAAAATGCGGTCTATTCGGTGATCTCTCCGGAAGGATGCGCCGCAATTCTTTTCAAGGACGCGTCCCAGGCTGAGAAGGCCGCGAACAGCCTCAAGCTTACCGCGTCCGATCTACAGACCCTCGCGATCATCGACGAGATAGTCCCGGAATCCGTCAAGTGGGAGTACTCAGAGGATTCGGCGGAAGAGTTTGCCGAGAACCATGTGACCGAGGGACTCAGATCGATCCTGAAAAAGCATCTCAGCGAACTGAGAAAAATGACGAGCGAGGAGCTTCTGGAGAAAAGGTTCGAGAAGTTCAGGGCGATGGGCAAATGGGCAGGCGCGTGATAACCACGCCCGCCCGATCGAGAGAGACTGCGTTAGAACGGGATGTCGTCGTCACCGCCCGAATCACCGGATGCGGCGGCTTTCGCCGACTCGGACCCTCCGGAATCGTATTCCTCGTTTTCGCCCGAAGAGTAGTCGTCCTGCCTGCCGCCGCCCAGAAACTGCATGTCTGAGGCGTTGACATCGAGCGTCTGCCGGGTGTTTCCGTCCCTGTCGGTCCACTCGTCGATCCGAAGACGGCCTTCGATGTAGACCTGGCTCCCTTTTTGAAGATATTTGGAGGCGTTCTCAGCCTGTCTGCCCCAGAGAGTCACACGAAACCAGGTCGTAATGTCCTGAAGTTCACCGGACTTGTCCCTGCGTTTTTCGTTTGTGGCCATTGAGAAATTGCATACAGCGGTGCCTTGAGGGGTGTATCGCAGCTCGGGATCTCTTCCGAGGTTGCCTACGATGATGATCTTGTTGAATGACATAGAAAGCTCCTTTGTTGTGGGTAGTAGCGAGCGAACGGATGGGAGACCGGCGCTCATCGGACGGCTTCTGACCGGTCAAATGGACCGAAACCGTTTCCGCGACAATTCTATTCAACTGCGCATTAAAACACAAAGCGCATAAGATTTAATGAGATCAGCAGTTTGGGTTTCTATAACCATCTTCCTCGCAAGCGCGTTCGGCCTTACCGTACCGGCAAGCGCGCAAACTGATTCCCTATGGAGCAGGCCGCTTGAAACGTGCTGGGTCTTCGATTCTGCCTCGATGACTCGGATCCCGCCCGCGTCTGATAACACAACTACAATCTTCCTACCTCAGACGCCCGCCCGGCTCGTCGCCCTTTCGCTATTAACCGGGGACATATTCTGGACCGTCGAAACCAGCGGTGAACTGATGCTGCCGCCTCTTCAGAACGGTTCGAAGGTAACTATTCATTCCAGCATCCTTGCAGAAGACGGCCGTAGGACCTTCCGGTCTGCTTCGATCGATCCCCTCTCCGGCGTTTCCTTCTCTGGCCCTTTGATAGAAGGCGGTAGATCCGCTGAAACGGAAGCATATGGAACCGGTTTGCTGTTGCTCGTCGGCTCGAATGTTCTACGCCTCGCAGACGAATCAGGGATCAGATGGGAGCGGGAGCTTACAGAGGGAGGGCTTTCCGGCATTTACCGGTCGGGCATGGACGTGTTCGCCTGGTCGGCGAAGGGGGATGTTTACCTTCTCGATGGCGAGACAGGGGCCACCACATTGCGGTTCAAACTGCCTTCGGAGCCTTCGGGTGCATTCGCCGTTCTCGACGCAGAGATCTATGCCGGTTCATCAGCCGGGACCGTCTACTCAGTCGATCGCGAAAGCGGAGAGATCGGATGGAGCTCAAGGACCGGCGGAACCATAGACAAGCTCGTAGCAGAAGATGAAGGTGTTCTGGTTACATCCAGGGACAACTTTGTATACTTCCTTTCCGACGGAAACGGGAGCAGGATCTGGAAGCGAAAGCTCGCGGGACGGATTGTCGGAAGCGCGAAAGTCGGAGACGGGTTCTATGCGTTTGCGGCCTATGGTTCGACAGAGCTGCTTGTCCTGAACATCGAGGACGGAAGAGCCCTCAACAGTTATAGGGTTGAAGGAGCGGAGTACTTTGCCGCACCGCCTGTAAATGCCGGAAGCTATCTACTGGTCCCATTCGATTCTGGACTTGCAGTTCTCGCTCCAAAAGGCCTCTGCCAAACGAAAAAGGACGGCAAATGACAGCCGTCCTTTCTGCTTCATTTCCAAATCGCCAGCTTTTAGTGGGACTTCTGATACTCCGCCATCATGGCGTAGATCTCGTCCTTCACATTCAATTTCTTTTTCTTGATCGTGACCTCTTCGATCTGTTCTGATTCGCTGGGATAGGTAAGACTGGCAAGTTCTGATAGACGTTCTTCGTAGGTTTCGTGCTGGTGAACAAGGTCCCTGAATGTCTGACTTTCTTTCATTAACACTTCTTTCACAGACTCGGTTGTCGACATGTCCATATGCTTGGGTTTCCCTTCCTTTCTGTGGTGATAGTTTTTCAAACCGATCCGAGCCAATTCGGCCCGGTCTCAAATTTTTCCCTGTAAACCCAATAATAGCCCAAGCCCCGAAAAATTCGCAAGGACTTTCTAAATTCGCTTTGACATAAGGACCGCATCATCCACAGGCGAGCTATAAAATCCGGGTCTTCGGCCCGAGATCTCGAACCCGAGGTGCGTGTAGAAGGCGATCGCTTCTTCATTCCGCGAACGGACCTCAAGATGCAATGTGCCCCTTCCCAGCGCCTCCAGTTCGGATATCACCGCGGAAACAAGGGATCTTGCGATTCCCTTCCTGCGAAGCTCTGATCGGACCCCAAGATTGAGAATTTCAGCTTCGAAAAAGGATTCGGCAGCGTCCCGGTCTTTTATTTCTGTCGTTATCAGACGCATTAGTGTGAAGCCGGCGATTGTATCTTCGTCCGGATCTGAAGCGACCAGGAATATGGAACCCGTGCGTATCGCCTCAATGGAGTAGGCTTCTTCAGTCCACGCGGAGAGCCCTGCTTCCCCCTCGATCAACTTGACCGCGGCACAGTCCGAGATCCTCGCCTTCCTGATCGTCCAAATCACCTTACGAACGTCCTGCCACAAAATCGCGCGTGTACAGGGGTTCAAGAGTTTGCGACACTTCTTCTTCCGCAAGCGATTTCACGTACCGGAACGCGAGACGCGCGACGTTTCGGTCCGACCTGATAATCCCCTCCCCCCCTCCGAATTCCCCGTCCGGCCCCGCCCAGGGCGCCAACCCAGGTCCGAGGACCAGAAACTGCCCATCGGTCCTAAGCAGGAGATCCTTTTCGACGAGGAGATGGCCTCCCTTCATTTTGAAGTGGTTCCCTTCCCGCTTGAAATCCTGAATCGCGACCTCTCTTTTCCCTGCGTAGATCGCCGTCCTGCAATGTCCGAAGTCATCCGGAACCGCCGCGGTCAGGGCCTCCATAACGGTACATGTGGAGTATGAAAAGCGTCTCGCGCGCAGCAATCCCCTCAGAATAGAGATGCCCGTACGTACTCCTGTAAAGCTCCCTGGACCGCGGGTTACGATCATCTCGTCCGGAGAATCGATCCGAAGTCCTTCCGATGCAAGCATTTCATTGACAGCGTGGATCTGCGGCGCGTCCTGCTTGCTACTGCTGAGTTCATCCAAAGCACGGACCTCCTCGCCGTCAGCGAAAAGCGCTGCGCTTCCTGCGCCGAGGCACGTATCGATCGCGAGAGTTATATGCATATACGGTCTTGTCACCTACGGCCTCTGAGAACAGCGTGGATCCGCTTTAGTGAAGGCACCGCCTGCTTTATCAGGTATCCGATCTGATAATGAACCCGCGTGCGCGCGTCAAAACTTCCCTCCATTCCGATCGTCGCCATAACGGGACTGGGAGGAAGCCTTTTTCTCATCTGCTGTGAGAGCTGCCTGAAATTGTCCAGCGACTGCGACAGAGGGACGTGAGGCACTCCCTTATTCCAACGGCTCTCGACCGCACGCGTGAACCATACGGGAAGTTCCTTTGCTTCTTCTGCAAACGGGAGATCGTCGATCGCAAGGTCCAGGTGTTTGTGAGCCAGCCCGATCGTGCATACGACCCAGCGCCTTCGACGTGCGGACACGACCCCAAGGCACTTTTCCCAGCTGAACGAAGAGGGTCGGTTTTCGACCGCCCAGTAGATGTCCCAGAGCCTGTCCTTCTTTTCGCCGCCGTCGGTGAGCCAGTGAACGCACAAGACCCTCAGGTGATCCTCCGGACACAGGGTCCGGATCGGAACACCGTCCAGATCAACTGTACCCGAACGTTCGAACAGTTCTTCAAAAGAAAGCGTGTCGAGGTGTCTCGGACCGGCATGAAGGTCTATTGCTCCGAATTTCCTGGGATTTCCGGTTAAGCTGAGGATCTCTTCCGATCCTGCCTCGGAAGGATCGATGAGCAGATCGATGTCTCCGGGCGATCTCCTGGAATCTTCCGGATAATTCCTCGTGGCGGCCCAGCCCTTGATCAGGATCGCGCGCAACTGCAGATCGTTCAGTTCCGAGAAAAGCGTCGCAAGGTAATGCTCGTGGACCTTGTCCAGAAGCGCGGTTACGCGCTCGGCGGTCGAGACATCATCAAACTCTTCAGACATTTCTTTCAGGAGAAATTCCCCGTCGGTCGTTCAGAGTCTTGCAAGAACTTCTTTTACGACCTCGTCCGCCTCCCCCCTAGGTCCTTTGAGCAAAAGCGGGCGTTCAACTATCAGTTTCAATCTGCCGAATGTCTCTTCCGGATGCTTCCTGACGATCTCGGGCCAGAACAGGTGGCTCAGCATCGACCAGACAAGATCGCCTCTCTCCTGTTCCTCCGGATCCCACTTGGCCCCTTCGGAATAGGCGGTTGAGATGATCATTGCTATCTCACAGGGTTTGTCCTCTACGGAATACGGATCACCGGCCCGATGCTCTGAAGGGCCATTGGTGCGCAGTTTGAGCGGAACCGGATACGGATGCACACGTCCATCTTCCCCTATCACCGCGCAGTCATCCGACAAGTATCGCGCACCGGAATCGAGAAATGCCCTCGTCAAAGTAGACTTGCCTGAATGGGTGCTGCCCGGAAAGAGCACTGCCTTCCGTCCCAATGTGACCGCGCCCGCATGAAGGAAGAGATAAGTGGGGGCCGCGTGAAGCGCAATCAGAAGCTGCAGTTTCGAGGCTGCGCCCTGCAGGTCCGGAATCTCGAGTCCGCGTATTTCCGCAACCCGCTCGTTGTCAAAGAAAAGCCCCCTGTCAGCCTGGGGTACGTCCGTGACAAGGGACACGATCGCATCCGGATCTCGATCGGCGGCGGATTCCTCGATGCACGGCAGCAGAGACTTAACAAATTCCAGATCGAGTTTGACGTCGCTTTGAAGTTCGATACTCACACCGAAGCTTTCAAAGTTGATCGAATGGTCCACTTGCTTTCAGAGGATGGGGAACACGGCGCCAAATAGTTGGAGCCGGCCATCTTGAGGAAAAGCCGACTCCGTATGCTAGCAACAAAGCTTTGATCTTTACGGGCACGCCGCCGTGCCGGGGATCACACCGCAATTTCCGAGATTCGTGAAACAGCCGTAGATCGACGGATTCGCCTGGCTCGGGCAGCAGCGCCTGCCGCCGGTACAGCCCGAATCGAGACCTGTCGAACCGCAAAGCGAAGCCACACATGTGCTGGCAAGGGTCTGTCCCGGAAAACTGAGCATCGCGATCACGGGAAGCGCGATCGCCGTTGCGAGCCCTACATTCCGGATAACTTCTCTGCGGCTCATTCCTGCGTATCGCGAAGCAAGTTCGTTGGCGATCAGGTTCTTTTCCTTAAGCTGATCCAGTGCAAGCCAGACCAGTTTCTCTTTCTCTTCCTGGTCGCGCGAGCCAGCCAGGCCCGTCGCTATCTCGGCAACCGTCCTATTCCCATCGCAGGATCTCCAGATCTCAGCCGCAGTGGGGTTGAGGCTAAATGCCTTGTTTTCTTCGAGGTCATATATGAGGACTTCTTCGGGCATCTCCTGGATTACCAGACCCTCTTTTCGAGCTATGGGAACTTGGGAACTGTTCATCTTTCCTCCTACGCCGATTAAATGTATCAATCAATCTCGCGGCAAGCCTATAACCAACCGATTAAAGTAATTTATTATCTTGATCGCAGCCGCATCGGCATCCGCCCTGCGGCTTTCGGCGATTATGGCACGAAGTGCTAGTTTATTCAAGACTTTAAGTGAGAACTCGGTGTTCGTACGGACGGGCACCGTATGCTCGATCAGCCTCAGAAGCCCCTCTGCCGGCGAAAGGGTAAGCGGAGCCCAGCGCGCCTTTTCGTCATATTGACTAAGAAACACAAGGCCGCAACTTGCAGGATCGCGTCCGGCGGCGGCTCCTAAAGCCTTAGCCTCGACATCGACATACTCCCGTTCGCCGTCGGGCCTACGGACCGAGAGGGGCTTCGGAAACGGAAGTACGCGGCCTTCGGGGTCGAGCACCGCAAAATCATCCGAGTAATAGACAGCCCCTCTTTCCACAAGCGCTTTGACCAAAGTCGTCTTCCCCGCGAACGAGCGGCCTGGCAAAATGATCGCACGCCCTTCGATGGTCACCGCGCCGGCATGAATGAACACGTGGCCGCGCGCCATTTCGGCGACGCGGTTTCTGACCATTGACTCGAATGTCCGGTCAAAACTCTCGTATTCAAGCGGATGGCGAATGCCGGTCTGGACGTCAAAGACCTCGATCTCTCGATCGCCGCTGAGTTCGATATGAAAGACCTGCTCACAGTTCCGGAGCTCTCGAAATCGGATCAGCGAACCAAAAACGAGCGCAAGACGCTCTCGAGTTCTTTCGATCAACTGCGAGGATTCGGAATGGATCCGGAACCTTACTCCGAAACTCTCAAATGAAAGCGATCGCACCTGCCGCGCCGGCTTTCTCACCGGCACCTATCCTCCTAAACTGTTAATGACGTTCGAGTTCAGAAATCTCAACTACTTCCCTGCGCTTTCCGATACCTTCTGAAAAATGCGCGGCCACGGGCAAGGCCACCGAGACAACTGCAATCGCAGCGAGTACCGGAAACAGCGAGTCAAGAACGGCCGAGACCACGACGGCGGCCGAGCAGACGATTCCCGACACCCCATAGACCGCGGCGACTGCCGAGTGCGGGATCCCTTTCATCACCATCGCCTGATAGAGGTGCTTCCTGTGCGGTTCCCACACGCGCTCGCCTTTCAGAAGGCGCCTGAAGAATGTAACTGAAGAGTCAAACACAAACGGCCACGTGAGTGCGACCGCATACAGTACGATCAGCCAACGGTCGGCCGATCCGGGGGTCAGGGGATCAAGATCTGCAATTGCGAAGATGGGAAATGCGGCAAATGAAAAGCCAAGGAACGCACTCCCCGAATCTCCCATAAACACCTTTGCCGGTTCCCAGTTGAAGTACAGGAACGCCGCGGATGCAGCCGCGATCGCGAACCCTGCGAACGAGACCGCCTCGGAACCGAGAACAGCGCCGAGAACGCCCCAGCCGAGACCTGCAGCCACGGCTTGCGAACCGGCTATTCCGTCGCTGCCGTCCATAAAGTTAAAGGCGTTTGTGAAGCCGACCATCCATATAAAGACCGCACCTGCAAAGCTCCATTGGCGGAAACCGCTCTCCATCTCCCACACAGGTGAGAACCAGAGAATGGCGAGTGCCGAAAATGCGTGAATTCCGAATCTGACCCAGGCAGGAACGTGCCGAAGGTCGTCGAGCCAGCTGACCATCACAAGGACCGTGGACGCTATGAAATATGCCGCGAAGCGAGCCAAACTGCCTTCGAACCCGGCATCTCTCAAAAGAAAGTAAGCAAGAAGCGCTGTCAGTACTGTTGCCGAGATCACGAGGCCCGCACCGACCGGGACCGGGACATCATGAAGGCTTCTCTCATTGGGAACGTCCAGTATTCCCTGCTTTCGGCTCAGACGAACAAAGATCGCCGTACCGCCCGCGCAGGCAGCAAGTACAAGCAGAAGCAGAAGGGGTTCAAATGACATCAGTCCGCCCTAAGAATGAGTCCTCAGGCTAAGGTGTCCGAGCACGATGTTCGCGACGGTTTCTGAGACGTTTTCGACCGTATATTCCGGCGGCGCGGTCCATTTTCCTTTTTTTCCAACAGCGAGGCCGACGGCGGATAGTATGGCTTCCGGATCAGACCCGCTCAGAACGTTGCTGCCGCATTCTATCGTCTCCGGTCTTTCGGTAACATCCCGCAGCGTAACATTGGGGATGCCGAAGATCGCGCATTCCTCCTGAACCGTGCCGCTGTCCGTAAGGACCGCGAAGGCACTCTTCTCGAGCTTTACAAAATCGAAGAAACCGAGCGGATCGATCAGGCGGACCCTGTCCGATCCGGGCTCGATCCCGAACGTCCGGAGTTTGTCCGCGGTCCTCGGGTGAACGCTCACAAGCAGCGGCTTCCCGTAAGACTCCGCAACCTTCGAGAGCCCCTCAAATATGCGTCCGAGCCTGGGACCGCTGTCGACATTCTCAGCCCTGTGAAGCGTGACCAGGAAGTATCCGCCGGGGTCGACATCCAGCGCCTGTGCCGCTCCCGAGGAATCGATCGCGGAGGCGTAATGACGGATCACCTCGTTGATCGGGTTACCTGTGACAAAAATGCGCTCACGCTCGATACCCTCCCTGACCAGGTTCTCTTTGCTCCTTTCGGTATATGGCATAAGGACGGAGCTCGAATGGTCTATGATCCGCCGGTTGATCTCTTCAGGGACACGGTCGTCATAACAGCGGTTTCCGGCCTCCATATGGAACACGGGAATTCCCATCCTCGCGGCAACGATCGCGGACAATGCGCTGTTCGTGTCGCCGAGTATGAGCACTCGGTCGGGCCTAACTTCGTCGAGCACACTCTCAACCCCCGAAAGTATCCTTCCGGCCTGTTCCCCGAACGAGCCGGCACGGATCCCCAGGTGGTGGTCCGGGTCCCGTATCCCGAGTTCCTGAAGGAAGATCCCGCTAAGGCTCTCGTGAAAGTTCTGTCCCGTGTGGACCGTCGTGTGGTCGCAGTTCCGGTCAAGGATTTCAAGGACCCTGGAGAGCCTTATGATCTCCGGCCGGGTACCAAATATGGTGGCTAACTTCATCTGATACTTAAAGTGTTACTTAAAGTATTACCCTTTCTCTTCGATAAACCGCCTGATATCCTCTCCTGCCGCCGACAGTACCGCCCGTAGTTCCTCAACAGAGACATTGTCGTCCTTTGAGGAATACTCGGACTCGAGCGCGACCTCGATCTCAACGTCTTCGCGAAGTTCGGGAAGAACGGGCAGGATGACATAGTAACCGTTCCTTGCGACAGTACGGAAGCACTCCTCTTCGGAGACCATTATCTCGTGGATCTTTTCACCGGGCCGTATACCCGTAAAGACGATCTCCAGTTCCTCATCTCCCATAAGCGTTCTTGCGACGTCGGTGATCCTTGCGGACTCGACCCTTGGAACATACGTCTCTCCGGGATCTCCGGAGATCAGCGCTTCCATAACGGTATCGACCGCCTTGTCCAGTGTAAGCAAGAACCTTGTCATCTCGGGAAGGGTCACCGTTACAGGCCGTTTGTCGCGAATTTGCTCGACGAACAAAGGCACGATCGACCCTCTCGATGCGATCACGTTCCCGTACCGCACGCAGCAGAACGCGGTCTGCCCGCTGCGGCGATTGGCTTCGATCAGGACACGCTCCTGCAAGGCCTTGGTCATGCCCATCACATTGATAGGCTTGCAAGCTTTGTCCGTCGAGATGCCGACGACCTTTTCAACCGGGATGCGGTTCTCGCTTATAGCCCGAACGATGTTGTGCGCGCCGTGAATGTTCGTGAGCACTGCCTCAAAGGGAAAATACTCGCAAGAAGGCACCTGCTTGAGCGCCGCGGCGTGAAAGACGATGTCGCATTCACGGAGGGCTGTGAGGAGAGCGGGATAATCGCGCACGTCGCCGATGGTGAAATCGAGAACGTCGCGGGAATTATGGTAGATGACCTCGTCCGTCGCCGCCGCCTTCTGAAGGTACTCAAGGCGCATGAAATGCTGTTTCGCCTCGTCCCTCGAGAAAACTGTAACGCGCTCAGGAGAGCCGTACGCGCCGCTCAGAACACGCCTCACGAGAGACTGCCCGAGAGAGCCGGTCCCTCCGGTCACGAGGACCCGCTTATTATCTAGGTGGTTAGACTTCTCCATTCTTTATAGGGCGAAGGGTCCTCCGCCAGGCTCTCGATCATCTCGGTCCACCCGGGAGTCCGGAAACCGGTTTCCCGTTCGAATTTCGAAGCGTCCAGGCTTCGGTCGATCGCAAGATCCTCGTCCGGCTCGATCGTGATTCCCAGATCCAGCCTTTCATTTATAAGACTCAGAAGGTCGAACTTGCTGATCCTTTCCGAAGCCACATGATACAGACCCTCAAGATCCGGATTCAAAAGGATGCGGCCGGCGATGATATCCGCCAGCGCTTCCGTAGTAAATCCCGAAAAGAACGCGTTCGTAAATCCGCGGACCGTTCCTCCGCCGTTGGAAATGAACCACTCCAGCAGCCCGTGCGACGAACCTAGTTCGCGACCGATGATCGAAGTCCTCAAAGTGATCGCGCCTTCTGAAACGACCTCTCCGAGCGCCTTGCTTCGGCCGTAGAGGTCCCGGGCATCGGTAAGGTCCTCTTCGCGATAACTTCCCCTGGATCCCGCAAATACGCAGTCGGTGCTTATATGAACAAGTCTCGCACCCGCATCCCTGCATATCCCGTATAGTCTGTGAGGAAACAGCGCGTTTATCTCGATCGTGTGCGCGGCGTGCTTGGCCTCTTCCCTTTGCTTTATCACGCCGATCGCATTTACTATCGCGTCGGGCCCGACAAGTTCGACGGCTTTCCTTACCGATTCCGGAGCGGTCGCTTCGACAGAACCGATGACCCTGTCCTCGGCAGCGAATCCGTAACGCGAGAGGTCAATGTTCCCGCGTACGGCAGCCCATGTCTCGACACCGTGCCGCGGAAGCTGCTGGACCAGCTTATGCCCAAGCATTCCGCCGGCGCCAAGAACAAGGACTTTCAAACCTGACATATCACATCAAATGTCGGCATGCCGACAACTAGAATTCGCTTTAACCCAGATCACCGCCGGCCGCTCTGTCCCTGCGTCGGATCACCCTTTCCAGGAGGTCGACGGTACGCTTCTCGATCGAAGGATCCGAAAGCACAGCGTCGGAATAGGCGTTCGCCGAAGCCGACATCCTGCGATATTCATGCTCCTCCATCGCGACACATCGCTCGAGGACATCCTGCCACTCCTCGGGCTCCTCCAGAGGCAAAGTCCAGCCGGCTCCCTTCCCTTCAAGGTCCCTCCAGGGCGTCCGGTCGCTGATTATGAGAGGGCAGCCAGCGGAAAGAGCTTCAAGGAAGACATGCCCGAAGTTCTCTCCCAGCGTCGGCATCAACTTAAAGTGATACTTTAGAAACGTTCCTGCGACCTCCTCGTGCCGCAGAGGACCTTTGTACCGCACTTCAAGTCCGGAACGGCCGGTTCGTACCTCTTCCAGAAACTCTTCAAGATAGCCCTTGTCTTCCGGCGTACCGTAAACATCCAGCAAGGCGGCGCCCGCCGGCAGCCTTATGTTCTCAACGATCCACTTCAGATTCTTCTTTCTATCGAACCTCGAAACAAAAACAAACCTTACTTTGCCCGGCTCCTTTTTAGGTTTCATCCCGGGATCGAATTCTTCGAGGATCGAGGACGCGGGAAGATCGGGCGCGATATGGATCTCGGCATCCTTGACGCCCAGCGCCCGTATTTCCTCAGCTTCAAGCTCGCTGGAAGCCTTCCACACGAGCCCGGAGTAGATCCCCATCGAAACCGCCGATCGAATAAAGACCGCCTTTTTCAAACGCTTCAGGCGCCTGGCACCCTTGGAGAGCTCCCCGCAGGGCGCCAGAACGAACGGAATGCCTTTGATCCGGCCCTGTTTCCGGAGCCTAAGGACGGCGACGGTCAAAGGCGAGAAAAAACTGTTCGCATATAGAAGCGAGGGACGAAATTCCGCAACCGCTTCGCCGATCACGCGGCTTATGTCCGAGTCCCTCTCCAAATAGAACACTTCGGCCATACCGACCCGGTTCCATTCGCCGATGCGGACCTCCTCGTATCTGCGCTTTTCAGGCCCTGCGTCGTAAGCCCGTGTGATTATCCGGAACTCGAACCGTTCTGAAAGCCGGTCCACGGTGTTGACGATGGTCCGTGTCCCGCCGCCGCTGTTGGAGCCCGGCAGATAGAAATTGCTGATGATCAGCACCCTTGGCTTTTCAGTTTCGGTCTCCATCTATGACTTCAAGGCAGGCTCCGAGTACCTCTTCCGCGCTGACCGAAGCAAGGCACAGATGGTCATTGAAACAATCCGGTGTATGACAGCCTTCGCAGGGGACGGATACCCGAAAGAACCTGTGGTCAGCGCCCGGAGGCTCCCAGCGGCCCGGAAAATCGATCGCGGCAAAAACCGCCACGCAAGGCACTCCCGCTGCGGCGGCCAGATGCATCGTGCCGGTATCGTTCCCGAAGTACAGATCGCAGAACGAAAGCGCCGCTCCCGCCTCCCGCACGTTCAAAGATCCGGCCGCAACCGATCCCGTGCCCCAGTCCCGGACAAGCCTTTCACCCTTTTCCCTGTCTTCCGGCCCGCCGAATACTATCGGAAAAACGCCCTTTGCATCTACCAGTGCGCCGACAACGGAGCGAAATCTCTCTTCCGGCCAGATCTTCGAATCCCACTTGCTGCCGGGTCCGACACCCAGAAGTTTTCGAATGCCCGGCAGGGCCCCGGTCTCATCGGAAAGCCACTTTGAGGCCTTGTCCTTCTCCGCTTGCGTCAGCTCAAGGTCAGGCGAAGCTATCTCCGGTACCGCTCCCGAACCGAACTCTTCCCGCAAGCCCTGAAGGAGAAACCCGCCTTCGTAATCGACTTGCCGGAGCGGGCCGGTTGCGGGCAATTCAAGAAGGTTTTTCGAAAGAAACTCATCGAGGACGATCCGATCCACACCGCAAAGGCCGAAAAACTTGCGGTCACGCGCGATACGTGAGGCCGTACGGTTCCGGGTCATCAGATAGAAGACCGTGTCGAACCTGGATCTCCGAAGGCGTCGTATGAGCCGCAATACGCCCGGGATCCCTCGAGACCCTGGGGGCACCGGGTAACCTATGAGTTCGTCAAACAGTCCTTCTCCGGGAAGAACGGATGTCGCGGGGACCTTTCTTTCCTCTCCCTCGGAGGCGTTGCACAAGAACGCAATGTGCGAATCGGGGAAATGCTCCCGAATCGCCTTGAATGCCGGCAGCGCCACGATCGTGTCCCCCAGATGGCCTATCCTGAACACGAGAATACGCCGGGGACCGTCGATCGATCCGGCCGCCATCAAGCAGCCTCCATTTCCCTTTCGAGATCGGAAAGACTAACCGCTGAAGTCCCTAGGCGCTCAACAACAAATCCGGCCGCAAGATTCGCGAGTTCCGCCGCTTTGAAAAGTTCGGCCCCGGCCGCGCGTGCGACCGCGACCGCTGCGATCACCGTATCGCCGGCACCTGTCACGTCAAACACCTTGCGTTCGTGCGCCTCGATCCCTAAAGGAGTCTTGCCTTCCTCAAAGATCGTCATCCCGCGCTCTCCACGCGTGACGATCAGCGCAGGAAGCTCCAGGCTCTCCCGGATCTTTTCGCCTGCGTATTCAATCGTATCGCCTTCAAACCCCAGGAACCTCGCAGCTTCCAGCGCTTCCCTTTCGTTTGGTGTAAGGAGCGCCGCGGACCTGTATTTCTGGTAATTCACTCCCTTCGGATCGACAAAGACATCGATCTCGTTGTCGTTCGCCTTCGTTATCAGACGCATGCATATTTCAGACGTGACCACCCCCTTCGCGTAATCCGAGACGATCACCGCGTCCGCCTCGTCCACCAACTTGTCCAGGCATTCCGCGAGCTCCCTGGTTTCGTCTTCATCGAGATCTTCTACGGCCTCCCGGTCAAATCTCGCGAAATGGTGGTGCTGTGCGATGAGTCTCGTTTTGACCGTTGTGGGCCTGGCGCCAGATACGATAACACCCTCGCTTCCTATTCCGGCTGCAGCCAGCGCTTCGATCAGGTCCGCAGCCTCCCTGTCCGTACCCGCGACGCCCGCTACATTTGCCGACGCGCCGAGCCCTATCACGTTCGCGGCGACATTTGCAGCGCCTCCAAGAACCGACTTGCTTCCTTTGACGTGTAGGATTGGAACGGGCGCTTCCGGTGAGATACGGTCGACGCTCCCGCTCAGGTACGTGTCGAGCATAAGGTCGCCCACCACCAGCACTTTGATTCCTCTGAACTTCTCCAGCAGTTCGTTCATCGAGCGGCCCAAGGCCTTCTACCCCTAATCTTCAGCGGCGATCCTCAGGTCGACGGATTCGCACCAAATGTGACCGATGGTGATATGAGCCTCCTGGATCCTCGCGGTCCTGTCCGAAGGGACGACGACGCAGGCATCGCAAAGCGCGGCAAACTTCCCACCTTTGGCGCCTGTGAGTCCCACGATCGTACAGCCGAGTTCTCTTGCCTTCATCATCGCCCTGACCACGTTGGGAGAGTTGCCGCTCGTGCTGATCGCAATCAAAAGATCCCCCGGAACCGCGAGCGCTTCGACCTGTCGTTCAAAAACCTTCTCATAACCGTAGTCGTTCGAAAGCGCCGTCAACGCTGACGTATCCGTGGTCAAGGCGATCGCGGGAAACGCCCTGCGTTCCGCCTCGTACCGGCCCACAAATTCAGCGGCAATATGTTGAGCATCTGCGGCGCTTCCTCCGTTTCCGCACAAAAGCATCTTTCCCCCGGCCGCTATGCAGTCGTAAATACGCTCGGCACAATCATTTACAGATTCGATGCAATGCTCGGCGAGAAGTTCGAAAACGGCCCTATGCTGTGCAAGCGAGGCCGCGGCCGGGGTCTCCCCTGACGTTGACGAAGCTCCTTCTTCAACCGCTTCCGTAACGCCTTCGGCATGGATCAACTTCTCGATCAGGGAGCTTGTCGAATGCCCCCCGATAAGAGACACGCTGCGGACCTCGCCTCCGGAGGATCGCACGGTATCGGCACCGATTATCTCCGATTCGTCCCAGTCGCCGCCCTTTACAAGAACATCGGGCTTAAGGTTCTTTATAAGCTCAGCAGGTGTAAGTTCATCAAAAATAATGACTTCATCTACCGACGCAAGACCCTCCAAAACCGCCTTGCGGTCAGATTCAGAATTGATCGGCCTCGCCGGCCCCTTGATCGCGCGGACCGACCGGTCGCTGTTTATCCCGACCACAAGACGGTCGCCGAAAGAGCGCGCGGTCTTCAGAAGCTCGACGTGTCCCGGATGAATAATGTCGAAGCAGCCGTTTGTGAAGACAGTCTTCATTTGATAAATGCGCAAGGCCAGTGAGGGATCGCAAGCGAATATAATCCTAAATTACTGTCCTCACTGCAAATGCTCCCTCTTCGAGGGTCAGTCCGCACGAGCGAACAGATGCACGTGATGTCCCTCGTCATCCGGAGGCACCGGTTCGATCTGTCGGAAACCCGCACTTTCGATCCGCTCTATCACCCTCGATCTGGGAGTCTCGGTAAAATGGTGTATCTCGATAAGAAAATACCTGCACTGGCTTAGCCTCTCGAAGGCTCCCGCCTCAAAGATCTCGAATTCCGCGCCCTCGACGTCCATCTTGCAAAGATCGATAGTCGCATCGCCGAAGGCCTCTTCAGTGATCGCATCCGGAGTCCTGCCCCTGACACTTATACCTGCCTTGCCGTTGGTCCCTGAATAGATGTTCTCCGAAGTCCCGCCCTTTGAATTCGCGATAAGTATGTCCCTTTCAGCTCCGCAGACCGCGGCGTTATATGTTTCCGCTGAGGCCGGAAAATTCCGGCCGATGTTGTATCCGAGCCGTGCGGCCGTCTGCGGATTCATTTCGACGCAGACGAGTTTCTCGAACACGTGGCCCTCGGACGCGAGAAGCAGAGGGAATCCGCCGTTGTTCGCGCCTATGTCGAGCACCCGAAGCGCACCGGAGAGGTCCATCGATCCGAGAAATTTCCTGTACTCATCTGACGTAAGAACTTCCCGCGCGCCGTTGGCGTCGCCGCCGTCAAGATCGGTAATAAACTCCAGCCCCTTGTAGCGGCAGACCTGAACGCTCTCGGAAGAAAAGAGAAGCCTGTTCAGGACCAGCTGCCAGCCGTTGTCCATCTGTCGCATCGCACGGAACGCCTTAAGTTTTGAAGCGATACCCATAGACGGGCGGATCCCCTATATGCTCTTCGGCTTTCGTGCAAAGAAGTTGGCAAGGAACAGTGCGACGGCGATCACGGCCACGACCCTTATGGTGTTCGGAAAGATGCTGGAATAGAAGCCCTCATAGTGCACGAGTCCCAAGAGGGGAAAGTACGCGGCCATTTTCCAGAGCCTGGGCTCAGGGGTGTTGATCAGGAGTTCGTAAATGAGCCGCAGGTAGACGCCCAGCAGCATCATCCCGAGCGGGATCCCCAGCGGGCCGAAATTTCGGACGAGATCTCCGAAGACCGTTATGGCGAACGAATTCTCGCTGAAGTTGAAATAGAGGTCGCTGTAGGATCGCGCGTCGGAGACCATTGGCTTGTCCGTCCAAAGGAACCTCGGAATGAAAGATGTGAGGAACTCGTTCACGATATTGTTCTTGATCCCGTAGCTTTCTTCGTAAGGCTCAAGCTTCTCGTAGTTCGAGACCACGACCGCCAAAGAACTCAGATTCTCTATCCTTTCCGCGAAATCCTGCCCGGCCTGTGCCAAAAGCATGCCCGGATCCGTGCGCGAAAGATATTCGACCGTAGCGACGACCTGCCCCGCATAGTCTCCCGCATTGATCCTCGCCTCCGATCCCTTTATGTTCCTGAACGATGTGCCGTAGATGATCCCTATGGTGACCGCGGCGAAGATCAGCGCACCAAATGCAACGCCGTGGACCCACTTGATCCGCCTGCCGGAATACCAGTAGGCGAGGCCTATCGGGATGACACTCACGACAAGGCTCGAACGGCTTCCGTAGAGGGCCATTCGCAAAGGGATCAGGAGCACGAGTAGAGCTACCACCGCATACGAGATCATCGTCGGCCGCTTCAGGTGGAACACCCCAAGCCAAAGCAGAACGTACCCAACGGTGAAGATCGTCGTCAGGAACACTACGAGGCTGTCGAACATCCCTATCTCGTCGACCCTCTGGTATCCGAGAAGCCCCTGTACAAAACCCAGGATGTTGAGGCCGATCCCGCAGAAGATAAGGAAGAAACCCGGGAGCCATACGTCGCTTGTTCCCCACTCCCATTTCGGCATTATCTTCTCGATGTTCTTAGCGGCGAACCCTCCGACGGGAATGTAATAGCCGACGATCATCCCCAGGAACCCGATCGATACGTATACAAGAGAAAGCGGGATCGTGTAAGAAGGATTGTCTATGAAACTAAGAAAATACGGGTCTGTTATCCCCGTGATCAGGACGAACGAGCCGCCCACGAATGTCCAGAACAGGTAGGTCCACACGCCATACACGGTCGGATGGAAAGGATCGAACTTTCCCTTGTGATAGAGGTAGACAGCGGGGGAAAGCATAACGACCGCGGTGATCAGCGCCCACGGAACCAGGTAATAGTTGCCGAGCCATTCCGTGAAGCCTTCGTCCGTCCAGAAGTAAGCGGCGATCACAAGAACAGCCAGGCTCCAAAGGACAAGGATCGGAACGATCAGCTCGCCTCTTCGCTTTACGGGTGGAAGGTCTGTTTGTGGATACGGACTGCTCATACATCGGGACCGGCGGAACCTTCCGCGGTGCGGCAAACCGCGATCACGCCGTCGCTAAGCTGTTTCGAGATCGCAACCAGGATATCGTTCACGAGATTATAGACCTTGCGGTTGTGCGGGCGGTGTTCCCTGCCGAGGTCGTAAAAGTAAAAGTCCTCGACCTCGAAGCCTTCCTTTTCCACCGCAAGCTTCAAAGTACGGTACGAATAGTAGGCTACGTGGTCCGGATGCACGGGTTCCGCAACCCCGCCACGGCCCCTCAGCGCGTACTGGACGAACCTCATCCCGCAGTAGGCGTTTACGGTCGTTATGACCAGACGCGTGTCCGCGTCCATGAACCGCTTGATCCCTCGAAGGAAGAGCCCAGGGTTCGTCAGATGTTCTATCATCTCACCTGCGACGATAACGTCAAACCGGCGTTCCAGATCGACCGATCCAAGCGACTCGAGATCGGCACGGTAAAGATTCTTGGTCCCCGCCGCCCTAAGGATCTCGATCCCCTCCTCGTCGAAATCGAAACCGTAAAGCTCCGAAGCGATTTCCGCGAGCCGGAAATGAAGAAGCGAGCCGCCGTCGATCGCCTCTTTTGTGTACGGCCAGTTGGTGCAGCCCAGATGGAGGACCGAGCGCCCTTTGCAGAGCTTCTCGATCAGATCCAGCCTTTGAACGATGTCGGGTGACGATGCCATCTTCCGGTTATCTTGCGAAGAGTTCCCTTACAAACGCCCTTTCGTCCTTCGAAACGCCTCCTGTGAGAACCGAAACGGCGACGTAGACCGCAAACCCGGTCAGCCCGGCCGCGACAATTGCCGTCCATCCCGCAGGCACCAAGCTCAAGACCGCGAACTCCGAACCCGCGGCGACGGTGCCTGCGACAGCAAGCGCGGAGACAGTTTTAAGCCAGAACGCCGCCTTCACCGATCCGAAGACGATCTTTTCGGCAATAAAGACCGAAACAAAGATCGCCCCAAATCCGGAGAGCCTTGCCACTGCAACGCCGGTTCCTTCGTATGGCCCTGTCAGCGCGATCATCAGAGAAAGGGCTGTCAGGAGACAAAAGCAGAATACCGCAAAATTATACGTGGTTCTCCCGAGTCCTTCCATCATCTGCCACGAAACGACCTGGATCGCGACGATGCTAAAGGTCACCGCGTGGATCGAAAGCAATATGGTGCTTTCGTTCGCGAATGCTTCCCCCAGCCAGGCGGCAAGGAAATCGCGGCCGATCACGAGGACGCTCGCAAGTATGAAAAAGACCAGGAAGACCGTCATCCGCGTCGCTTTGACATACAAGCGTTCAAGCCTCGCGCGGTCGTCCGCCAGTTCGCTCGTGAGCGGGAACATCACAAGCATAAGGCTCGCTATGAATCCGTGAATGTATATCGCCAGCGTCAGGGGCACGACATAAAAGGTCACGTCCTCCGAACCGAGCATGCGCATCAGCCAGCCTCTTTCGAACAAAAGAAGCCCGTTCGAGAGCACCTGGTAGCCGATGATGCCTGCGCTGAACCCTGCGATCTGCCTAAGCGCGGGATTCGATAGGCTGAAGTCGAGTTTCAAAGGCGGGAGGAGGCTGCGGCATATGAACCCTCCGAGGATCACGATCGCCCCCAGCACTCCCAGATTCCAAAGCAGTAGTGAATTCAGCCCGTATCCCATCCACGCCAAAGCGGCATTGCCGGACAGGAGCAACCCCGTGTTCAAATTGAAGAGCCTGGAGAACAGATCGAACCGGTGGAGCCCCTGAAGTATCGCGTTGACGAACTGGTTGAGCATCGTCAGGAAAAGGATCCCCGATGCGATGTAAAACGCGAGGACCGTCTTCTCGCGCCCCGCCGGCGCGATCAGAAGCACATCGTGAACAAGCCAGTTAGCGGCGAGTAGCAGCACCGCCATTCCAAGGAGCCCCATCGGGACGTTCAGCATCAGGGACGCCGAAATGACCTCCCCCATACGCTTTCCGTCGTCTGAGCCGCGCGTGCCTGCGATCTCCTTTGTGACCGCCCTTACGAAATTCAGGTTGAACGAGTAGCCTATGAACCCGAGGACGAGCACGTAGATCCCGTAGTCTTCGTTACCAAGCGCTCCGACGATGATCGGGGTCGCGATGAAACTGAGCGCGAGCGGAAACAGCCAGGTAGAGAATCCGTAGAGGATGCTCCTGACAACGCTCTTTCCGGTTTGTAAGGTTCCTTCGCTCACTGGGGCATCGCCTTGAGATATCGTTCCAGCGCAAGCCGGCCCGCTTTCCTGTCCGTGAACCGCTCCATCACGTATTCGCGCCCGCGGGTCCCCAGCCCCGCGCGCAGACCCGGATCGTTCCTGAGTTCGGTCATGGACTCGGCGAGCGCTTCCGCGTCGCCCGGTTCGATCAGAAGTCCGGTTTCGCGGTGGATCACCGCCTCGGGTATCGCATAGACATTGGTCGAGATGCTTGGAACGCGCAGCGCCATCGCTTCAAGCAGAGAGATCGGCAGACCCTCTACGAAGCTTGCGAGCGCGAACGCGTCGGCGATCGAAAGCAGGCGCATTAGATCGATATGATCCTCGCCTACCTCTCCCGAGGTTAGAAAAATGAACTTGTCGCCCAGTCCGTACGAGCGGGCCCGCTCCAGATCGGCCTCAGAGGGCGAAGAGTTGGCGATCCACACGAATGTCACGTCTTCTGTTCTCTCGGAAACCCGTTTCGCTGCTTCCAGAAAGACCCAACGGCCCTTGCGGTCTATGAACTGGCCGACGCAGAAGATGAGAAACCGGTCCGCTGGCAGGCCGTACTTCCCGCAGATCGCATCTCGGTCCGGCGGGGCCTCTTCTACGGACTCGATCTCGGAAGCGTCGACGTTGGTGTACGTCACGGCGATGTTCTCGAACAGTTCATCGCTGTAAAGCCCTTTGAAATAGTCCCTCGAGTGCTTGTTGGAGGCGAAGACGTGAAAGTTCCGGAAATGCGAGATAGTCCTGAGCTTGACGCGCCAGAGCAGCCTTCGAAGAGGATTCCGGGTGTCGAGCGCGTTGTGCATCGTGATGAAGACCCGCGTGCGAAGACAAAGCCAGACCAGCGCGAACAGGGAGTACCAGGGCGCGAGCTCAACGTGGACGATGCTTCGTGAAAGGTCGAACTCACGGAGCTTTCTCAGGAGCGCGGCCTCGCTTTGGATCTTTCCGATCCTCGCCCTCAGGCGGGCGACGAGGCCCGAATTCGCCTGAGCGTCGTAGGAAGGCGAGAAGAACTCGCACCTCACCCCCTCGTTCTCGATGAACCTCACAAGCTGTTCGCTCGAACCCTCCGGCAAGACGATCACGACCTCGAATTCCCTTCGGACCGTGCGGATCAGGGAGAGAAAGTATGTCTGCGCGCCGCCCCACTGAAGGTAGTTCCAAGCGTAGATAACTTGTTGCATAAATTCAAAATATGTATTTTAGGTTCAGTATGGAAAATATCCTAGTGACCGGCGGATCGGGCCTCGTCGGCTCCCACCTCAAGAGGTTTCTGCCGAACGCTTCCTATATCTCGTCCAGGGACTTCGACCTGACAAGAGAGAAGGACGTCGAAAGGCTCTTTGAGACGAAATGGGAACGCGTCATACACCTCGCGGGCCGCGTCGGCGGGATCCTGGAGAACATAAGGCGCCCGGGCGAGTTCATCGAAGAGAACCTCCTGATGAACACGCTTCTGCTCAAATACGCGAGGCTTTCGGGTGTCCCAAGGCTGACCGCGGTCCTTTCAACCTGCATTTACCCGGACGTCCGCGAACGGTATCCGATGACCGAAGCCGACGTGAACCAGGGGCCGCCGCAGGAGACTAATTTCGCTTACGCTATCTCCAAGATCGCGATGGCCGCCCAGATCGACGCTTACAACAAGCAGTACTCGACCCGGTACAATTACCTGATCCCTTCGAACCTTTACGGCGAGCATGACCGTGTAGACTTCGAGAAGAGCCACTTCCTGACCGCGCTACTCGGAAAAATACTGAAAGCTGAAAAAGAAGGCGCCAACTCGGTAAAACTTCTTGGTTCTGGAAAGCCGCTCAGGCAGTTCCTGCACGCCGACGACCTCTGCAGGGTGATCCGGGACTGTGTCTCGAAGGACGTCACAGATTCCTTTAATGTCGCTCCCGATGAGAACCTTAGCATCCGCGAGATCGCCGGGATCGCTGTCGCAGTGTGCACCGGAGACAGGCTCGCGATCGAATTCGACCGGGATTCTCCCGACGGCCAGTTCCGAAAGGACGTCTCGAATGAGAGAATGAAAAAAACGCTCGGGGAGTTCGAGTTCACGCCTCTTCGCGAAGGGATAGCAAGGGTCTACGCTCATTACCGCGAAACGGACGTCATATGAAGAAAGCTCTTATCACGGGGATCAACGGCCAGGACGGCAGTTACCTGTCGGAACTGCTGCTGGGCGAAGGCTACGAGGTCCACGGGATCCTGAAGCGGAACTCCGTAGCCGAGACCCAGACGACCAGGATCGAACACATTCGAAACGATCTGAACCTGATGTACGGGGACATGACGGACCTTTCCTCGCTGATCTACGTCGTCAAAGAGGTCGCTCCCGACGAGATCTATAATCTCGCTGCACAGTCGCACGTGAAGATCTCGTTCGACCAGCCCATCTACACCGCTCAGGCGACGGGCGTCAGCACGATGAACCTGCTTGAGGCCGTTCGGCTGATAAAGCCCGATACGCGCATTTACCAGGCATCATCTTCGGAGATGTTTGGGAACATGGTGGACGAGGACGGTTTCCAGCGCGAGACAACGCCGATGAACCCCGTGTCGCCGTACGGATGCTCGAAGGTCTTCTCCTATCATCTCGCCCGCAATTACCGCAACGCGTACGGACTGTTCGTAAGCAACGGGATCCTTTTCAACCACGAAAGCCCGCGAAGAGGATCGAATTTTGTGACGAACAAGGTGTGCAAGGAAGCAGTGCGGATAAAGTGCGGCAAGACCGACAAGCTGCCGCTCGGAAATCTTGACGCCTCAAGGGACTGGGGACACGCCAAGGATTTCGTCGAAGCTATGTGGATGATAATGCAGCTCGACGAGCCTGACGACTTCGTATGCGCGACGGGTGTTTCACACACGGTGAGAGAACTTGTGTATTACGTGTTCTCGAAACTTGAACTCGATCCTGAGAAGCACGTCACGATCGACGAACGCTATTTCCGCCCGGAAGAACTGGACGCGCTTCGCGGCGATGCCTCGAAACTAAGGGCCGCGACCGGCTGGCAGCCCAGGCACACGTTCGAGGAGATGCTCGACGAGATGATCGAACACTGGCTGGAAGTGTATTCGTAGCTCATCCGCGTACCACACGGTCCGCGAACTTCCTTTTCAGAGGCTCTTCCTCTACACCCTCCGCCCACGATGACTCGGGATTGTTCCCGATGGCGGTCCTGACGAGAAAAACAAAGAATGCCGCAAGGCCTTTGATCTTGTCCGGTCCGCCGTCGAGACTGCACACGAACCTCCTTCGAAGGCTGTGCGGCCCTTTCAGGTCTCCGAACAGAGCTTTCAGCATCTTCCCCGGCGGCATCTCCCTTAGCCTCGGCGGCGGGTCGTTCGGCTGGCAGAACACCCTGGCCTTGGGTTCCACAAGCAGCCTCCATCCCATGCGCTTCATACGCGGTGTGTATTCCGCATCTCCCCAATGAGGGTGCCGCTTCGCATTCATAAGTCCGCATTCGCGGATCGCTTCGGCGGGAAAAAGCACACAATTGCCGACTATGATGTCAGTTTCCCAGGGCCTGTCCGGAACCGTCCATACGGTCTGGTGGCGCCAGTGGCGGAATCCTCCGGCCAGCACAGACCATTCCGGCGACACCTGGAACAGTTTGTGAGGCTCGTTCCACAAAAGAAGAAGCGGGCCCACTACCGATCGCGGGTGTTTTTCCGCGCAGTCGACAAGCCGCCTCAGGCAGTCGGGCTGGAAGATCGAATCGTCGTTGATGGAGAGGATGAAGTCGGGAGATCCTTCGAGTGCTTTCTCGAAACCCAGGTTCATCCCGCCGGTGAACCAGAGGCTGCCGTCGCCTTTGATGACGGTCACCTCGGGAAACTGTTCGGCTATCGCTTCCGATGTGCCGTCGGTCGAGCCGTCGTCGACGACGATCACATTCAGTTCGATATTGTCGAGTTCAAGATCGCCGAGACTTCGAAGGCACTGGAGGGTGATCTCGCGGCGGTTGTGGACGGGGGTGACCGCGGTCACCCTCGCCGGTTTTCTCGCTTCTGCCATACGGGATTCGGCAATGCCTTGCGGCGGGTGGTCTAGACGGTCGACGACGACTCTGCATCGTCTCCTTCGTCATCCCGGTGGTAGTAGCTCTGGTAGTAGTAGTAATTGTCCTGCGAGCGCACATCCACGTTGTTCAGCACTACGCCGAACACATTGGCGCCGATGTCGTGAAGGAACTGGGTGGACCTTCGAACGACGCTCCGCGAGCTCTTTCCGGAATGAACTACCATTATCACGCCGTCGACGAGCGAGGCCATAAGCACTCCGTCGGTGAACGAAGCGATCGGAGGCGAGTCGATCACGAGATGCGTGAAGTTCTTCTCAAGTGTGACAAGCAGGTTCTTCATCTGCTCCGATCCGACAAGCTCTGCCGGGTTCGGCGGGAGAGGGCCAGAAGGCATCAGGTGAAGTCCGGAGTCCTCGTCCTTCTTGACGATCCCGAGTATCTCCTTCTCGGTCAGCTCGCTCGAAAGCACCGTGCTGAGGCCTTCCGCATTAGAGAGGTTAAAGAACGAATGCACCCTCGGGCGCCGCATGTCGGCGTCGATGACAAGCACCTTGGCTCCCGTCTGAGCCAGGCTGATCGCGGTGTTGACGGCAGTAGTGGTCTTCCCTTCAGCGGGAAGGCTGGAGGTGATCAGCAGAGATTTCGGCGCGTGCCCCGCTGTCGAAAGAAGTATCGACGTCCTCAACTGGCGGTATGCTTCCGCTGTGGACGAGCGCGAATCCTTGCTGATCAGCAGCTGGTTGGTGTTGTCCGGCTCTTCGGCATCATTAACGCCCACAAGAAGCAGCCTGCGCTTCGTCGATGACTCGACCGTGGGTATCGCCGCCAGGGCCGGAAGCTGAAGATAAGACTCCGCCTCTTCGGTCGTCTTGATCGTGTCGTCGAGATACTCAAGGAACAGTGCAAGACCCGAGCCGAACATCAGCGAAAGGATCATCACGACAAAAACGGTCGTAAGGCGCCTGGGCGAAACCGGCCTCTCCGGCGGGATCGCGATCTCGGCGACGCTTATGTTGTTCTCGGTGCCCGCGCCGGCAAGATCATTTCCCTTCTGCTGGTTCTCGAGGTTCTTGTAGAACCCTTTCTTCGTCTCTATGTCCTGTTCGAGAAGCGTGATCGCAACGGCGCTTTGATTCTGTCCCTGGGCCTCGTTGTACTGCTCGTTAAACGCCGAGCGGACCTTGTCCTCGCGTTCCTTGGTCTGCAGGTACCGGGTCCGGAGGTTCTCGAGGATCGTGTCGCTGACGGTCTTACGGTACGTCTCAAGCGACTTCTGGTTCTTTTCGCGGAAGTCCTCGATCTCGCCCTCGAGAGTCGCGATCTCCCGATCGATCTCCCGTATCTCC
Source organism: Aridibacter famidurans (assembly GCA_024103495.1). GTDB lineage: Bacteria > Acidobacteriota > Blastocatellia > Pyrinomonadales > Pyrinomonadaceae > Aridibacter > Aridibacter famidurans. The sequence goes on from JAGFIQ010000003.1 coordinate 37,968, forward strand.
GGCGCCTGCTCGACGTACTCGATGAGCATCTTCTGGCGCTTGGCCCGGAGAGCAGTGATCTCTTTCTGCGTGTCGTTCACGAACCGCCGTATGTCATTCTCGCGCTCAGTGATGTACCGCATCATCTGCTCTTCGGCGAGGGCCGCGAGTCTTGCCGGAGAAGTATTGACCGAATTGTACTGTGCCTCGGCGTTCTTCCTCTGCTCTTCGGCCTCAAGCAGCTGCTTGTTCAGGCCGGAAAGCCTCTGGATAACGATCGTCGTGTTCTCGTCCGCCTTAAGGATCCCCGCGTTCTTCTTCAGATCGACAAGCCGCTCTTCACCTGACTTTATCTCGGACTGCAGGTCGGCGATCCTCTCCTTCAGGAAGTCGTTGGTCTTGCGGTTGATCCCGGTCCTCTTCTCCTGGTTCACCCTAGAGAACACTTCGGCGATGCCGTTCACGACGTACGCCGAAAGATTCGGATCGGTGTTCCGATAGCTGATCGAAATGAGGCGGGTGTCCTTCACGGTCGCCCTCGACTCGCGGACCGGATCTACGATCAGGTCCCGCTTGATGGCGTCGACATAAGGAGCAAGCCTTACTGCCTCGTTCATCTCTTCGACTGTCGCGAGTTCGGTGTTTGAAGCGAGCGGCGCTTCTTCGACAAGATCGCCGTCCTTCTTGGAATCGTCGCTGGCAAGGCCCAAAGCGACTAGCATTCCGCGAAGAGCCGAGCCCGAGTTCTCCGCGCTGTCCTTCCGGAACGCGTCGTTCGTGTCCAGGCTGAGCTCTTTGATCACGCGGCGCAGAAGCGCCTCGCTAGTCAGAAGCTGGAGCTGGGTGTTGAAGTAGGCCGGGTCCGAATTCGCCAGAGGCATCCTTCGGTCGGGAGTGACGAGGTCCTGATTTGCCTGCTCGAGGTCAACCTGGACCGTGGCGTTGGCCATGTAAATATTCGGCTTTCGCGCCATGTAGATGGCGGTCACGGTCGTCAGAAGTACCGTGATGCCGAGCACGAGCCAGAGCCTCTTGCGGATGATGCGCCAGTACTGAAAAAGCGGGCTGTGTTCGCGGAGGTCCTCGTTCCTGTACCGCGCGTAGCCATAGCTTGTAATGGGCGCGACTGCCTCGAACGGCCTCTCGATCTCCGCCTTATCAGAGCGCGGACTCCTGACAATGTCTCGGGATTCTCTCATATGGGTTCGGGGCTAGAGCGGGAATCTGTAGAAAAGATTTCCGAGGCCGCCCGCAAGCACCTTGAAGATGCCGTTCTTCAGGACCTTGCCGTTGTCGGTGGGTACTTCGATTATGTCGTTTCCTTGTATCACGGGATCCTCGACACGCTTCTCGGCGATCTCCTCAAGATCGAAGACGAGCTCGGTCTTTACCGTGGTCCCTTCCTGCTGCCGCAGGATCTTGACCTTGCCGGTCTTGGCAGTGGCTTTGTCCACTCCGCCGGCCTTCGCGATCGCCTGCATCAATGTGATCGGTTCCTTGAGAGTGATCTTCGACGGCTCATACACGGCACCGACGATGAACGCCTCTTCCGCCTCGAGCACGGAAACAATATCGCCGGGCCTCATCCAGGGATTCACCTCGCCGCCGAGAACGTCGTTTACGTTGTAAGCGATGAACTCAACGTCCGCGGCGGAAGTGTCGTCGTCCACGCAGGCGGAGCGGCTTCCGACCCGCGCCACTCGTATCCGCTGCCCGGACTTCTCAACATCCGGCCCGCCCGCCATTGCGAGAAGCTCCAGAAGTCGTATCCGACGGTCGAGAAAGAAACTCCCGGGCTTGTTGACCGCGCCTATCACAGCGAAAGGCTGTGAGCGCTGTTCGATCGCCCTGACGTTTACAAACGGGTTCCTAAGATAGTTCTTGTAAAGTTCGGTGACCAGGTCCGCAAGTTCCCTCTCGGTCTTGCAGACTGCAACGATGGGCCGATCGATCCTGGGAAGGACGATCGTTCCGTCCTGTGCGACGGACATCGTCTGCGAGAGCTCCGGGTGTCTGAACACCGTCACCTGGATAACATCCTCAAAGCCGATCCGGTACCGGTCGAGATTCGGAGCTACCGTCCTTCCGTCAGGCAGTTCCACGGGCCCACCCGCAGGGTCTGTTTTCGCAGGCGCCGGATTCTCGGCCACCTCCTGCGCGGTCACAGAAGGGACGCACAGCAAAATGCTCGCGAACAGAAAAAGAATGGCCGCTGCCGCTGGTTTTTGGTTATACATCATCGGTCACCTGGTAGCTGGTTGTAAGAGCTGAATTTCGTCCTCGGATTCACCACCAAACCGAAACGTTTGCGCCTAATTCGGAAATGCGGAATTGATGACGGGCAGACTCATTCTCAAAGCCCCAAGCTTAACAGATTTCATATGTTTATAAAACCGTCCGGTTGATACTTGAATGCATTCAATGTAAATTTCAGATAAACCAAAAGGCCCCGTTCCGACGCTCCGGCAACGCCCCCGATCGTGATGCAGAAACCCACCCCGATGCTCCGGCAGTATCTCGACATCAAGAAGCAGTACCCCGGTACCATTCTGTTCTTCCGGCTCGGGGACTTTTACGAGATGTTCAACGAAGATGCGATCACAGGAGCTCGCGAACTGGACATCACCCTCACTGCGAGACACAAGAACTCGGACAATCCGATACCTATGTGCGGAGTTCCCCACCACGCCGCCGCTAATTACATCGCGAAGCTGGTCAGGAAAGGATTTCGCGTCGCGATCTGTGAACAGACAGAAGAAGCTTCTGCCGGAAAAAAGCTCGTGCGGCGCGAAGTTGTAAAGATCGTCACGCCGGGGACAGCCATCGACGAGCAGCTTCTCGAGAAGAAAGAACCTGTTTACGTGGCTTCCGTCTGCGGCAGCGGCGAACGCTTCGCGGCCGCGTTCCTGGAGCTTTCGACCGGCGAGTTTTCAGTCACGGTCCTCGAAGGTGCGGACGCGTGGAGGAAAGCGGCTTCCGAAGTCGAGAGTTTCTCTCCAAGGGAGATACTCTTTCCGGAATCGATCCGTCCGTTGATCTCCCAGTCATTCGGCCCTCTCGAAGGAACGACCGAGCGTCTGATACGCTCTTCCTCTTCATCCTCAGATATCACTTCAGGTATTGTTACTCAACTTACTGATGAACAATATAGTTACGAGCGTGCAGAGCGGGCTCTGAAGGATCATTTTGGCGTAAAGGAACTTACAGCCTACGGGATCGCGGGCGATACTCTCGCCGTATCAGCGGCCGGCGCCTGTCTCAGCTACGCGGCAGAAACGCAGCGCGCTTCCGCTGATCACGTGACGAAGATCGAGGCTTACAGGTCGGAGGATCATATGGTCCTTGACCCCGTCACCTTGCGAAACCTGGAGATCATAGCGCCTTCGAGGCCGGAAGTGTCCGCGAAAAGAAGTCTGCTGGGCGTGATCGACGAGACCGTCACAGGGATGGGAGGAAGACTCCTACGCAACTGGCTTCTTCGACCTTCCCTCAAGATCTCCGAGATCGAAGGGCGGCAGGCCGCGATCGAAGAGTTCTCGGACACCATCCTACGGGAGAGCGTCAGGTACTTATTGAAAGAGATCGTGGATCTCGAGCGGCTCGTAGGCAGGCTGAACCTTGGCACCGCGTCACCCAGAGACCTGGTCGCACTAAAAGACTCGCTTGAGAAGCTTCCTGAGCTTCACACGACGCTTCGTGACGCGGAAAGCCTCCTTTTGAGGGTGCTCTGCGAGAACGCGCACGACCTTCCGGATACTGTCGAACTGATCGCGGAAGCGATCGAAGATGACCCTCCCGTAAACGTCGCTGACGGAGGCGTGATACGCGAAGGCTTCAACGCAGAACTCGACGAACTTCGAAGCATCGCATCCGGCGCCAAGCAGACCATCGCGGGATTCGAACGGGACGAGCGTGCGCGAACGGGCGTCGGATCGCTACACGTGAAGTTCAACAACGTGTTCGGGTACTTCATCGAGGTTTCAAAGGCGAACCTCTCGAAGGTCCCAGACGATTACGAACGTCGGCAGACATTGACCAACGCCGAGCGGTTTACAACTCCAGAGCTGAAAGAATGGGAGAGCAAGGTCTTGGGCGCAGAGGAGAGGATCAGGGACCTGGAGTTGGAACTTTTCCGCAGCGTGCGTTCGGAGGTGACTGGAGAGACGAAGCGGCTTCAGTCGACCGCAAGGGCTCTGGCGGCGCTCGATGCCTTGAGCGCGCTCGCCGAGACGGCGGCTTACAGGGACTATGTTCGGCCGGCGCTTCACGAAGGGGACGAGATCGTCATTCGAGGCGGCAGGCACCCCGTCGTGGAGGCGTTCACCGACGAGCCGTTCGTTCCGAACGACCTGCGGATGAACAATTCGACCGACCGGCTTCTTATCATCACCGGAGCCAACATGGGCGGCAAGTCCACGGTCCTCCGCCAGACAGCACTTATTCAGATCCTCGCTCAGATCGGCTCGAACGTCCCCGCTTCGTTCGCGAAGCTTCCGGTCGTCGACCGCATATGGACCCGCGTAGGCGCTTCCGACGACCTCGCGTCGGGGCGTTCGACGTTCATGGTGGAGATGACCGAGGCGGCCTCGATACTCCATAACGCGACTCCGAGGAGCCTGGTCTTGCTGGACGAGATCGGGCGCGGTACGGCGACCTTCGACGGCCTTGCGATCGCCTGGGCAGTTGCGGAGTACCTTCACGACAGCGGTGAGCATTCAGCAAAAACACTCTTCGCCACCCACTATCACGAGCTGACGGAACTCGCTGCGAACCTCCCGGGCGCCAAGAATTACTCGATGGCCGCCGCGGAAAAGGACGGCGGGATCATCTTTCTTCACAGGCTTGAGGAAGGAAGCGCCTCGAAGTCGTACGGTATCGCGGTCGCAAAACTGGCCGGGCTTCCCCGCGGTGTGATCGAACGGGCGAAGGTCGTCTTGAGCAAACTCGAGGAGTACGAGCTGGCGGTCCTTGCGGACCGTGAAATAGCGAAGCAGGAGAAAGGGCTTGGCGCCGCGGCTGCTTCCGCGGCGGACTCGAAACGCGCTGCCCAGTTCTCTCTTTTCGCCGTATCGAATGAATCGGCGATCGACGAGCTGCGCGAGACGGACCTCGGCTCGATGACCGACGAGGAATTGAGGAAAACCGTGGAAAAGATAAAGAGCCGTATCGTCTGAAGTAGCTAAAGTATCGCGTCATATGTCTGCGTGCAGACCCTTCAGACATCGCTTTAACACAATATGTCGAATCTGCCAGAAAAGTATCTCTCCTTGCCGGTCGAAAAGAAGGTGGGGCAGATGTTCGTGATCGGTCTGCCGGGCGAAGAACTCGACGAATCTACATACGGACTGATCTCTAACCTGTCACCGGGAGGCGTATGCTTTTTTGCGAGAAATACTCGGAACGCGTCCAAGACGCGTATGCTTATCGAGTCCCTTCGGGATGCGCTGCTCTTCGAGCCCGTGCTTTGTCTCGACCAGGAAGGCGGCCTGGTCGACCGTCTTAGAAGGATCCTCGAGCCTATGCCCTCGGCGAAAGAGGTCGGGGCGGCGGGTATAGAAAAAGTAACGGAACTTGCGAGAATAACCGCTGAAGCGGTAAGGATCCTAGGGTTCAACACGAATCTGGCTCCGGTCGTCGACGTGATCACACCGGCTAGGGAGCGATTCAACAACGGCCTTCACTCCAGGGCGTTCGGCTCAACGACGGACGGCGTCGCCCGTTTGACAAAAGCCTACCTGACAGAACTGCAGTCCGGAGGCGTGGTCGGGTGCCTGAAGCACTTCCCCGGAATAGGCGCCTGCGAGGTCGACTCGCACGATGAGCTTCCGGAAGTGTCGATCGATGAATCAGAACTTCGCTCGGTCGATCTCACTCCGTACCAAAGGCATTTTGAAGAAGAACTTGCTCACGCCGTGATGACCGGACATGCGGCGTTTCCGGAAGCCTCGTTTCAGGAGAAGGACGAGGAAGGCCGCTTTCTTCCCGCTTCATTGAGCAGGAATGTCGTCACAGGACTGCTTCGCGACGAGCTCGGTTTCAAAGGCGCATCGCTCACCGACGATCTCGAGATGGGCGCCGTAATGAGGAATTACGGAATCGGTGAGGCGTGCGTACTCTCAATTGAGGCTGGACACGACCTGCTTTTGATCTGCAACTCCCCGGAAGCGGTCGAACTCGGGTATCGCGGGGTGATGGAAGCAGTAATAAACGGAAGGATTTCAGAGGATCGGCTTAATGTATCACTTGAACGAATTGCCGGGCTTAGATCGTTGCTTCAGCCGCCGCTCGACTACGACACGGAACGGCTCGAAGAGCTGTCTGAGGAAATTCGCGAACTTAAAGAGAGGATCGGCGGCTGAATCGCGCCGCGGTAGGATTGCATATATATGAAACGAACAATACTGATAGCGGGCATCATTCTGGGACTCGTGGCGCTCACCGCTTCTACCTGCGGCAGCCGCAGGGACGTTTTCACGATCGCGATGGACGGCAAGTTCTCGACACTGGACCCGATCGGTTCGGTCACGGTGGACGCGAACTCCGAAAGGATCCGGACGCTTATGTACAACTCGCTCGTGAAAAAGAACGAGAAGTTCGAATACGTCGGCGATCTTGCGGAGTCGTTCACGCCCAGTGAGGACGGGCTCACGTACACTTTCAAGCTCCGGGACGGCGTGACATTCCACGACGGCTCCGCGCTTGATTCTTCGGACGTCAAGTACACATTCGACAAGCTCTTCGAGTCCAGGGGCGCCAAGGCCAGTGCGTTTTCCGTCACAGAAAATGAACAGAAGGTCGATATCATCACCTCGATCGACGCCCCGGACGAACGGACCATCGTGATAAAGATCGTCAGGCCGGAGTTTCGCAATCAGCTCATCCCGAACCTTGTTCCGATCGCGATCGTGCCGAAAGACGCTCCGGTCGGAAAGGAATCGGGCGCCGATACGAAGCCTCCGGTCGGCACGGGGCCTTACAAGTTCGTTTCGTTCGATCCGGGACAGAACGTCATCGAGCTCGAAGCGTTCGACGGTTACTTCGAAGGACCGGCCAACATAAAGCAGATCCGCCTGATGGTGCTCGCGGACGCAAATGCGCTGCAGGCCGAACTCCTTTCCGGGCGCGTCAATCTCGCGCCGGGCGCCTCCAGCCTTCCGCCCGACAGCCTCAAGAACATCGACGAGACCGAGAACCTTAAGGTCGTAAAGTCGAAGGGGTCCAACATCCAGTACCTCTGGTTCAACACGCAGGCCGAGCCCGTGAACGACAAGACCGTGCGGCAGGCGGTGGCTTATGCGGTCAACCGCGAGAGGCTGATCAACGACGTTCTGGCCGGCGCCGCCACGATGGCACATTCGATCTTGCCCGAGCAGTCCTGGGCATACGAGGCCGGGACCGTGTACAGCCACGATCCCGGGAAGGCGCGGGCGCTTCTCGACGAAGCGGGTCTGAGAGACACTAACGGCGACGGGATGCGCGAGATGAAACCTCTTATCCTGAAGATCTCGTCTTCGAGCAGAACCGTCCAGCAGTATTCACAGGTGATACAGAATCAGCTCAAAGAAGTCGGGATCCCTATGGAGATCGAAAGCCTGGAAGCTCAGACCATGCGATCGCAGGTGCAGGGCGGACAATTCATCGTGACCACGGGTATTTGGGTCGGCGGAAACAGTGATCCCATCTTTCTGAAGGACCTGTTCTCGTCAAGTAACATTCCTGTTCCGGAACGGGTGGGGCTCAACCGAGGACGTTACAAGAACGAGCGTGTCGACGAGCTTCTCGACCAGGCGTTCGCGGAGCCCGACCAGGCGAAGGCGAAGCAACTGTACGTGGAGGCCCAGAAGATCATCAGCGAGGAGCTTCCGCTGTTCCCGCTTTGGTATCCGAACAACATCATCATCGCGAGCGAAAGCGTTCAAAACATAGAGATGAACGCCTCGGGCGACTGGGATTTTGTGAGGAAGCTGACGTATCAGGAGTGACCTTGTTCGAACGGCGGGCTTAAAAGCTCTCTAACTTGACAAACCGGGCTCCGATTGTAGAATTGAGCTTTGCATTGGGCGGGAATAGCTCAGCGGTAGAGCACAACCTTGCCAAGGTTGGGGTCGCGAGTTCAAATCTCGTTTCCCGCTCCATCAAGATCCGGAAAGGCTGTCTGAAATGGCAGTCTTTTCATTTTTCGAGGGTCGAGAAATTCGAACGCCGGAACTTTAAAAGCTATCAGTTGGAGCTTGTCTCAAAAGAACTGCGTTTTTGCCCGGACCCGGATGAGGAAATTTCAGAGGACGAACTATATCAGTTGCCCCCCTTTCTACGGGGGGATAATGAGAGGCCTTCTGAGATCTGTCGCCGGGTTTAGCCGGCTGTTTTTGGGGCTGAAGCCCCTTTCAGGTTAGGGGTTCCTGAGCCCCCCGCTGAAGCGGGGGACAACTGAACGACGTTTTTTGGAATTTGTGGGCCCAGATATGATTGGAGAATTCCCTGCCCTTGCTTTTCAGACAGCCCCTTACTGACGATGGTCGTATCTCCGGCGAGAGATCGCGTGAGATTAGCCGCACGATCATAAGAACTGCATTTCGTACGGCCGACTGTTCAAATCTAAGTGCCTGAATTCCGTTGGTGAACGAGAGGACGTGTCGAAAGACGTCCGGGCCGGAAACGTCCGGCATACGGAATCGGATCAGCGAAACGTCACAAAGAACACGTCCCCGCCCGAGCGCAGATCCCTGCCGTAGGAAAAGACTACCCTCTGCCCGAGCGCTTTAACCTTCGCCTGCATTCCTAAATCCCATAGCCATCCATCGGACCCAATACGGCCCGAAGTGCCCGAGATCCGGCCGATATCGAGAAACGGGCCCAACTTGAGGGTGATCAGGGAGTTGCTGTAGACATTCTTGTCGATCTCCCAGTTTGAGAGAACGTAGTTTCGCCCCATCGGAGCATTGCCTTTCCGGCCGTCACGGGTCCCCGCATGTGCCCTCAGCCACAGATCGTTGTCCCGCTCGACACCGAGAATGAAAAGCTCGTCGAACGGCACCTCTCCAAGCGTACGGCCGACGCGGATCCGGCTCCGCATTTCGTAGTCGTCTCCGCGAGCCTGCGGGAACCAGTGCGTTTCAATCGAGCCCTGGATCTTGGCGAACGTGTTCGACGGCTCTGACCACGTGCGCCCGAGCTGTGCAAAGACGGCCGTTCTTATGGTCAATCTACGCTCCGGAATCCGGAAGAGAATGTAGTCGGCACCGGCGGAATGCTTCAGCTGGAAGCCTCCGGACAGAAGCTCCGGAGTTAAAGGAGAATCCGGAGAGACATCAAGAAACTTCCGGTGCGACAACTCGACCTCCGTGGACCAGCTCCAACGCCCGCTCTCGAACGACGTCACGCCCGCCGAGAACGCCTGTTTTCGCAACTTCAAATCGCTTCTGCGTTTCGTTTCATCCGAAAAGTCGCGAATGTCCCAGTTCTCGTCGCGAAGGTCCAGGTCGAGATGGTACCGCCGTTTGGGATCACCAGAAAAAGGCCCGGAGAGGTTTGCCCGTATGCGGCGCTTTTCGGAGTCCCAGCGGAGAAGCGCGACGGCGTTGATGCCCCGGCCGCCTATGTTGTAGTACTCCGGATGGATCGTCTGAAACGGAAGGCCCCGAAACACGTTGATCAGCCCCTGCCACTTGTTGGCGCCCCATCCGTTTCGCTCGCGCGCCCGGAAGACCACATCGAAACTTCCGTCCGGGCGGGCCTCGAGATCGAACCTTCTATCGGGGAAGATCCCGAGCCCGTCGACCCTCGCCTCTGTGGTCTTCATCTCCGATAGCTTCAGCACGGATGCCGGCGCGAACCGGAAAGCACGGTCAAGGAGTACCTGATCGACCTCGAGTGGCGGCTCCTGAAGCACCTGTTCCACACGCGGCCTGGAGACGCGGTTCCAATACTTCAAGGCCGCGTCGATATTGCCCTGAAGGAAATACACGCTGCCCAGGAAATCGACTGCGTACTCGTCGTCGGGATCAAGCCGCAATGCACGATGGAGGTTCTTTGCTGCGGCACCATATCTCTTCTGCTTGAAGTTGATCCCGGCCAGTTCGATCGGAAAACGTTTATCGCGCGGAGCTTGAGCGCGGCCGCGCTCGAAGGCTTTCTCAGCGTCGTCCCAGCGTTCGAGGCGGGCCAGTGCCAACCCGTGGTAGTAATTGAGGTCGGCCGACGGCGACGGATCGGCTTCGGCGGCCCGTACGATCTCCGGCCAGCGTTCTTCTGCCGCGAGTTGTTTGATCCGTTCCAGACCAGCGGGATCGGGAGTCTGTGCGGAAAGCGTAAGCGATAGGACGGCGAGGACAAGTAGGACTGCTGCGGCTCTCATCCGCCGCCTTTGGGTTCGGGTACGGCCAGCAGCGTCCAGTTGCCGGTGCCGCTCCATTCCTTTTCAAAGCCGGCCCGGTCATGTTTCAGGAGCTTTCGCTGGGCCGGGTCGTTTAAAAGGAGAAGATCCTGCTCGGCATCAATGCCGACGACAACGACGTAATGAAGTGGACCGCTTGAAGGCTTGAGAGCCGCGATCAAAGGCCGTCCTTTCCTGATGTGCTGAAGCAGGATCTCCTGGTCGCCCCGGAACGAGAACGCCTGATACCCGTTCTGCTGAAAATAACTCTCCATCTCCGAAGCGAGAATACCTTCAGACCCCGGCTTGAAAAGCTCGCTGTGGATCACGGACGCGTCCGAACTGTCAGTCGGGGAATTTCCCTTTTGCTTCTCCCAGTACTGCATCACCATCGCGATGCTCGCCGACCCGCAACCGTTCTTTTCCTGCTTTACAAACGGGACATCCAGCCAGGCGCCTGCGGGCTCCTGCGCACACACGATCCCGAAAGTACATATGATGAGGATGAATGTTCTTGCAAGGTTAGAAGCCATTCGTTTCGCCTTGAAATCATCGCGGCCGGAACGCCGGCCGACGTCATTCTCAGGTTTAAGACTTTCCTGTCGCTTAGCCATTAAGCGGCACGGAACAAGCAGTGCCGGAGTTCCGAGATGTTCTTCAACCGTTCACTCAAAAGGCCGCGGACAGCGCAGGATGCCGCCCACGGCCGCTCTATCAAAACGTTGAAGACCAGATTCCGATCCCGGACGTCAGCCGGTAAGGATCGAAGTGCCCTAAACTGCCACGAGGATCAAAATGATAACTGCGACCACCACTATGATGATCAGCAGTTCGCGATTGCTGAACGCACCGGCGGCAAAGTCTTCTCGCAGCTTGTCAGAGCGCGCGGCCAGCGCCGCAAGTTCAGCGTCGCTCAGCAACGCTACAGCGGACCTGACCTCGCCCGGATCCATCCCGGCCGCTTGAACGGCATTCTGGGCCTCGTCCGACGAGAACAGCTGCAGAACCTTTTCGCGGTCTTGCTTCCGTTTCTCGGTGGCGTTTACAAGCTCTTTATGAATGTCAGCCGGGCGCACAACGTGCTGCTGTGCCAGCAAACCGGGCGGAACGGCGAGCAAGGCAGCCAGCAGAACACAGACGACCGCTCCGAATGAACGCCGAAGTCTAAAACCCATCATCGAATACCTCCTCAGTGATAGTTAAGTGTCGATATATCGGTACTTTGGATAACCTATGTTTATTGAGGGAACATGTCAAGAATTTCGCGTAACCTTGGCGGCCGGCGCGCGAACTGACGGGCCGGACCTGCCAGCCCGGACGGAGTGAGATCCAAATCCCGGACGGCTCAAACAGATCTTTTCCGACCGGGCCGTCTGATCGTCCGTGACGGACTTCGTCCGCTAATCGGGACGATCGGATTCGGTTCCCTTCAGTATCATTTAATATTGGAAACAGGCTTCCGCTTAGGCATATTCACGTACTTCGCAGGATCGTTCTGTAATGGAAAAGACAATAACTTGACAAGACCGCGTCCGGCTGTAGAATTGTGCTTTGCTTTGGGCGCGAGTATTTGAGCGATGATGAGCATTCCGGCCGGGATCTGGATCGCGAGTCGAGACGTCGTCTCCCGCTCCAAAGAGTCCCGAAGCGGCGCCCGTAGGCGTCGCTTAGTTCTTTAAGGGATCCGTAAGGACTGAGAGAAAGGGACTGAGGACTGAGATATTCTTTTCAGTGACTCAATATCGATTGTCGGTAATCCTGATTGTCTTCCCTCAGTCCTCAGTCCTTTTCTCTCAGTCCTCGAGAGGGCGGCGTAGCCAAGTGGTAAGGCAGAGGTCTGCAAAACCTTTATTCATCGGTTCGATTCCGATCGCCGCCTCCAGCTTCTAGTAAATCGTCAATCGTAAATCGTGAATAGTAAGCAGTGAATCGTGAATGGAAATTGTTTCCATTCATGCGGGAGTGCTTCGCGCGCATCACCGTCCGGTCTGTCCCTCGCCGGGTTCGATCTTCTCGGTGATACGGATCAACGTTGCAGAAGACTCCGGGAATCACGCTGATGTTTGCGGTGGTGGGAAAGCCGGTAGTGGTTGCCTACACGGCGATCGTCTACCGGGTGTTCCGCGGGAAGGTAAAGCTCGGGAAGTTTAGCTACTAAGTGTACTGATTCTCAGTATTACCGGATCGCAAAATCGGGGCTACCGGCCTGTTTCGATCTCACCGAGCGAGAAATCGTCCAGGATTAGCTCGCCGAAGACCGGACAGGGGCTCTGGGCACAGCTCTCGCGGGCCAGTGCGACGAAAATGGTCCGGTTCTTTCCGGTATCGAACCGAACTGACAGCTCGACCCAGCCGCTCTCATCCGACTCTACGCGTTGGGTTCTCGCAAGCTGTTGATTATCCAAGCCGTTGTATACACCGATAAAAGGAAGGCCCGCCGTCACGAGTTCATTCGTACGAGCGAAGGCCTTCAGTTCGTAGGACGAGTTGGGCTTCACGAGAATACGCTGCGTTAGAAGCCACTGGTCGGGATTCGAATGACCCTGGAATACAAATTTGAAGGCCCTCGAACCAGAATGCACCTCTTTTCCTTCGAGCAAGATCCTCGCGCTTTCGATGTCGTCATCGAACATCCAGCCGAAACCGCTTTCGTCACTTCTTTTTGTTTGCTCGAAGCTGCCGTCGAAGATCGAGCCGTTCGCAAGCTCTTTGGGAATCTCCGGGGCAGCACCCCAGACTTCCCGCGCCAGTTCGAAGTTCTTGTTCTCGATGAGAAGTCCCACGAACCTCGCCCTTTCTTCCGTAGGGAGATCATCCGACAGGAGGAATCGCCTTACAGATCCCGAAACCAGTCCCTTTCCGATCAGATAGATCGCGCTTAGCCTTTTCCCTTCAAAAGATTTGGGTGTGATCAGCGATTCGATCTTTTCCGCATCTCTGGGGAATTCCCTAGTCGCGATCTCAAGCATCGCCGGGTACAAAGCGGGTTCCCTCTCCGCCGCCTCGTTGAACAAGCGAAAGGCCTCGTCCCTTTCGGAATGTTCGAGCAGGAAGGTCCCCAATTCAACTCGCGGCCGGCTGTAGCCCGGTGCAAGGGATATCGCCCTTTGGAACGCGGATCTTGCGCCTGCAAGATCACCCAACTCGGCTCGTGCTGAACCGAGTCTCAGCCAAAGCCGGAAGTCGTTCTCCCTACGGTCCACGGCATCCTCGTAACCTGCAGCCGCGCCTTTCTCGTCGCCTTGTCGGCCGAGCACCGTTCCGAGCGCTTCGTAAGCATTGGGATTGCCCGGCTGCCAGCGAATTGCGAATCTCGCCAGTTCTTCGCTGGAGTCACGGACAGCGATATGGGAGTAATAATTTGAAACCGCTTGCCTGACCGCAAATACCCCGACAAAGAGAACGAACAGCAGAAGGATGGCGGCGGCAAGGTACTTGCCGATGCCGTTGAGGGTCAGATCTGAGCGATTCATAAGAGAGGGGCCTGACTCTGCAATTTCTGAGAGATAGAGGTATTCTTCGGCAGATACTTCCGGGCCGTGAGCTTCGACTTCACACGGTTCAAGTTTGCGCGAATGCTTTCGCTGTCAGCGCACTCCTGCGCCTTTCTGTAGAACTTCAGGCATTTGTCCAGGTCGCCTTCCGTTTCGAAACAGGCAGCGATGTGCCTGAAAGAATTTTCATCCGGGCCAAAGCGCTCGAGCGAATGCTCAAAGACCTCCAGGCACTTACGGACGTTTCCAAGCTGATACAAGCACCGGCCCAGGGAGTTCAGCACGTGTTGTTCAGCATTGCAGTCCCGGATCATGTCCCAGATCGCAGTCAGTTCGCGGTTTAACTGCCGTGCGTAGCGGCGATCGACTATGGGAGCGATCATTGCCAGCACTCCATCGAAGTAGAAGATGCTTCCCGGCTCGAAACCATCGGCCCTTACGATCCCCAGAAGCCTCGCCGCGAACCTGTCGGCTTCTTGCTTCCCGACCTTCTTCCGGGCGTACAATCTGGTTCCTTCGATCAGATAGCGTAATTGAGGCGCCTTTGACGGTATCCCCTGTTTGGAACACAGGTCATGGCAAGCCCGAACGAACGCCCTCGAGAATCCACGTTCCCCTTTTCCGGTCTGGACCGCGGCCTTGTACGAACCGACCGCCTCAACCAGATTTCCGAGTTCCCGGAATGCATCTCCAAGGATCTTGTGGGACGATGCCCGATGCGGATCCAGATCAATGACCTGATTGGCCTTTGCTATCGCCTTTTGGAAGCTCCCCGTTCTAAGGTCGATTCTTGCAAGACCTTCCAAAGGGTCGATCTGGGAGCCTTCTATCTTTACGGACTGGTCGAAACAGATCCACGCCTCGCGGAGATAGCCCTTCTCCAGGTAAACCTCTCCGAGCATATTGAGCGCAACACAATTGTAGGGCTCAAGGTTGAGTGCCCTCTTCAGGAATTTCTCGGCAGCTTCCGATCTTCCCTGTGCCAGCAAGACTCGGGCTCGGGAGAGAAGAACTATGAACCTGTCGGAACCTGACTTCAGAGCGCTCGCACTTGCGTCCACTGCTTCGCTCAGTCGAGGACCGCAGCACGTGACGACAGCTCGGACTGCATACAGATCTGCCTCAGGACCAAACCTTTCAATTGCGGCATCTATGCATTTTGTCGCTTCCTCTTCTCGACCGACAGAGGCGAGAGACTTCGCCCTTCTGACCAGATCGCCCCTTGTTGGAGCGCAGAAGATCGGTTCCGGCGGATCTTCTTCGAACTCAATGCGCAGAATTTCCGTCAGTTTCTCTTCCAGGACTGAAAAACTCGTCCGGACTTCTTCGGATCCGGATACCAGGCACTCCTTGATCAACCGTACGAGCGCTTCAGGTATGTCATTTTTGAATGTAAGTTCGGCTACCGGCTCTGTTCCTTCGTCCGGACCCACTTTGCCCTTGAACCGCTCATATTCGAGTGGCGCTGCGCCAGAGAGGAATTCACATAGCATCAAGGCAAATGAGCGTATGTCAAAGCTTCCATCATCTGTCTGGCCTGCTCTTGCGGTTTCGAGCCCACCAAGTTTGAGCAGGCCCTCGGGGGTTACGTAACAGTTCGATGGCTTCAAGCTGCCGTGCACGAAACCCTCAAAGACAGTATGCGCGTGGGCCATCGCGCGGCAGATCTGGATCGCGTACTTGACAGCAGTTGCGACCGGAATTCCGTTGGGTTCAATTTCCCCGAGACATATCGCGTTCTCAAGCGGATAATCCGTTTGGACTACCAAGCGGCCCCTGAGTCTGAAAGCTGAGATCGTGCTTACGAAATTCGGATGATCGGCAAGCTGCAGTGAGAGCGCGGCGGAGTGTGCGAGTTGCTGGTCAGAAGTCCCTGGATCGAAGGCGGATAGCGAATTCTCTTTCAGGCTGCAGAGATTGAAATTATCCAGGTCCCGGGCAAGATAGATGTTCAGGTCTCCCTCTCTACGAACCCCAAGGATCTTAAACCGCTGAAGCCGGCCGTCACGTTCGAAAACGCTCAGCCTCTCGCCGATCCTGAATCTGGCGTCTTCGGTCCCGTTGCTGTCCGTAAATCCGGCAAACCGGGCAAGCGCATCTCTTCCCGAAAGCGATCGGATCTGCCGGCCCGTATCTCCGATCCAGCCGACAAGATGGTGGATACGTATCCCGCACCGATAGCTTGCGAGATACAGAAGGTCGTCCCTTCCGTCAAGTAATTCAAATGAGCTGTTCAAATCCACTGCTTTGCTCCGGCCTCTGAACCGTAACGGAGATCCAAGGCCTTCACGTTACTGCCAGGTCCCTATCACCCTTCCCTGATTCTTTCCCTTTCTCTTCCTGTATTTCTTACCGAGAAACGGTTCTTGGCAATGCCTTCGAATCCGTTTCCCACTGAGCGGTCGCGATTACGATCATCACCGTGAAAACTAGAGCGTTTACCATGACGTGGAGACCGAAATCCACAAAGCTGTGGACAAGGACTCCCACGATCCCGGCCGCGGCCCCAAGATGATACTGCCGCCGCACAGGATCCGATTCCCTCAGATTCCTTGTGATCCTTATCGCCGCCAGGGCCCCGAATACGCCGAACAACATAAAACCGACGGCGCCGCCACCGGCGAGTATCTCCAGGTAATCGTTATGCGCCTGCTCGAGATGAAATCTCCCCGACGATCCATCGAATCTCGGAATCGCCTCCGCGTAGGCGCCGAAACCGCTGCCGAGCAAAGGCTTCTCGCGAATGAGCGCGAGAGTCGACTGCCAGATCGCATTGCGATTAACACGTCCGGGCTCGGCTTGCAGCAGCTCCTCGTCTACCCTTTCGAACCGAGTGGCAACATAATCACCGCCGACGAATGCGATCCCTGCCCAAATGAGCAGTCCGACCGCCGCGGACAATCCCGCCGCGACAGCGATCTTTCCAATCCTTCCTCTCGCCCCCGCTTTCGATTTCCCATTCGTCGATGCGCCTTCAACGATCGTATTCTGCGCCGCTAAGACGCGTACGAACACAGCGAAAACGAATATCGCTGCCACGCTCACCATTCCGCCTCTGGAACTCGACGCGACGACCCCCATAACCATTACCGCGAGAAGCATCAAGCCGACGAGCTTCTTCCAGCCTGGGTGACGCCCTCCGATAAGCAATCCAAGCAGCAAGCCAACCGCCATCTCCAGAAGAAGTGCAAAGTGGTTGCGGTTCGGAAATTGTCCAAATCCCGCGCCGTGTCCTGAACCGGGACCGAGAATCAAGCTCTGAAACTCCGGAACAAAGCGTCCGAAGAGCCCTACGACCGCGGTCACCAATCCGACAGCCAATATCAGGCCCGCAAGGATCCTGATCCTGGTTCCATTGTTCGCGTAATGCAACAAGACTTCGAACGCGATCACGAGCGCCCCGAAAACCACCAGGAAGACGCCGGTGTTGTACGCGTCGGAACTGACTGTTCCAATTACCGGCAAAGTGATAGCCTGAGCCGCAGTAAAGAGCAGGATCGCAGCAAGAGCTATTAAAAGCCTCGGATGAGCGATCCTGAATCCATCTCCCGAAAACCCTTCGACGATCCTGGGAAAAGCGGCGATCGCGATAGCGAAAGCTACGAGAGACTTCTGCGTGATGCTGTCCAAAGCGGTTGTAGCAGCCGCCAGCACAACCACTGCCGCTGTCAAATAGAAAGAAACGGCCCCAACTCGGGCTGTGGCTGATCCTTTGGTCGACACGTTACTGACCGTACGTCCTCCGATCCCGCTTCCCGTCTACTCAGCAAAGGACCATTTCAGCTCTTCCTTCGTGGGCGTCTTCGCCGCAGCCGGAAACGCCACTACCCAGATCGTTCGGGCGACGATCCTTATGTCGGTCTTCCAGCTCTTATTCCGGACGAAACGCAAATAGCCCCGGACCTTGTAAGGCTGTATCACCTCCTGGTAATACCTCTCCCGGTCCGTAACGCTTGCCAGAAGGGCTTCTTCGTTCCGCAGCCGCAACGTGACTGGATCCGTGATACCGGGTCTGTGGTCCAGGATCTCGAGCCACTGCGGATCGGCCAGATCTACGTAATCGGGTACTTCCGGCCGGGGACCTACGAACGACATGTCTCCCCGAAGCACATTCCAGAGTTCGGGAAGCTCGTCTACTTTCGTTCTTCTGAGAATCTTTCCGACCCGGGTGACGCGAAGGTCGTCGGCGGCAGTGATCTTTGCACCGCCATCGGAAACGGTCATCGTCCTTAGCTTGAACATTGTGAACTTCTTTCCGTTCAAGCCGACTCTGTCCTGCCTGAAAAGGACGGGACCCCGGGAACTCAATTTGATCAAGGCCGCCGCGGCGATCATCAAGGGCGCGACCAGCACAAGACCAAGCGAGGCAAGAGCGATCTCAATATTTCGTGGGATGGAACGCTTTCGTGTCTTCATTTTTGAAAAAGATCAAGAATTCGAGGCAGCGGCGGTTCTGCTCACCGCGTGCTTCGAACAAACGGACTTGACCGTTTCGACCACGTGGGTCATTTCCTCCAGGGTCATTGATGAAAAGATCGGCAGACTGATGATCTCGCTCCAGAGCTTTGTAGCCGACGGAAAATGATCGTCGGTCCAGCCCAGCCTTTCCGTATATAAGGGATGTTTGTGCAAAGGTCTCCAATGTACCGAGGTCCCGACCTTGTTTCTGTTGAGTTCTTCTATGAATTCGTTCCGGTCTATCTGGAGCAGGTGCAGGTTCAGACGGATCGGGAAAAGGTGCCACGAATGAAGCCGGTTCTCGTGCTCGGCGGGAAGCTCTATTTCCCGGACGTCGGCGAGCGCCGAAAGGAAGTACTCCGCGACTGCCTCCCGCTGCTTCCTCATTTCCTCGGCTCGGTCCAATTGTTTCAATCCGATCGCCGCCGCGATATCGGTCATGTTGTACTTATACCCCGGCTGGACTATACGATAGTCCCAACCGCCGCCCGAGTATCGCTCCCAGGCATCGTGCGAGAGCCCGTGAAGGGACATCAGTCGGATCTTCTCCGCCAGGGCCTTGTCGTTCGTCACCGCCATCCCGCCTTCGCCTGTCGTGATCGTCTTGTTTGCATAGAAAGAGAAACAGGTTACTGACGAGGTGTCGTCACCGCAGTACCTCCACGGGCTGGTCGGGTTTGGCCGCCAGGCCGAAGGAAATGCGTGCGCGGCGTCTTCGATTATCCAGAGGCCGTGTTTTCGTGCGAAGTGCTTCACTTTGTCGACGTCCAGCATGTAGCCGCCGACGTGAACAGGGATCATCCCTACGACCTTCAGGTCGCGTCCGTGCAGGAATGGAAGTGACCTTTGTTTTAACTTCGCTATCTTCCTTTCCGCATCCTCAAGATCCATGTTCCCGGTTACAGGGTCACAATCGATCAGAACGGGGACTGCCTTCTTGTAGAGAACGATCTCCGCAGTTGCCGCAAACGTCATCGTCGGGATGAGAACCGCGTGCCCTTCTCGCAAACCGATCGCTTCTACAGCCAGATGAAGCGCAGCTGTGCACGAGTTCACGGCCACTGCGTATCTTCCGTTAACGGCTTTCGCGAACTCTTTTTCAAATTCAGTCACCCTGGGACCAGTGGTCAGCCAACCGCCTCGCAGGGTCGACGCCACCTCCTCCATCTCTTCTTCGCCCAGATGAGGACGGAAGAAAGGAACGCTCACGCTCGCGGAAGTCTGTTGAGGCGCATCGATCTCGGTAGAAATGTTTGGTTGCATAATTTTTTTTTTCGTCCCGATCGGGGACCGGATCACCGGTCAGAGGTCATAAAACAGGCGAACCCTGCCAAAATACTCTGGCAAGGCAGACCCGTAAATCGCTTAAAACGGTTACGGTTAACCTTCAACCGGAAACTCTTGCGGCGAAGAAAGTGTGAATAGGACCAAAATACCAAATTTTAGGGCAGGAACTTATCAACCATATGCAGGGTTTTGTATGGCACAAAATACCCATATAATAGGTAAGCGCTTCGTTGAAATGTCGTATTTCGGAAGCGATCCCAAACAACCCGAATCGCGCTGGAACTAGCAGTCCCAACGCGGAAGACCAAGTTCTGGATCGGCCGTAGAACTTTCCCCATATTTGTGGAAGCACCGGTTCATTACACGTTTTTTAACATTGTTGAACACCAGGCAAGACGTCTTAGTATTAGAAAGGCGTGACGTGTTCTGAACCTCCCACCTTAAACAGCTAAGTTCTTTGGCTACAGCTTTTCAGAAGGAATTACCTCTGGGTGGAATCCCCCTACAGCCGTGTCGATGGCACAGCCGGGCACCTCGGAGGAAATGAATTTGGTCTTTCGAGGTCGCAGGCAGATCAGGATGCAGCTGGGCTGCATTCGCACTTGTCTCCGACCACAGATTCCGGTCGAAGCAATATGTCTACCATCAACAGAATTCACCTGCGACTCCTTATTCTTTTCCTTTGTCTTTTCTCCGGTGTATCTGGCCTCTACGCGGCAGCCGGGAGTAATTCAAATGTCCCAAACACCCGATACGATTTCGACGGCGACGGAAGAGCAGAAATAGCGGTCTGGCGGCCGGAGAATGGTGTTTGGTTCAGGCTGAACACCTCGGACGGAACGATCTCGGCTATTCAGTTTGGCGTAGCCGGCGACATCCCCCAGGCAGCCGATTTTGACGGCGATGGAATGACCGATCTGGGGGTATTCAGACCTTCCAACGGTGTCTGGTACTTGCAAAGGAGTCAGGCGGGATTCGCGGCGTTTCAGTTCGGAGTTACAGAAGACGAGGCAGTCACGGGAGACTATGACGGTGACGGAAAGTCCGATGCCGCGGTATTCAGGCCTTCGAACGGCGTGTGGTACGTTCTTGGTTCGACAGATGGGTTCAAGGCAGTCCAATTCGGCATCTCTTCGGATGTTCCCGTGCCGGCGGACTATGACGGTGACGGAAGAACGGATCTGGCGGTATACAGAGACGGCCCTCAGGCGGTCTGGCATATACTTCGGAGTTCGGACGGCTATCTCGCCGCCCAGTTCGGCAGCACAAATGATGTACCCGTGCCGGGTGATTTCGACGGTGATCTGAGGGCGGATCTCGCGGTGTGGAGACCATCTGACCGGAACTGGTTCGTGCTGCGCAGCACAGGCGGCACAAGTGTCTCTCAGTTCGGCGTTACTTCTGACATCCCCGTCCCCGCAGACTTCGACGGTGATCAGAAGGCGGATGTGGGGGTATTCCGTTCCGAGGACGGGTACTGGCACATTATCCGCAGCCAGACCAACGGCTATTCCCAAACGCAGTTCGGAATAAGCGTCGACATTCCCGTGACGGCTCAGGACGGCTGGTGCCGCCGGCGGTGCCGCGCAAGGTCAGGAGGAACAACTCCGACGCCAACACCAACGCCGAATCCTACTCCGAGTCCGACGTCGACTCCGACCCCTACTCCGACACCGACCCCGACACCCACGCCGACTCCAACACCGAGTCCAGGGTTCACCTGCGACTATTACGCGGCACCCAACGGTACGGCCTCGGGAAGCGGCAGCAGTTCAAGTCCCTGGGACCTTCAAACGGGACTTACAAAGACCTCTCAGGTCAGAAATGGCAAGACTCTCTGTATGCGAGGCGGGACCTATAGAGGTAAGTTTGTTTCGACCCTAAACGGCGGCGGCATCGTAAGAAGCGCCCCGGGCGAGTGGGCGGTGATCGACGGGTTTTGGACGACTACTCTAAGCTCTTCAATCAACTCGTCGCAAGGAACCGTTTCAGTTCCATCAACAGCTAGTATGACTCCGGGGAATACAATAAGTATCGACAATGAGACTATGCAAGTGGCTATCATTGATAGTCCAACCGCTCTTCAGGTCGTTAGACCTTGGGATGGTACACAGTCTGCCAGCCATTCCGCAGGAGCTACGGTTTACCTTGGTGGCAACCAGTTAACTGTCTCAGGCAGCAACACGACATACCGTGATTTTGAAGTAATGAACAGCGGCCAGTTTCGAGATGATGACGCTTTGGCAGCCAAGTCCAATAAGATCGGCGTATTCAATACCGGTTCGGGTAACAGCTTCATCAACTTGATCGTTCACGATAACAACGGAGGTGGGTTCTTCAATGGTTCCTCTTCCTCAAATACACTGATTTACGGAAGTTTATCTTACAACAACGGCTCGTACTCAGGTGGAAGTGGAAGGATCTTCGGCCACGGATATTATCTTGAGAATGCTTCCGGATTTTCCCGAGTTTACGACAGTCTTAGTTTGAACAGTTTCAATCTTGGGGCGCAACTCTACGGTGTGAGTGGGCCGTTTGTCGGCGGTGACTTGCGAGGCTTTGTTGCGGCCAACTCTGGTGCTCCGATGGGCCAAAAGCACCTGAATCTGATTTGGGGGCCAGATTCACAACCAAGTCCGACGGCAAATCTTGATTCATCGGTCTTTTACCACAATCCGGGTGGCGGGTATTCAGTGCAAATTGGCTATGGGGCCGGTGTCAGCAATGCCACAATATCGAACAATTACTTCCTAGGGGGTGGAGGCAGCGGTACTGCTCTTGAAGTCACAGCCAACGTGCCTTCTGCAACTGTTACTGGTAACAAGTTCGACAATACGGGAAGTGGGAACTATGTAAATGCTCGTGATGTTGGATACACTTGGAACAATAACCACTACTATTCGACTTCTGCAACCACATCCTCGCGCTTGGCGGTACTTGGGGTCGGAGGGTTTACTTTCAACAATTGGAGATCCACAACAGGATACGATCTCGGTGGGAACCGAACTGATAGTCAAATGCCTGACACGGTAATTGTTCGTCCTAACTCTTACCAAGTAGGCCGGGCAATTGTCTTGGTATACGCGCCAAGCCTTCCGAATTCCATCTCGGTAGATCTTTCTGCCGCAGGACTCGCAAACGGTACGTCATTCACGATTAAGAACGCCTTCAATTTCAATGGTCCAGATGTTGCGAGTGGAGTCTTTAATTCTAGTAGCCCGAACTTTAGCTTGCCTTTGAATGCAGCTGCAAGGGCTGTAGCGAAGCCAATTGGCATGGCGACGACTCCAGCCTCGACATGCCCTCGATTCTGTGCATTCGTATTGATTCCGAACTAGACTGGCAATGTAAGGAAAAGCGGATCAAGCACGCGAAGTAAGAAATCGGGATGCACCAAAAGTGTGGAATACATAAGTGCTCATAGGTAAAGGTCCAAATCTCTGATAAAGCCCTTTGGAGTTGCATGCCTTTCCCAGAGTCTCCGAGCTTCTTTCTGTAACTCGACGAACTCTTCAGGATCCAAGTCAGAATGGAATTCGAGAAGGATTTCTGATATGTGCTTAACATCCTTTTCCTCAATCCAAACACAACATTTTCTCCACTGTATCGCCGAATCTCCGGGAAGCACACAGTCCGTGTTTACAAAGATAGGAATCCTCCCGCAGGCCAACGTTTCATAGAATCGATACGACCAGTTACCGTAACCCCTTACGCATACTGTGTAATCATTTCCATATACATTCGAAAAGAATTCATTTCTACGTTCCTCATCGAGCACATTGTTCCCGGTTGTCTTTGGAGTGTGTTTCTGTCGAAGTATAAACTCTGTGTTAACGAGTGGGTCTTTTCGAAGTTGGTTTAGAATGCGTGCCCTAAGAATCGTGGTCGGAATCATCGGAACTGAGTCATAGTCATATCGCCCGAGCTTGCTCCGGACGTTTACCTGGATTCCTTGAACAAGCGACCAAATTGTCTTGACCATGCCTGGGGATGCATAACCGCAGAAACCAACGTTTGGCCGACTCTCCTTCTGACGAAATCCATTTGCGGGCTTACTAAGTCTCTGAGATGGATCGTCAATGAAGATCGGACATGCCCTTTTGCTTTCAGTTTGATTGCCAACAATCCCAGGTAAGAAAACGATTGCATTATCAAAAGGAACTTTCGGCACCAAGTCACCAACATACCAAACGATCAACTTCTTGTGGCACTTTTCTGCGAGACTTGCAGCGGCTATTGCCTCAGAAAAACGAGCCTTCTGATTCCAAAGGTAGTAGGACCAGTGCATCAGCAACGCAACGTACTGAGCTTCTTCCGGATTCTCTACCAGTTCAAGGGGTGACTCCGGATTGGAATGTCCTGCGAGAATATCAGCCTCACTTAAGTCCTGCCAATGGTGCTTGAAAAGTGGATTCAGATTCTTGGCTTTTTCTCTGAGAAGTGGCGATGTGTCGACGAATATCTTCATTGGCGCGTAAGGGGAAAAAGCTGTCTTCGAGACAAGTACGGCAAGCTATTCAGTATTAGTTCAAGTGTTACCGTTGTGAGTTCTTACTGGAACAACGCCAAATAATGCTTGGCAACTATTACTTCCGACTTGGTCTTAGGATCTTTCCCCCCGCAGGAGCCACTGCAAACGAGACAAGTGCCGCTTCCTTTGCATCGTTCTCAGTATGAGGCAATTCGAAAGATCAGCTGCCCATCGCGTCGAAGAATAATTCAACAACCTGCGGTGATTGCGGACTCTTGGGGTTCACCTTAAGTCAACGCCTCTGTCTCCTTGCGTCGAAAACTCGTAGAAGTTGGAGTCAACATTCCATTCGACCGGTGGAAGGATCGTAGCGCTCACTTTTCCCGAAAAGATCGCGGTGTCGTCACTCACATCTACAATCAACCGGTCGGAGAGATGGCGGACGAACGAGCCTTCCTCGGTTTCCGCGATCAGCTTGAAGTAGAGCGTATATACTCCGGGCCGCAAGTACATTTCCGGTATCTCCGCGCTTACACGATGGATTCCCGCAGAAAGCCTGTCCAGTCCGGAATCCCTGTTGTGTACCACCTGGGCTCCTTCGGCATTCTCCATGATGCACTGTATGTCGATCCTCTCGATATTGTCCTCGAGAGAAAGGTCCGCCAGCACCTCGAAGGATTCGGTGTTCAGTACTTTGATCTCACGCTGGCCGTTCATTCCGCAGATCCGGACCCACCCGTGGACGCCCGAAGAAGCGGCTCCGAGGTCAAGGTCGAGAGCTTCGCTGGTGTAATGCTGGATCGCGCCAACCACATCACCCGAATAATCGATCATTCCGTCCTTCAGTACGATCCCCGTCGTGCATAGCTCTTTGACTGACGCCATATTGTGGCTGACGAAAAGAACGGTCCGGCCCTGGGTGGCGACATCCTCCATCTTGTTCAAACACTTGTGCTGGAATTCAAGATCGCCGACCGCAAGCACTTCATCAACGATCAAAATGTCGCTGTCCAGATGAGCGGCGACAGCAAAGGCAAGCCGGACGTACATCCCCGACGAGTAGCGCTTGACCGGCGTGTCGATGTAACGCTCGACACCGCTGAAACTGACGATCTCATCCAGTTTCCGGTCAATCTCCTTTTTCCTCATTCCAAGAATCGCGCCATTCAGGTATACGTTTTCTCGGCCTGTCAGGTCTCTGTGAAATCCCGTCCCGACCTCAAGCAGGCTCGCCACTTTTCCCCGTATCTTTATCTCCCCGCTTGTGATCGAGGTGACCCTTGAGAGCAGCTTCAGGAGCGTGCTCTTCCCTGCGCCATTCTTGCCGATTATGCCAAGACGGTCGCCCTGCTTGATCTCGAGGTCGATATCCCTGAGGCTCCAAACAATGCTGCTTTCACCTTTTTTGTCCCTCACGTTCCTTTCGCCAAGCTTGAGAAACGGATCCTCTTTTCCAAGCACTTTGGTGACAACCCAGCGCTCGATGTCGCGGCTTAGAGTGCCCGAACCGATCTGCCCGATCTCATAGGCTTTGGATACTTTTTCCAGCTTGATAGCAGTGTTCATACGGTATCGACGAAGTTCTTCTCAGCTTTGTTGAATATCAAGACTCCGAACGCAAGAATCACGACGGTCGCCAATGAACTGTAGCCCAAGCTCCAGATGTCGAAATCGCCCTTGCCCAGGAACGCGTACCTGAAGGCCTCGATTATCCCTGTCATGGGGTTCAGTTCGATCAACCACCTGTACTTCTCCGGAGCCGCGCTCAGGGGGTAAATAACTGTTGTCACGTACATAAGCAGCTGAACTCCGAACGTAACGAGAAAGCTCAGATCTCTATACCTGGTTGTCATCGCGGTTATGGTCAGTCCAAGCCCCAATCCAAGCAGTGCCATCAGCAAGATCAGCAGCGGCAGAAGGAGAATACTTGAAGTGATATGAAAGGTCGCACCGACCGCGGCGAAATAGCCCATCATTCCAAGAAACAAGATCATCTGGACACCAAACCGGACGAGATTGCTGGTCACGATGCTGAGCGGCATTATCATCCTCGGAAAAAAGACCTTTCCGAAGAGCGTCGCATTGTCCTTGAAAACGGTGCTGGTCTTGATGATACAGTCCGAGAAGTAGTTCCAGGCAGTGATTCCGGCAAGGTAGAACAACGGCTGCGGCAGGCCGTCAGTGCTAAGTCCGGCCAGGTTCCCGAATACGAACGTGAACACGATCGTTGTGAACAGCGGCTGAATGAAGAACCAAAGCGGCCCCAGCACCGTCTGTTTGTAAAAGCTGACGAAGTCCCGCTTCACGAACATGTAGAGGAGGTCGCGATATTGCCACAATTCTACGATGTCCACATCGAACCAGCCGTGTTTTGGCCGGATCGTGAAGCTCCATTCCTCTTGTCCGATTATCGTGCTCTTATCAGTCATCTAAACTCGCAAACCGGAAGTAGAGACGGGTCGACATTTCAAATCGTACCGATCGTGAGTTCTTGTGAAAAATGGTCTCTTGATCCCGAGCATTCAGGGAGAATCGGCATTGAAACTCAACGTCTCTTGTTCTGGACCGGAACTGCGAGGCATACTCGTCCCCGCCCCTATTCTTAACTTGGGGCTTGATAATTCCCGGACCAGGAGTTGTAAAGTCTTATTCCGCGCTGCACTCCAATTCAGCCCCATATTCAATGAACCCATTTCGCCAATAGGCCATCAGCCCCCGTTCTGACCCAAATCCTACCTCCGGGAATTTGCTCATCGCCAGTCGTTCAACCATTGTTGAATCACGGCATTTCCCCGACAGCCCTTTGAGACATTAAAGGCCCTGGAACTCCCCGCCTTTTTTCCTTGAATAGGAAAGAAGGAGTCTCACAGGTCGTAAGAGATAATAGAGAGGATAGAGAAACGATGGCAATCGAAAGGTAGCCTTGTCCAGATCGCCCGGTCTCATAATCAGACGGACATACCTCAGCCAATAATGAAAATGTAGCCTCAGACGGTCGGCAGCGTTCTCTTTCAGCGACAGGTGATATAAGTACCAATCGGCCAAGTCCGTAGACTGAAAGTTCTCACCAAAATCCGTCTTTTCGATCTCAAGGGCAATACGTTCGAATACTTTTCTTGTCTTGGTGTCGAGTGCCGGCCTGGAACCTGGCTTGGTACCATAAAAGTAACCCGTCAAAAACAACCCGAGGTCCAGAATCCGCTCGCAGCGCGCTTCAACGGCGTGCTTCCGGACCAATTCCCAATCAGAACCGGCGCGGTCAAAATGCCTTATGAATTCGTTGACGTCAGTTACCCAAGCAAATTTTTCCCATTGGTGCCGGCTGCCGTGTAAGCATAGGTAGACCATGAGATCGTTCCGGCCAAGCGCATTAATCGATTTGCCTCCGATCTCAACCTTGCCCATGCGGTGCCAGAGCTCATCGATCTCGTAAGGAAGCGCGAAGTGCGATCCCGAAAGCTTCCAGTGCAGTTCAACCCTGTAGTCGCCCTCGGGGCTGACAAGCGAAACATCTTTCCGTCCGCGAACCTTGAGATGCCCCTTCCCCTCGACCTGATCCGCCAGCAACGTGTAACCCATTGACAGGAGTATTTTTACACTTTGTTCGAAGTCTCTGGGCTTAACCAGCATGTCCAGATCGATGAAGTCCCGGAATGCGAGATTCCCGTAAAGCTGCACTGCCAGTGATGGTCCCTTGAACGGGAGGACATCGATCCCTTCGTTCTCGAACGCGTCGACGACCTCGATCATTCTGCACGTCAGCCTGAGATTCGAAGCCGTGTGGACTGTGAGATACCCGTTAAGAAACTCTGCCTCTTCAGTTGGCAAAGCGCCGAAGTATGATTGCGAAAGCGTGTGGGCAACAAGCGGCAAAAGACCATTTCTACCGGCTACCCGCTTGACAAGCGTCCAGTCGAGAGGCTGTTCGAGGATGCTGTCTATCCTCCGTCGATCCTTCTGCTGCAGTTCAGTTTGAGAACAGCTAAGGATCAGGCTCTTCTCAAGTTCCATAATTCGCGCGTTCCCCTTCGAGCCGCATCTGTTCGTCCCAGGAAGCCGAATAAGCTCCTCCGGAACGGACAAGTTCGCTGTGACTACCGGATTCGAGAATTCGGCCTCGGTCGATCACGTGGATGATGTCTGCCCGTTTTGCGATCGAGAATCTGTGTGTGATCAACAAGCCGGTCCTCCCTTCTGTCATGCGCCGCAGCCTTTGGAACCAATCGGCCTCGGACCAGGAATCCATAAAGCTCGTCGGCTCGTCAAGGATCACGATCGGAGCCCGCCGGTAGAAGGCCCGGGCAAGGGCCAGACGTTGCCATTCCCCGCCGCTGAGTTCCGCGCCGTCGACGAACCACTTCCCAAGCAGGGTTTCGTAACCGTCCGGAAGTCCGGATATGAATTCGTGCGCTCCGGCATTTACTGACGAATCGAGCACCCTCTCGTCATCGCTTTCAATATCTGCCGCGCCCAGCGCGATACTCTCCCCGGCGCGTGCGTGGTATTGCATCGGGAACTGGAAAAGAACCGACATCCTGCGCCGCAGCTCGACCGGATCAAAGTTCCTGAGATCCGTACCGTCGATCGATACGCTTCCCTGATCGGGATCGTAGAATCGAAGAAGCAGCTTAACAACCGTGCTCTTCCCGGCGCCGTTCACGCCGACAAGGGCAGTTACGCTGTTAGCCGGAAGTTCCAGATCAAAATCGGTCAAAGCGGGACGGGTGGCTCCCGGGTAGCTGAAATCGACACTCCTGAACCTGATCGAGCGCGAGACCCGGCTAAAGATCGGAGCGGGCTTTTCCGGTCCAACAATCTTCGGCTCCAGATCGAGAAAGTCGAACAGATTTTCAAGATACAGACTGTTGTTGGCTACCGTGCCCGCACTTCCGAGCAGCGAACTCACAAGCGACTGGCCGCGGCTGAAGATCTGGTAGAAGACGCCGAGATCACCGAGCGATGCAAAACCGTAAAGTACCCGGTACGCCATCCAAGCGACAGCCCCGCCGGCTGTAACGAGGGCAAATGCGCCGGCGGCTATCCTACTCAGCCCCTGGCGTCTGAGATGGCTTAGCTTCTCTTCACGAATCTTCCGCCGCGCACCCTGGTACAGGTTTCTGAAATGCCTGCCAAGGTCAAAAACCCTTACCTCGGCCGCCGCGTCACTATGGACCAGCATTGCGTCGAAGTAGGAAGCCCAACGCCGCTTGTTAGAGCTGGATTTCCACCATCGGTGGTAAGCGCGGTCCAACCGGAACGCCACGAACAATGACGGAACCGCCCCCAGGATCACTACCGCCGGCAGCCACCAGGCATACGAAAAGAGGATCGCCGCAAACGCCAGAACCGTGATTCCGTCCCTTACCGAACTGCCAAGACTCTCGAGCAGCTCGAGCGGCTTTCCGCTGGACTCGCCCCGGGCCCGTTCCATGAGATCGTGGTACTCAGGCGTTTCATAGTTCACAATATCGAGCCGGGAAGCCTGCTGGTGTACCATGTCGGAGATCGAATCCGCTATAGATTCCGCCTGTGCTGCCCTTATCCATCCGCCGAGATGCTTGACGACTTCGGCGACCAGTAGCGTTCCGCCCATTAGCGCGAGGTAAAGGACAGCGTCGCCAACGGCGTCCCAGTTCCCGCCTTGAGCATTGGCGGCCACGATACTGTCGATCACGACCTTTGTCAGATAGACGATCGCGACCGGGAGCGCGCCCTGGACTAGCAGGAAGATCGCCCAAACGATTGTGAACCCTGGCGCAGACGACCAGACGATCGCGAGAGCCCTTCTCCAGTGCCCCAGGAACTTCATCTGTGAAAACAGCCCCTGCATCAGTCCGCTATAGGTTCAGGTCCTCCCACTTTCAGATCTTCCAGTAATTGCGCAACTGAAGGAAGAAACGAGTAATCGGCCGGTCTTTTCAACCGAAAAACGGGGACTTTCCTGACAACCTCGTCGCAAAGCCTGAAGTGCTCCGCCGTCTTGCGTGTAGCGTTCAAGTAGCGGTTCAAGTATGTGTTTCTTACTAATTCAATGAGCGCGTCAGTTTGACGGAGACGTTCAATCTTTACACTGTCGTCTTCTTCCAAAACGAATAAAGCCCCCAATCCAATCTGTTCGGAATCGAGAAACCGTTCGGGTGCAAACGAACTCTTTGGAACGAGGCGGCTTGACTCTTCCGCCCGGCCCAAGCTAGATCCCATTTCTTTGAAAGAGTCGGGCCAAAGCCTAATTCTTGGAAAGCCAGACTTGGTGAAGAGTCTCTCGCCTTCCAAAAACACGGGGAGCAAATCATCGGTGACGAGCTCGTAGCCCTGCATGGACAGGAAAGCAGCAAGAGTAGACTTCCCCATCCCCTTTTCCCCAAGAAAACCGAATCCGCTGCCGCCCACAACGACAAAGCTCCCATGAAGAACCAGTGCGCCCCGATGGTTCAGCAAAATGCCCAGCAACGCTCCTACGACGATAGGCGCAAGATCGTCCACGTCGATTCCGGGTTCAGGGTCGAGCACAATTTCCGTTCCGTCACGAACCAATCCACGAGCTAAGCCCTTCCACTCGTAAAGAGAGACTTGCGGTGACATATGAACAACGCAGCCGTCTCTTTCGAACTTTTCGGGAGTCGACATCTCATTGAGCACACGCTCGGAATTGATCGTTCTAAGGATAACGGCCGCGTCGGACTTCAAATTGGATCTACGAAGATCGGGAAGCGGAAACTCGGATTCAAGATTGACCCCGTAAACGGAGTACATGTATCGAGCGCGAGAGTGACTGGGATTCATTAAGATCTCTAAAGCGAAGAAGAAAAGAAACAGCCGGAGAAAACAGAGTTTTCGCCCGGCCATTTCTTTTGGTTGGGGTGGTTATTAGTCAAAAAGCAAGTTGCCCTTAGCCGTCAGAGATTCCGGTGACACCGAAATCATCGTACGACCCTGGGTTCTTGAGTTTCGACTGTTGGGTAAGAGAGTCTATATCTCCGTAAACGACCAGTTCGGGCGTTTCCCAGACCCTCTTTGTTTCTTTACCCTTTTCCATTCTCCACCTCCTTTTTGGATTGGCGCGATTATATAACCACGCCTTCTTGTGAAGCAACCTTCGTCCGACCGACCGAAGAACGATCGGCGATTCGGGTCACCCACACTCGTTAGTCTGCAAACCTGCGGCTTAGACTGCCTTGGCGGCCGGCGCCAGCGCCCGGGAAGCGCTTGCGTCTCCCTCGACCATCCGGAGCCAATGCGACAGATTTACACACGTATTCAAAAACAACGGCTCTCCTTCATATCGAAGCGGGTCATCGACGAAGCGTCGATATGAAGCCCTCAGTTTCTCTATATCTACAAACGGCGCAATTACCTCGGGCCGGTCAAACAGCGCTTCCCTTATCTCAGCGGTCCCGAATCGATGAAGATTCAGCTTGAAGCTGATCCCGATGTTCGCTTTGTCGGTCCGCCACCGCACCTCCTCCGGAAGTATCTCCGAAGTCGACCTTCGGATGATCGACCTCGTCCAGCCTTCATGCACCTTCTGCCACGACGGAAGCCTGGCGCAGAACTCGATCAGTCTCCGGTCAAAGAACGGGTACCGTTGCTCGACCCCGAAAGCCGCTGATACCTTCTCAAATGTCTCAAGCGCAAAAGCGAAGATTCCGCTGCAAAGTGCTTCCCAATGCTCCACAGCTGAATTCTCTCGTTCAGGGTGATTCTGTTGCATCAACGCGAAATACCTTTCCTCCAGAAACTGCTCTCTGGAAAACTCGGGACGAAGCGAATCGTGACAGAACTTAAGTTGCGACGGCATTTTTCGATTCTCTTCCACACTCACGTCGATTCGATTCAGAAAGCGCCAAGTGGACCGGACAAAGTCCGGGATCGCCGGCCTGACACCGCGGTTCCAGATCAGTTTCCGGAACTCGTGATGACGGCTCGGCATGTTCCTCTCCAACTGCCTGGCACTTCGAAACAGGCGCAGGAACTGCCACTCCCTTGCCATTCCCTCGAATCCCTCATATCCATAAGAGATCGCCGAATCTCCGTCGAACCCGCTCAGAAGGACGTCTGTCCCGTTTGCCGCGGCCGCATCAAAGATCGCCATATCCATAAAGACATTGGGCGCCCCGACCGGATGATCAGCGCTCTCGTGCAGAGATCGCATTCGACTGAACAGATTGATCGAATCTGCGGTAACAAAAACCGGATCGCAACCCGAGTGAGCGATCACGCTGTCAATGAACCTGCGTTCGTCGATCCTCGCGTCCTGTTTCGCGATATCCGGAAAGATCGCCGAATACGACTTGATCGCGGGTTTGCCCTGTGCATCAAGTTCGCGTCCCGCAATGCACGTGATCGTCGACGAATCGAGACCGCCGCTGAGCATAGACGCCACGGCGCCGGAGCTTCGTGTCCTTGCCGCGATCGAAGCTACGAGTATCTCCCTGAACGCCTCCTCAAAATCCCGTGAAGAGCGCAGTCCCTGCGGGGCATCCTCTCTGGGTTTCCAGTATCGCCGGATGCCGATCCCATCGCGGTCAACCTCCATCAAGCTGTTTGCCGGCAACCGCCTTACCCCTTTGAACAGTGTGGATTCTTTGTCCAGGTAGTTGAAGATCAGGTAATCACCGATCGCCTGTTCGTCGACTTCCAGAGCCACATCGTCGAGTTCAAAAAGCGCCTTTGCCTCGGAAGCCAGGGCAAAAAGCTTTCCCGGGCGATAGATATAATAGAAGTGCTTCACCCCCATCGAATCCCTTACACACAGTAGCTTGCGCTTGCGGGAGTCCCATATGGCAAAGGCGAAGTCTCCTAACAACCTGGAAAAGCAATCTTCTCCCAGTTTTTCGTAGCAGAGACGAACAAGGGCCGCGTCTGTCTCGGTACGGCTTGACCGCGGCTCGCCAACGAGAGCGATCAACTCTTCGCGATTGTCCAGTCTTACATCCCCGGCAAAAACGGTTGACGAACCGAAACTTCCAAGGGGCTGTTCTTCAAAGATCGACTCCGGTGTGTGGTGTCCCGGAACAAAGCCAAAGGCCAGGCTGCCCGATACCTTCTTTCCCGCGGGCCCGTTGCCTCGGTGTGCGAGGCGATCCAACATCGCGGAAAGCTCGAGTTCGACCGCAGGGCTGCCGTCCAGTCTCCAAATAACGGCAAATGCACTCATAAAGAACCGAACTCTGTTGGCCTGAAGATCGAAAATCGCTTCTTATGCCTTGGAAGCCTCCCGATCACGATCCTGTCTGCTACCTCGACCCAGGCGTGGGCCTCAAATTCAGGAGCTTTCTCTTGATCAACGCCTATGCGGATCCGTGACGGAAGTCCTCGCTTCCTCAAGATCACGCTGGTGCTGATCGCCTGAGTAAGGCAGCTTGCTCGCGGAACAAATGAGCTGACCGCCCTGACAGCTGCTGCTGTGTACTCGACCAGACTCCAGTCAATTCCGGAATCGATTCCGCCGTCGGACTCAATTTCCAGATTTCGCTTAACTATCCGTGAGGGCATCAGCCACAAGGCCAAACGAACCCCCACAACATAAACCAGCGCTTCAAGTACCAGGCGTTTGTTCCGCCTCGAGAGCCCAAAAAAAGCGAGCATTCTACTCATTAACAGGAACGATAAGACCCTGCTTTAAAACTTCATCTAGAAACGCCTGGACCTCGGACCTGCAGGTCTCCTCCTCGACATCGAACTCCTCGCCTACCAACTGAAGTAGTTCCTCGAAAGACCTTTTCTCTCTGAGCGCATTCCATATGAAGAAGCCGACCGAGTTAAGACCGAAGTATGTGCCGTTGGAAAGGTTCAGTATCACAGCGCCCCCATCGAGGTCGCTGCACAGATGTTCTTTGATCGCTTTGTAGCGTATGCCGCCCGAACCGGGCTCTGTACTTCCCACTGGAAAATCCTTTTCTATCAACGGATCCGAAATCTTCGCTATCGAGTTTGCTTCCATTTACCTACAACACGCAAAAGCAAGCTCAGAAGTTAATGAGCAACCAGGCTCGCACTCATCGACTTGCTCTACCGATCAAATATCATATAACTGAATCAAAATGCCTTGTTTCAGCAAAGGCCGGAAACAAACGCATTCGATCAAGTAATAACCCGGAACAATTCCGGTGGATCAGACACCACCCACTTCCCGCGCTCGCTTTGATCCGGACTACCTTCCTCACGCACCTGAAAACTAAACTTTGAATGGCCTTTCATTAAGAAAGATAGATCCCAATTATCTTTAGCAAGTCCGAATCTGCCGTATCTTCCAGATCTCCTTCTCTTTTGTACCGGCCCGTTCCCGGAAGCCTCGCCTTTTCAATTGCGCCAAAGCCTATCAAGAAACGTCGATATTGCCAACTCACGGGGAGGCCCTTGTGACCAGATTCCTCCCTTGCGGACCTCAATTTCCGCGAGAACTTATTTTTTTGCACAAGAAACGAAGGCAAACTAAACCGGCAATGTCACGAGTCCCCCTTCCATTTAACGGCCTGATAAACCGACAGCACGATCGATGACTGCTGAAAAGCGGTAAATCTTGATAATTACGCACAACCTCTCAATACTACCTACAACGGATCGACTTCACATCCGACAATCGTCCTACAAAGTGCCACCTTCCCGCCGGGGTACAGGGGCAGGTTTGCGCTATACAGCAGTAGGTAGCTTCGACAGTAGCCGGCAGATCCCGCCTAAACTCCGGGTTCCGAAGGGTTCTCCTCTCCCCGGGATATCTGCGCAACGTCGGGTCGATGGTCGTTAACAGCGGTTTCCCCTATCCATCTGTTTCGAAAAGCAACGATCCCGAACATCCAGCCAAATCCATAGGAAAAGTGCAGTATCGCGAAACTCAATGACACGAGCGGCACCAGACGCAACCGGCGTCCGGCGGTAGACAGCGATGCGAAGAGGTTTCCGAGCAGATACGCAAACCCCACAATCGCCAGCATCCATGCTGCCGCCATCGAAAACATCGATGCTACCGAAAGCACGATCAAGGTGATAAGGAACGCGAGCGGGACAAACTGCCGGATGCTCATCTGGCGGGGATGAAGCTGCAGAACCCGGACCTTCCAGTATCCGTACTGGAAGTATTGTCTCCAGAGAGAGCGGAATGAGCTTCTGCTGTAATATCTCGACCTGATGTCGGGAGAAAGCAAAATGCGTCTTCCCGTCTTCCTGATCCGGAAGTTGTACTCGTCGTCCTGGTTCCTTACGAGTTCCTCGTTGAACGGGCCGACCCGTTCGATGATCTCACGCGTATATGCCGGAAAGGCCACCGTATCGGTGTACTTTTCGCGATCGTTCACGGTACGGAATGCCGATCCGCCCACTCCGAACGAGGAACTCATAGCCAGCGCGATCGCATTAGCGACAGATCCTTCGCCAACCGTCTCGATCGGACCGCCAACACCGTCAGCCTTCTTCTCCCGAAGCAGCCTGACGCAGTTCAAAATGTAATCTTGATCAACCTCGCAGTGGCCGTCGATCCGCACGACGATAGTGCCTTTTGCTTCTTGCAACGCACGGTTGAGTGCTGAAGGAGCGATCCGCTTGGGGTTGTCGACGACCGAAACAGGCACTTCTGTCTCACCGGCCAGGTCCAGGACGATCTGCCTTGTGCCATCCGTCGACATTCCGTCTGCTACGATCAACTCCAAACGGTCTTTCGGATAGCTCTGGGCGAGGACCGACCGAACTGCTCTCTCGATGAAATCCACCTCGTTATATACCGGCATTACTACCGAAACATACGGATCCTCATTGTTCTTGCTTGCGGCTTCTTTCATCAATTGCCCGTTTCACGACCGGCCCTGCCATTCGAATGCCCGACGGCAGTCCTTTCTTTCTCCGAGAGGTTGGATACAACTGCCCGGAATTTCCCTCTGTTTGTTCTTGGTATCTGCTCAACTTCCTGAAAATCGATCTCGACAGACCCAAGCCTCTCTCGGATCCTTGAAGCGAGTTGCTCCTTGTCTTCTGAGCGAAAGTCTTCGGCCGCTACATACCTCACCGCGATCTTCGATAGCGATTCCTGAATGATCTGCGCCTCTTTCATCCGGATGCCGCCCTTGAAAACAGGGTCCATACGCCCGACGCGTCTGCCTTCCTTCGTGTAGAGCAAGTCGTCGGTCCGGCCTTCGATGCATTCAATGACGGGGAGTCCCCTCCCGCAGCCGCATTCCTTTTCTGAAAAGGTCCCGCTGTCCCCGACGCGGTAGCGGATGAGAGGCATATCAATGTTCATCAGGCCTGTACAAATGAATTCACCCGTGTTCGGCTCATCACCATCCAGTGTTTCTATGATCCCTGCTTCGAGCCACTGATGCATAGTGCCCCGTGCACACTCGCTTGCGGCAGCCGCGATCTCCGCCATCCCGTACGTTTCGCGAACCGGACACTTGAAGGCCTCGGATATGATCTCGCGCTGATGTTCAAAAAGCGGTTCTGCATTCGCGATAGCCACCTTCAGTTCAGGTGTCGCAATCCCCTGCCGGATGCTCTCTCTGGCAAGGGCCTCGATCGCGGACGGATAACCCAGCAGATAGGTTATGCCGTATTTCCCGAGCGCATCGACGTACTCCGAGGCCGAATCCGGCGACAGGTGGTACGACGACATATAAAGCTGATTCAATCCCTTGTTCCAGACCCAGTACGGCGGCTTCTTTCGCGTAACGGGAGTTACAAGCTGGCCCCCGAAGATCGCCCACCTGTCGTTCCGCGAGAGACCGTACCAACGCCTGGCTCTGGCTTCGAACAGTGCATACCATTCTTTGACCGTTTCAGCCGATAACCAGAGGTCCAGAGACGTTCCCGTCGTGCCGCTTGTGTGGTCGTGAAACATCCTCGACGTCGAACGATCGTCAGCCACAAACGCCTCAGGTTCGGATCGAAGGGATTCCTTTTCCAGAAGCGGCCAGTTTTCAAGGTAAGACCACGAAGCCTTGTCCCCTTTCCTGCGCCGCTCATCCCACATTCTCCGGTAGAAAGGCACGCTCTCGGCCGCACGTTCCAACAAAAGACTTAGCCGTTCTTCCTGCCAAGCTCGCCATTGATCGGCATTCCATCGATCACGCTCAAGCGCTTCTTCCACAAGCCGCTCGGTTCGCGAGTCGTATCTCCACCAGCCAAGGTAGTATCCCCGAAGGCTCGCCACAGCACTGCGGGCTGCGGAAGGGAGTCTGTGATAGATCTTTAGTGCAGTGCTCATCGACTCACCCGCTCGGCCATCGAACCCGAGCGCCTCTCGGAGCCCGGCAACTGTTCCTCGGATAGAATCTCTTCGAACAGACTCACCCAATGCCGCTTCACATTGCTCCAGGACGATCGCTCGGCGAGTTGCCTTCCGTTCCTCGACAGCCGTTCGGTAGCTTCAGGATCGTTCAGCAAGGTAATCACGGCATTGGCCATTTCCTCGGGGTCATCGTCCTTTACGAGGATCCCGTTCTCGCCATGCGTGATTAGTCTCGAAAGCCCTCCGACATCCGTTGCGATAACCGGGAGTCCGAACGCGCAGGCCTCGACCACGCTCACAGGCATATTGTCGACGCGGTTCGTGTTTAGGAAAATATCTGCCTTCGAGAACTCTTCCGCCTTCGAAGCCTCATCAAGGAATCCGGGGAACCGTACGGAATCCTGCAGGCCCATCTCACGGGCCGAGCTCTTCACCGAACTCTCAAGTCCTTTGTCCACGCCGCCCATCACAAGGGTGGCGTCCGGAAATTCGCTCTTCACAATTGCAAGGACATCCAGCGCCAGCCCGGGATTGTAGAGCGGATGGAAGCTGCGCATCCAGAGCATCCTCGGCCCTATCTCGTTTCGCGGCCGAAACCGATACCTTTCGAGGTCGATGGCATTGGGTATCATCCGGACCGGCGATACATATTGCTCCAGGGAGCCTGCCAGGAAAGGCGATGGAGCAACCAGAGACCTGGCCCGACCGAGTACCCTCTTCACCCATCTGTTGCGCTTTTTGGCAAACTCCGGGAGCTGGCCTCCGTGAAGCACAAGCACCGAGGGAATCCCGAGCGCCTTCGCGAGGAAGCTCGCAACATCCGCCAATACGAACGCCGGTCCGCTGTATACCTCAAGGACCATCAGATCGACCTTTCTCGAATCTCTCACGATCGTCAGCGCGACATCCATCAACCTCGCGAACTTGTTCACCTTTGACGAAACGGCGGTGACCTCAAACTCGTCCGCTTCAAGACGATCCGCGAGTATCTGGCCCTGCGTCGTGACAAAGCCCGCATTTCTCCCAAGGAGGTTTCCGACGATCAATAATCTGGGATTCTGCTTCATCGATGGGTGCGGCACACTTCGCGGACTCAACTGAATTCCTTCTGTTCTACTTCTCTTTTGTATTTCAGCGCAAACCGCCGTTTCCTTGCGGCAATAGTCACAAACGTCAGCCCCAGCATGAATGACGGAGCCGCGAGGCGCATAGCGGAGTTCGTCATGAAAAGACAGCTCCACACTGCCGCACCGGCGACAAAAGCGCGCCCATCGATTCCTTGCTGTCGCTTGAAGTTAAAAACGATCATCAATCCGAGCAGCACCAGCGCGACCAGCCCGAACATCCCGTGTTCCGAAAGGAGTCTGGAGAATTCGGTATGCGTCATCGCCTTTCGGTCGATCAACGCCTCCCGAAGGCTATACGAAGCTCCGATCCCGACACCGAAGACGGGATTATTAAGGAACAGTTCCAGATCTGATTCCGCGATAGTGGTCCTGGCTGCGGTTCCGGTGTCCTGAAATCGCTCAGACAATTGCCCGCCGGTGAACTCATCCATGAAAGGAAACACGAATACGAGGAACAGGACGATCGCTATAAGGACGGGCGCAGCCCGCCGCAATGCAATAGACGGCTTGCGAAGCGAAAGCAGGAGGACAACGATGACAGCGCCCGCGGCGTTATAGATCCCGCTCCGGGAGAACGTCATCACGCTTTGAGCAGTGAAGAAGACCGCCGCTACTATTAGGTAAAGATAATACTTCGACGAATTCCGAAAGATGATGAGGGACATGATCGCGATAAACGCACCAAGCCCCAGCAGGCCGGAAACCTGATTCGGGCCGAAGCCGCCGCTGGTCGCAAAGTTTGATTCCCCCGTGAAGTTGATATCCTCGACAGTTACGGTAAAGAAAAGAGTAGCGAATGCGACACTGAACAGCGGTACGGCAACGGTTACAAGGAGCTTTTTGAGCCTTGTATAGTCAAACGTACACGAAGCAAAAAACCAGCTCGCTACAACAAGGAGCAGAGGGCCCGACATCTGCATACTCAGCATGCCCTGCACCGAAGAGAAGCTGTTTTCTGTCAACAAAAGCACGCAAGCCGGAAGCAAGAGAAGAAAGTACGCCAGCGGCAGTTTCGGAACGTCGAATCGGCCCCGCCTCACAAGCGCGACGATAGCGATCACAGTGGTTCCATATTTCCCAAACTCCCAGAAAACAGGAACGGCCGCCATCCTCCAGAGAACCTCGGCGCCCACGATATAGGCGATCGCGAAGGCTACCCGTTCGAGGCTGAACTTCTTGTTGGCTGCCCAATATAGTCCGACCGCAAAGGCGGCATATGGGTGAAGTAGTGCAAGGGAACCCATCGAGTAAATGGCGATTCCCAAAGGAAGGTGGAGCAGACTGACAAGCAACAACAGGTTGAACTCCCGCGAACCCTGGCGCTGGATCGCGTCATTCCGGCGAATCACCTGAACTCTGGTACTCTCGATCATCTGTTATCCGTCCGCTTCGACAGTTTTTCGTAGATCCCCGTCATTTTGCCCGCAAGATCCTCAGCGGAATGATGTTTTCTTACGTGATCCCGTCCGGCACGGCCGACGCGCCTGCGCAGGCCCGGATCTACGATCAGCTTTTCGGTCGCTGCCGCCAATTGTTCGAAGTCATTTGCGTCGACCAGAAGTCCGTTGTCTTCGGACAGCAGTTCGGGAACGCCGCCGACCCGTGTTGCGACAACCGGGACCCCGAATGCCATTGCTTCCAGGACGACATTTGGCGTTCCCTCGTGCGCCGAAGGCAAAACAAGAATGTCAGAACTCGAATAGATCTCGGAAACGTCCGATGTCTCACCCTCGAACCGGACCCTTTCCTCCGAAAGGCCCAGATCGGCGCAATGGGCTTCCAACTCATGGCGGAGCGGCCCGTCACCTACTATCCGGAACTTCAGATCCATCGCCGGCAGCTTTGAGTTCAATCGGCTGGCGAGCTCTACGAACACTTCCGGACGCTTCTGAGCTGCAAGACGGCCGACGAAAGATATCGATATTTTTCCCTTCGGCATCTCGTCCCCTGAAGCCTCCGAGCCGGGCAGATCCACTACGTTCTCTACAAGATCGATCCTCGTTCGTGAAATGCCTCTCTCAACCACCTTTTCCAGCGCAGCTCTGGAATTTGCTACCAGGTGCGTAGGAAGGGCCACCTGCCACCTTCCGAAAACCGCATCGGCCCCGATCTCGCTATTAAGATCGTTTCTTATCGCTCCGATGCTAGGCACGCGCGTTACCTTTCCTGCGACGGCGGCATAGATATTGGTATAAAAATGCGAACTCTGAATGACATCGGGCCCGTACTTCCGTACCTCTTTGACGACCTTTAGCAGTCTCCGCACGCGGCTTGGTGATTCACCGACCCATTCGAGATCGATCCCCATTTCCCGAATGTCGGCTTCGAACGCCTCGCCGGACGTAAGACACAGAACTCTTGATTCCAGACCCTCTGCTTTCAGGGCTCGAAGCATATAGAGAAGCTGCCGCTCCGCCCCTCCACGCCCGAGCGTTCCGACGACAAAACACACCCTCATGTATAGATCTTCCCGCGGCCGAGATCTCTGACTTCGGCAAGATCTTCGACATTCCAGCAATCCCGCAGAGACGATCCGATGAAATCCCGCCAGCGTTCCAGGGAATACTCTCCCGCTATCTCGATCGCCTTTTCAGACATATCCGAGTACCTCACAGCGTCAGAACAAACTTTCACGACCGCGTCGGCAAGCGCACCCGACGTCGGCGCGTCGAGGATCACCCCGCACTCCGGACCGATCAGCTTCGGGAGAACTGACACCCTGGTCGTGATCACGGGAAGGCCCGACGCCAGCGCTTCAAGTACGACCTTCGGAAATCCTTCAGAAGCAGTAGTCGGATAGCAGAACAGGTGTGCCTGCTTCATCAGCCGAACCACCTCCGACTGTCCCACCTTACCCCGGAAAGTAACACGGTCCGCTATTCCCAACTCTCTTGCCTGCTTCTTCAGGTTGTCCAGCAATGACCCGCCGCCCACGACCTCCAGTTCAACTTCCGGAAAAGCATCTCTTATTGCCGGCAAAGCCCTGATAACGACGTCGGTTCCCTTCTTCTCTTCCAGCCGGCTTGCGACGAGCAACCTGAGTTTCCCTCCTTCCGGAAGGGTCAAAGGCGCATTGCTCTCGATCTGCGCCCGTCGAAGCGATGTCGAAAAGATCCATTTTACTGACGGATTCCGGGCCGAAGGCGGTTCGTCAGCGCCTCCGGTTGCCATCATCGCATTCCGACCTCCCGCAAGCCGTTCCATCGACCACTTCCAGGCTTTTTCGGCAGTTGTCTTTGGAGCAAGCCAGTTCCCGCAGTGCCTAACGAAAAGCGGCTTTCTCAAGATCAGCGCGAATATCATCCCGATCGTTCCTACGTCGCCCGGAATAGGCGAGTGAACTGCATCAGCGTTTCTCACCGAACGCCAGATCTCGCGTCCGTTCACGATCGTCCAGCGCAGCATATCGATCTTTCGCCGAAGGCCCTTCCCGCGAGGTACGGAAAGCGGAGCCACGGTTACCGATCTTCCTTTCAACGGTGACGTTCCGTCGGCGCATTCACGGGCTTCGCAAGGGACAACGACCTCCGTACTTGAGAACAGTTCGGAGATTGCCTCCATTTGAAGAGGAAATCCGCCGTCCGTCACGTATCCGGTCGGCGATTCCTTCGATCTCCAGCAGATCTTGTGCGATACAACCGCTAAGTGCATTTATCCGTTGTCCGGTTTCAAGCCTCTCAAGACCGCGATCAAACCGTCGATCCGCCCGCGCAGGTCCATAACGTCGTCCCACCGGCGGCGGCGAATCGCCGAAGAAGAGATACGCAAGAATTCGAATGCCTGGTACCTCCAGAACCTGAATTTCTGTCCGGGCGACAAGGGGCCGGCGACATCGCGAAACACAAAGTAGTAATTGACGACGCTTTTGAAACCGATCTTTCTTCTGCTGACCCGTCCATGCGGAGAACGAAGTTCGACGCAATGGGCATCACCCGACTGCAGAAGCATCCATTCGCGGCCAGCCCGTAGGGAAAAATGGGCGTCCTCAAGCACGCCGTAGTCGCTGAAGAAGGTATGAAACCGAAGCCCGGAATCGAACACCTCTTTTCGCCAAACTGCACAGGCTGTCGTCATAAAGTCGACCAGCCTGGTTCCCTCGAAAGGTTCCTGCAGGCTGGTGTTGATCGGATAGCCCGTGTCGAAGTCGTACCGGCCCGGTTCGTACACCTTCAGCAACTTCAGCCGCTTGTACCATCTCCACCGCTCGGAATCTTCGGCCCGGAAGTGCTCGTTCGTACGATACCCGACGATGCCTCCGATCACAGCTTCTTCATCGTTTGCGAACTCTCTGGCAATGACCTCCAGAAAATCGTCCTCCAGACGTACATCGTCATCTACGAATGCGACCAGATCTCCAGAAGCAGAGTCGATCCCTGCGTTTCTCTGGATCGCCGTTCCGCCGCCCTGTCGTATGTAGCTGACTCGGTAAGGGAGTTCGCGCTCGACCTCCCTCACGATGTCTTCGGTAGCCGTTTCAGCATCCGGCGCGCCGTCGATCAGAACGATCTCGAACACGGGGAGGGACTGCCGGCAGAGGTTCTCGAGAAGTCCCTTTACCTCCTCAGGTCTCCGCAGTGTTGGAGTAACCACCGAAACCTTTGGGTCCGGTCTTCTTGCGTCGATCATGTCTTATCGCCCGGCCAGTTCCACAAGCAGCTGAGCAACCCGTTCGCCTGATCGCCCGTCGAGCGTGTCGCCGAACATTTTCTGTACCAGTGCTTTTCGTTCATCCGCATTCGAATCCGGTTCTGCGAGCGCATCTTTGATCAGGTGGCGCATCTCTTCGGCACTTCGCGCGACCTTCACGGCCCCGCTGTCAACCACGGGCTTGTAGTGATCAAAGTCGTAATAGTCCGCATATGACAGAACCTCGTTCGGGACCCCGGGCGGGTTATACCCGACATTGATCACAGGCTTGTCGAACATGCACAGCTCAAGCGAAACCGTTGAAGCCACGTTGATCCCGACCGCGCAGTGTCGAAGAGCGTTAACCAACGAAACCGAGTCTTCGGCTTTTGGTGTCAGCCAGTTCTCGTCCCATTCGACCTTCGGAAAAATGATGTCGGGGCGTCTCCTTTGGACATCCTCGAACCGTCCGGTCCTGTCCTTCGGATACACTCTTACAACTAGCTGCGGCCGAACTCCGGCTTCGATGGATTCAAGCATGTCGGCGATCTGTTCGACGATCTCCGGTTCGCCAGGCATATGATTGGCCATCCCGGTCGAGTAGAAGACGAACGGCCGTTCGGGATCGATCCCGAACTGCCTGCAAAATTCCTCCCTGCCGAGGTAGAACTCTTCCTGGAAATGAAAATCGAACTGGGGCGTACCGGTGACAAAGACGTTTTCGGGCTTGATCCAGTCGTACATCTGTACGAGCTGCCCCTTCAGGGACTCATTCCAAACAAGAAAGTAGTCGTACGGAAGAAGGATCCGACCCTGTGACGTAAGGTTATCCCAGCTGAATATGAACGTTGCCGTCGGAATCCCCATCCACTGCGCGGTCTGCACGGCCTGGGTCGCATTGCTGCTATGTACGTGCGATCCGTTGAATACAAGTGACGGCTTCAGGCGACCGTACAACTCTTCATAGGAGCGCTTTGGGCTGAGGCTCCGGCTCGATCTGCGCTCGAGACCCGTCAGGAATTTCAGGCCGCCTCGGGTGGCCAATGGATACGCGATCAGCTTCTTTCCTGCGCGTTTGGTTCTATCCGCAAATGTAACCGCTTCCGTATCACGCAACCTCGACCGTTCCCGTGCCGCCCTCGACCAAAGCCAGCGGTTGTGCGTTACACCAATGATCTCTCTCTGGATCCGGACGATCCACGGCTCGTCCAGCTCGACAAGATCGTGCACATCGCCATAAGCGGCCCTCAGGGCCGCGTCTATTTCCGGGTTGACCGACACCGCGATCAGGCTCAGATCCGCGATCCCCGCCACTCTGTCGAATGCACCGGAATGGACGAAGTTTCTAATGACCTCACCCCGCGGAACAATTCCCACGATCCTGGAAGTCCCATTTGTTGCGCCTTCTTTCGATCTCAATTTAATTCTCGGGCGGTCGCTAGGCATCGTTCAGTCGTTTATAATCGTGTCCGTAAACATCGACATTCCACTGAATCGTCTTCCTCTTTACGAAGCATTAACACGTACGTGCTCGAGAAGATGGGAACTAACCTCTTCTTTTGATTGGCCCATCGCAAAAAGCCGGCCGAAAATCTCGACTGAAGCTAGTTTCGCAACGAAGTAAGAGTCCTGCGTTCGCGTTAAGAACTCCTGAGCGTTTTTTCCAATCTCGAGACTCTCTGTAATCCAGCCGCCCTCAAAAAAACCTTGATCAATTTTAAGATACTTGTGCCCGTACATCGGAAATCCTATTTTCTTTTTCCTCACGATCGATAAAGGAAGATGCCTCTCAGCAGCTTTCCTGACGATCCACTTGTCGATCAGGAAGGGATGTTTAATATTGTGAAATCTGGCCGTACGCCTGATCTTAAACTTGGAGGGCAAGTTGATGGCAAACCTTACGATATCCTCATCCAGGAACGGAA
The DNA here is from genome assembly GCA_024103495.1 of Aridibacter famidurans. Classification (GTDB taxonomy): domain Bacteria; phylum Acidobacteriota; class Blastocatellia; order Pyrinomonadales; family Pyrinomonadaceae; genus Aridibacter; species Aridibacter famidurans. The sequence goes on from JAGFIQ010000003.1 coordinate 82,929, forward strand.
ACCTCGCTTCGATCGAAGACATCATTCCCATCCGGTCGTTTCTGTGAAGCAGAGTAACAAGATGCTCTCTGATCATCTTTATCGTCAAATACTGCTCGCTTCGGCTTTTCGAATCGAGGAACACTAGTTTCGAATCCGCCCGTTCTTCCAATTGCTCGAGTTCAAACCCTTGAACAAGTTTGTTGATAAATGACATCGGAGTGGATCCTTTCTCTGGAAAAAGAAAATCGTGTAGCTTCGGCGAGATTTTGTAGAAAGACTTCAAGAGATTCACTGGCAGGGCTGCAACGGACTTGTATCGTTGCGAAAGCAATGGAGGATAGCCGATAAACAGCTCGTCGGCCCCCTCACCCGTGAGGACCGCCTTTACGCCTGAATCCCGGGCCAGTCGCGCGACATTCGAGAAGGGTATCGAGTTTACGTGGATCACCAATGGACAGTCGTAAAAATACGTAACATCTACCCAGTCCCTCAGCATCATCTCTGGCTCGAATCGCTCTTCGAAAACCTCGCAACCTATGAATTGAGAGAGCTTTTCAACGTCAGAGAATTCTGAGTACTTGCCTACGACGTTTGCTGTGAACAACTTAATCTCGGGGTTCCTCTTCGCAGCGACGGCGGAAATCATGCTCGAATCGATTCCTCCGCTGACGAAAGCGCCTACAGGCACATCGCTAACCATCATGCTCTCGATACTCTTGCAGAACCTCTCTTCGAATTCCGAAACGATCTGGACGGTATTCAGCCGGTTAAGATCTTCGTAAAACAATGGTTCGAATTCGTCTACTACATCGTAGTAGAGTACGCTTCTAGGCTTCCCGCTTCCGTCAAACTGAAGATAGCTACCCGGATTCACCGAGCGCAAACCCTTGAAGAGTGTAAATCTGTTTGACTTCTCTGCCAGGTTGTTGACCGCGAAGAGAGTTCGGAGTGCATCGGGTTGGAGATCTAGTTCAGAGGCAATAGCCTTGATCTCAGAGGCCCAGTAGAGAGTTCCCGCCCTTTCGAAGTAGTAAAGCGGCTTGATCCCCATCCGGTCGCGGGCGAGGACAAGCCGGTCTTCTTCAGTATCGTAGAACGCGAAGGCGAACATTCCCCTAAGCTGCAAAAGGCACTTGTCGGTCCCGTCGACGATTAGCGACTGAAAGAGCACTTCGGTGTCCGAGGTTGTTCTGAATTTGATCCCGTTCTCAGTCTCAAGCCTCTCCCGGATCTGCCGGAAGTTGTATATCTCACCGTTGTAGGCCAGCAAATACCTTTCGGTCCGGAAAGGCTGATTTGCCGCATCGGACAGGTCAAGCAGGCTCAAACGGTTGTGCGCCATCGCAACACTTCCAAGGCTCGCGAAGCCGAAGTTGTCCGGCCCGCGATGCTGCATAAGCTCGCCCATCTTGCGCGCCGATTCAAGATCTGGGCGGCCCTTTGCAAGGGCGTATGTACCTGCAATTCCGCACATAACTGCTACTCGCTCACCATTCCTGCGAAATCAGCGATCGCTTTGGCCATTCTTTCGCCGCAGTTCCCGTCTGTGAACCCGCAAACGTAATCCGCTATCCATCTTCGTTGTTTCCTGTGCAATGAAGGATCCTGCAGATATCCCTTGACCGCATCTTTAAGCTCTTGAAAGTCATTGACAAGCCAAACGCCCCCGGACTCTGCGATCGGCTTGAAATGGTCCCATTCGTGATTGATCTCTTTGATCAGCTGCTGGTCCGGCCGGCCAGGCTGAGGGTCAAAGTCGAGATTCACGACCGGGGAGTCGCAAAGCGCTGCATCGATCGAAACGGTAGAAGAGAGATTGATAACAACGTCCGCGTGCCTGAACGTGTTGACCCATTCCGCGATCTGAACATCGTCCTGCGTCCTCTGCGTCAGTTCCTTCCCCGCGTTCGGTGTCGGCTGAAACCTTACTCTCGGCCCGAACGATCCGAAAAGGCGCTTCATCTCGCCGTTGTCGTGGATCGGATGCGGTCGGATAAGCAGCTGCACGTCCCCCAATTCGCCGTCTTCCACCTGTTTCGCAAAGTACTCGGCCCCGGGAGGCTCGTTCAGGAAATTCGGCGATCCTATCGCGTACACGATGATCGGCAGGTCGGGATCAAGACCCTGTTCGAAGCAGAACTCTTCCCTGGTCAAATGAAAACGCTGCTGCCGAAACACGTCGAACTGGGGAGCGCCGACAACATAGATCGGCCGCTCTTTCGCAGACGGATAGTACCTGAGAAGTTCCTCTTTAGTGCGCTCGTTCCACACGAGGTAACCGTCATAGTCAAAAACGAGCCTGTTCTTTGTCGAGACGTTGTCCCAGGACGGGATATACGCCATAGTCGGAATGCCGAGTGCCTTTGCCGCGGAGAACACCGCGGGCTGTTCGTACTGGAACGGTCCTGTCGAGACCACGACCTCCGGCCTGTTGTCCGTCAGTCTTCCAAGGGCTTCTTCCGACCGCGGATACGTCAGCAGGAAACGTTCGAGCAGTTTCTCGAGCCTTGCCTCGGTGCGGGTTGCCGCGAGCACCTTCGCAGGAGTTCTCAGCGCATTGACAGTCCAGTGCAAATCCTTGATTCTCCGGTGCTTCATCATGCTCATCCTGCTGGGAGGCCTGAATCGGTAGTCCCAAACGAATTCGTTAAGGCGCCTGAGATAGTTGTGCGGGAACTCCCTGAACGGCCGAACTTCCGGGAAGGTCTCGACATTGATGCCGAGTTCCTTCCAGCAATCCTCCGCGGAGCGGTCCTCTCGAGATGAAGCCCAGATCTCGACATCCCCGAGTTCCGACAGCGTGTCCACAAGGCCCGTAAAAAGGAACACTCTGTCGACCAGCAGCGAGGTCGAAAGCAGCACGAATCGCGAGTCCGATCGCCCGTTCGCCGCCTCGTTCAGCGGTTTATCTGCAGTCTCAGACCGTCTGCCTGCCATACCGGCTATTAAACTGTTGTCAGCTAGTCTGTTGATAGGTAGTTCCCTTTAAGCACCGAGGGCTGCGCGTTGATCTGCAGCGAGAACGGATCGGTCGAGGTCCAAAGGAATGCTCAGCAGCCTTTTGGACTCTGAAGCCCTTGATGTATACATGCACGTGTACATCAAGCGGTCTTTCGTACGTGCCTCGCCTCCTTTGTGATACCCGGCGGTGTCCGCGAAGATCAGCGTGCCCCTTTTGCCGGTACACCTGATCCAGTCACTTTCGGGAAGGACGGCTTTCATCTGTTCGTCAGTCGTTCGCCGAACGCCTCCCTCAAGAAAATACTCCGGCTCGATCGCTCTGTTTCTTCCGTTACGCTGAGTGCCTCGAGCGTAAGTGAATGGGCCTGCCCCTTCGTCCACGTCATCCAGATACAAGAACATCTTCAGGATGTAGTTGTCTTCCCGGTCTACGTGCCACAGCTGCGATTCGCGCGAGGTGCCGTTTGACGCAAACGTCTTCCAAACGTTGTAGTAGCGGAGCAGCACCGACATCTGGAAATATGACTTCGCGATCCTAAGTATCGGCGCACTTAGAGCAAATCGGGCAAACACGTTCTCCGGGTCAAAACTGATGCTGGACCCGAGCATCTCCAGATTAAAGGTCTTCACTCCGATCTCGGCGTCGCTCTGTGCCGACAATCGAAGGCCGGACACCTCCTCGGACCTCGTTTCAAGCATCTCGCTCGTGGTGGCAAGCAGATCGTCATATCCCGAAACATCTCCGAACAACTCTCCCACGGACGAGACCGCAACGCCGTCCGTCCGGAGACTCGCAACAAGTCTCTTTTCAACATCATTCAGCCTTCCGCTTCCGTTTCCGGTGAAGATGTGTCTCAGTGTTGGTGAGAAATTAAAGCCGTAACGCCACACCAGATCCGTTTTCCGCAAGGACCGGATCATCGATCTCAGTTTCGTTTCCATATAAACTTTCGCACTATGCCGAAGTGTCTCGCGACAGGCTGTTTACCGCGCCTACCCGATCGCCGGACCCCGTGTTCAACCGGAACGAAGTCCCGATCCATTGCCAGATATAAAAGCTGTTGTCCGATGCACCTCTGAAGAAGTTATCCCTTTCCGCATATACCGCGGGCTTGTCGAAGAAGCGTCCGAGCGGACCGTTCATGCCCGCCTCGATCTTCTCCGATGCCCATTCACGCAGAGGTCCGCGCAGCCACTCGCGCTGAGGCGTCTGCATAGGCCGTTTTGGAGCCTCGGACACTCCTGAAGGAATGAAATCCGAGACTATATCGCGAAGCATTTTCTTTCCGGTCCCGCCGGAGATCTTTCTTTCGGGGGGCTGGCGGAGCGCAAGCTCGAAAAGGCGATGGTCAAGGAACGGCTCGCGGAGCTCGCGCGATGCGCGCATCGAGATCCGGTCGTTGAATCGCATTGCCCTCGGGATCTTGGTTCTAACCGCGTCGCGATACTGTGTGTTCCGGAGGGTATCCGGGAAAACGGCCGGAAACTCCAGCGGTTCCGCCAACGCCCGAAATTCCGGGACCAGGCAATCCGGGCGCACCGGGCTTTCTGATGTTCCCTGGACCAGTCCGGGTCTCTTTCCATTCGTTTCCGCCCGGTAATAGTCGTACCCCGCCCACTGCTCGTCCATCCCATTGCCGTCGAGCAGGACAGTTACGCCGTGATGCTTCGCCGTCTCAAACAGCTTCGCGTACGCCAGCGTCGGGAGCCCCCCGAAGGGCTCATCCTGAAAAAGCTGAACACTTTCCGCAAGACCCGGTACTTCCTCAGGTGCCAGTCTTGCTTCAACAAGCGGGTGATTGGTCTGCGAGAGCATTTGCTCTACCCAGGGCAGCTCGTCGTAGCTCTCGTCTCCGGTAGTGAAGGTGAATGCCTTTACATCGCTGTCGCTTCCCTGAACCTCGTGAACCAGACCGAGCAATGTAGAGGAATCCAGTCCGCCGCTAAGATTGATCCCGACGGGAACATCCGAGCGGAAACGCAGCTCTACGCTGTGCTTCAACAGAGCGAAATACTCCTCAGCCACTTCCCCTTCCGGTCTCCGGTCAAGATCGGACCCGACCTTTTCGGCGATATCGTACCAGCGCACGATACTCGTCCGTTCCCTTCGCCACTCGAGAAAATGGCCCGCCGGCAACGACCTGACGTTCTTCCAGAACGTGCGCTCCGAATGATCGTAGGGCCCGTATGCAAGGTAAGAAGCCCATGATCCTTCGTCAGGTTCCGGGGCAACCCCCGCTGAGTGAAGGGCCTTTATCTCGCTTGAGATCAAAAGGGTCCCGTCCGCTTTGACGTGGTAATACACCGGCTTGACCCCGAATCTGTCGCGAGCGACGAATGCCATCTTTTCTTTTGTGTCCCAGACAACAAACGCAAACATCCCGATCAGGCGGTCCAGACATTCCGATCCCCATTTCTCAAATGCCGCCAGCAACACCTCGGTGTCCGAATCACTCTGAAACGAGAACTCGCTCGACAACTCCCGCCGGAGTTCGAGGTAGTTATAGATCTCGCCATTGAGGATCAGAAGGTAACGGCCGTCGTGACTCCTCATCGGCTGGCTGCCGCGCTCGGACAGGTCTAGGATACTGAGCCGGTTGTGACCAAGCCCTGCGATACCGGAATCGTCTATGAAGACACCTTCCCCGTCCGGCCCACGGTGCTTCTGCACCTCGACCATCGCCGCCAGATCCGCAGCCTTCCAGTCTCTACCGAAGATCCCTGCTATTCCGCACATCTATATTCAGTCCGACCCGAACCGCGCCCGGCTCTCTACATCTTTGTCGCGCCTGCGAAAAGATGATGTGTGCCGGTCGCCTGCTCCTTAATATTTTCCCTTGAGGATTGGATCGTGTTCACGACGTTTCCGAAAGCACTCAATCCGGTTTGAACCGGCTTCCGAAGCGACCACGGTTTCAACCCGATCCGCCGGTAGTATCCGCCCAGGATCGCGTATTCGACTTCCACATCACCGAAGTGGCGCGACAAGAGGTCTCTCAGTTGTTCCCTCTTGTAGTGGCGCTTATGGTCCGGATTCTTGTTCTCGAGATAGTCCCCGTTCGGAGTCGTCATCAAAAACCTTCCTCCCGGCTTCAGCACGCGCCTGACCTCACTAACGAACAGTTCGTCTTCCTCGACGTGCTCCAGGACCTCCACCGATACGATCAGATCGAACAACTCGGAAGGCAGTTCTGACCTCGTCATATCTCCAAAGAGAACCGCATCAATATTGCTTCTTCTCCGTTTGACGCGCTCCGCTATTGCATCCGTGATTCCCAGGTTCAGGCTGTTCTGGATCTGAGATTCTCTCGGCAGATCGATTATGGTCACATCGGCCGGAATCCCGATCGTATAGGGCGACTTTCTTCCACCCACATCAAGAACCTTCGGCCGATCTGAAAGGTCCCTTATCTCGTCCAAGAGCGCTCGGCGAACGTGTCTGTAGATCGGCGGCAGAAACGGCTCTGCACTCCGTCGGGCTGCCTCAAATAAAGTCATTCTTGTCTATCGTGATATCCCGATCCGCTTGATCAATGAAACCTGCGGCAGCTCGGAAGATATCGACTTGAGAACCAATCCCATACCGTACTCGGGAGTCTTTCCCTTTCCTCGTTAGCGGCAATTGAGATCGATCATTTGCTTTCTCTGTCGCGTGAAGACCGAGTGTTTTATCCGCGCCCGTCCCTCGTTCTTTCCATCTTCACGCTCGCTAACAGCGAAAGGCCGGAATCAGTTCGCCCCGTTGTTGCCGACACGTCCTCTACCCTTCCTTCCACCGCCAAAGCGGAGCAAAGCTCTGCCGTCTCCGCCAGCGAGATCAATGACCACATCCGCCTGGACGTACCAAACCGCGCCTCGAACGTTGATACTGCGTAATCATTAAACATCGAAACAGGCAGATCCTCCGATACTGCGGAAAATCCCTTTCCGATCGCCTTGAGATACGCCTCCTTGCGGGTCCATCCCCTAAAGAACGAATTGGTCCGGGCGGTTCCCTTCAGGTTTTCGAGTTCATCGATCTCGGAATCCGAAAATACGCTCCTGGCGGTGCCGAGCGCGTCGATCTGATGATCGATAAACTCGATATCTACTCCGACCTCCCTTCCTACGGTCACTGCAATGAGCGCGAGATCTCCCGAGTGCGAAACGTTGAACCTAAGGCTTTCGTCGTCCGAATCGACAAATGGCTTGCCGTACTCGTTGACCCGAAACGTCACATCTCCGGGTTCGATAGTCAGACATCTCCCGACGATCTCTCTAAGCGTAGAGCGGGCGACGACGAAACGCTCCCGGTCCCTCGAGAACCGGAATCTATTTGCCCTGTCTCGCTCCTCGTACGACAAAAGGTCGAACAGCCTGCTAAACTCGCCATCTTCCACGCCCAGAGGAGCCTGCCAAACCACTACTTCATTGTTCTTTGGCCTCACGATGTTCTTGCAAGAGTACGTGTAGGTGCGGCGCTCCTTTTCCGGCCTGTTGATGATCGCTGTTCTTTGTCTCAATCTACTCAGTTGTTCGCGTACGCGGCCTCGACGATCTCGGTTTTCCGGCTATTGAATTGTCCTCGTGCCGTCACCAGATATGCCGATGGCCGAAAAGAACTTTCTAGAGACTCTCCGCAGCAGTCGGCTTCGGGACCACCATGCGCTTTGAACCTTGTTCTCTGCGAAATCGACGTTTCAATCGCAGGAACGGGAGCTCAAGAAGGTAGTACGACACTGCAGCTACGGCCACGGACATGAGCACACCTGCAGCCGCAAGGAAGACAGGCGGCATTGCTCCCTCGAAGAACTTCTTTGTGCCTTCGATAACCGGGAAATGCCATAGATAGATCCCGTAAGAGATCTGACCGATCCAAACCAGAGGTGCAACTTCGAAAACACGGGACAGCTTTGACGGATACAGCACCAAGCCGAGGATCAACACCGCTGTCGCCGCCGAGACAAGTGCGAATCCTCCGTTGTAAACAAAGGCCGTCTGGTGACTTACTGCAAAGAACGAGATCACAATTCCTGCAAGACTCAACGGTGCGAGCAGGCGAAAAGCTGCACGAAACTTCTCCTTTTCGGAAAACACGCCCCAGTAAAGCATCAATGCCGCGAGACATCCGATCAGCAGCTCGTGGGCGCGAACGTCCGATCCAAAATACATCCTGAGATACGGCACTTCGGCGTTCCACATAAGGACGCTCGTCATCACCGAACCCAGTATCATCCCCGTCACAGTCGCGGCCGCAATAATCTTGCTCCGCAACCGCAGAAGCAGAAAGAGAACAAGCGGCCAGACTATGTAGAACTGTTCTTCGACCGACAGTGACCAAGCGTGGCTCAAAGGCCCGATCCCGGGGGGAAACGGCGGAACCTGCGCCCAGTTCGCGACATAGAAGAGCGTGTACATCACGCCGTTCAGGGTATTGCTAAGGCTGTCACCCGTCTCGAAAACACGCGCGAACGTAACGACAAACAGAATCAGCGCGAAAAGCGCCGGGAGGAGCCTCAGCGCCCTGCGAATGTAGAAGTCCCTGAAGTCGAACCGGGAGGTCTTGCTGTAGTCCTGTAGCAGTATCGACGTGATCAAGAAACCGCTCAGCACGAAGAACACGTCGACTCCAAGGAATCCGCCCTGCATAAACAGCAAATGGCCGTTAAAGGCCAATACCGCAAGGATCGCGATTCCGCGCAGTCCGTCAAGAGAAGGCTGGTAGCCGAGTTTGAACTCCCCGCCCTCTCTCAGCTCTTCCTCATTGTCCGACATCTCGTCTCGTACCAAAAGCAAAACCAGTTACGGATCAGCCGAGGTATTCCTTTAGAATCCCCGCAACGTGACGAACCCTGGGCTCGACAACGATCGAGCCGTGAGTTCCGCGGATCTCGTGGATATCCAATTCGCCGGTCACGAACTTCGACCAGCCCAAAGTGTCGTCTCTAACTATCCCTCTCCTTTGTTTCGAAGCCCGGAACAGCACCACTTTTCCGCTGTAGGGCCTTGCCCTGTACGCGCTCGACGCTAGCTGGATGTTGTTCTGGACATCCTTCAGCTCATCTGTCAGCTCGCGGCCCAGCCGCTCAAGGACCTCACGTTTCAGCTGTTTCTTCAGGTTCCGGTACTTGCGCTTATAAGAATTGAACGCCTTCTCTGCCTTTGATTTAACGTACGGCCATCGCTGGCCCCGTTCGAGTATCCTGAGCGTGTCCACGTGATGAGCGGCACGATCATACTTTGCGAAGAGCTTTCGCTTGAGTTTCGACGTCCCGCGCGCAAGTGTCGGGTATCCGGGAGCATATGTGTCGATCAGAGCGACCAGTGCGACCTCCTCGCCTTGCGCCTCGAGCTGCTGCGCCACTTCATATGCTGTGAGCCCGCCGACCGACGATCCGCCGACGAAATACGGCCCGTATGGCTGCACCTCCCGGATCTCCTTCAGATAGTGCGTAGCCATGTCTTCGATCCTGTCGTACGCCGACTGATGCCCGTCGAGACCGACCGCCTGCATTCCGTACGTAGGCTGATCATCGCCAAGACGTCGCGCGAGTCCTTTGTAGAAAAGCACATTGCCGCCGGCGGCATGCATTAAGAAGAAAGGGGGCTTTGATCCCTCCGGACTAATCGGCACCATAGACGTCCAGATGTCCTTTGGGTTTTCTTTCCGGATGAGCTCGGCCATGCTCTGGATCGTGGTTGCTTCGAATAGGGTCGCAAGCGGAAGATTCACGCCGAGCTTTTTCTTGATCCCGTCGAACAGATGGACGGCGAGCAGAGAGTGGCCTCCAAGCTGGAAAAAGTCATCTTCGGCGCTTACGTCGTCTATGTTCAGGACCTCTTTCCAGATATCTATCAAAGTCTCTTCGATCCGGTCGCTATCCAGAACCGCCTTCGCCGGAATTTCCCGTTCAAGATTCTCAGACGCTTCGTTCGACGGCTGGTCGTTCTCCCTATCCGGCCCGATCAGCACGATCCGCGCTCGAGTTTCAGATATACGACCGTCCAGGTCGAGAATCCCCGAGCTGAGGATCGCCTCCAGTTCCACAAGCATCTGTTTCGCGGTATCAGGCTTGAAGAGGTCTGTGTTGTATTCCAGCTGAAGCCTCGTCCCTTCGTCCCTTTCCACTACACCTAGCGAAAGATCGAAGATCGAACCCGGGCTGACCGACCGGATCGGTGTGATCGAGAGCTCCCTGAGCTTCACAGGCTTCATAAATGCCGTCTGGAATATGAACAGAACATTGAATATCTGAGCGCTCGACCGCGCCTTCGATGGCCTTATGGATTCTAGAAGTTTCTCGAACGGGACCGTTTGATTGCTAAATGCTCCCAGCGACAAAGTCTTGACCCGTTGCAGGATCTCCCGAAAAGCGGGGTCTCCCGAAAGATCGCACTTCAGAAGCAATGTGTTGGCGAAAGGGCCGATAAGCGCTTCCGTTTCCGCGTGGACCCTGTTTGCAGTGGGGGATCCGACAAGGACCTGGTCCTGGCCGCTTCTGAGATGAAGCATTACATAGAAAGCAGCGAGGAAGATCATATAGGACGTGACATCCTCGCGTTGCGCCAGCGCCTTGATCGCCCGTGTCAACGTACGCGGAAGCAAGATTGACTCGATCGCCCCGAACGACGTCCTTACGTTCCTCCTTTCGTAATCTGTTGGAACCTCAAGCGAAGGAAGCTCGTCCCCCAGCGAAGCTTTCCAGTACGCAAGCTGATCTTCAAAGTCGTTGCCTTTGAGCCATTCCTCCTGCCAGACCGCATAGTCGGCATACTGGATGGGCAATTCTCCATTCGAAGGCGCTATGCCGCTTGTCACGTCGTCGTAGACTTCTCCCAGTTCGCGAACAAGCACACCGTTAGACCAACCGTCGCAGATGATGTGATGGAGAGTGAGCAAGAGAATGTGTTCCTTTTCCGAGAGTTTCAGCAATCTGGCCCTGAACAACGGTCCGCATTCAAGATCAAAGCCGGTGTGGGCCTCTTCTACGGTCAATCGCGTCGCCTCACTTTCCGGATCCTCCGATCCCGAAATGTCAACGACGTCCAGTTTCACCGAGCCTTGCTTTGAAATTACCTGCACGGGACCTTCCTCTTGCTTTGCGAATGTCGTGCGCAGTACTTCGTGGCGTGCGACAAGATGTTCAATCGTCTCTTCGAGCGCTGGGACATTCAGCCCGCCCTTCAATCTCAGGGCGAGAGGCATGTTGAGAGAAGAACTCCCGGGCTCAAGCTGGTCCAGGAGCCAGAACCGCCTTTGTGCTACCGTCGCAGGCATCACGAACATGCCGTTCGAGTTCTCCTCGCGCATCGTGAAACCCTCGTCGACGCCTTGTCCGTCAGAAGTAGTGAGAATGCTCATTTCTGGAAATACAATTACCTAGTTCGTGTGGGAGCCGTTCGAAGAAGGCTGTTCGTACCTGATCTCTTCCCGGCGCGCGCGCATAATTGCCGGCACCTCGGCCGGCGACCGAGTCTCCGGTTCGCCCGAGATCGCCCTTACGATCCCGGCGACGGTCCTGTGTTCGAACACCTGCTTTGGTTTGATCTGAATGCCTGCCTGGGTCGCCCTTGTAACGATTTGGAAGATCAAAAGGGAGTCACCGCCGATCTCGAAGATATCGTCGTTAATGCCGACTTTCTCGATCCGGAGCACCTTGGACCAGATCTCCGCCAATGCGGCCTCCCGGTCGTTTCGAGGCGGATCATACTCGCGAGCCTGTGCGAAGGTCGAAGCATCGGGGGCCGGCAGCGCCTTTCTATCCACTTTTCCGTTCGGGGTAAGCGGCAGTTTGTCGATCAGAACGAAGGCCGAAGGAAGCATGTAGTCCGGGAGTCTTTTCGAAAGGTGCTTTCTGAGCTCGGACACAAGGTTCTTTCCCGACAGGCTGTTCGCAGGGTTGTTGCCGTAGTCCGAGATCCGCTTCTGAACGCGAGCTCTTCTGTACGGCACTGCCGGAGGCGCTACGTCACCTCGATAAAGCACCAGATCGAATCGCCCGTTGGACGGGTCGTCTGCCCAACGCAGCTCCGCACGATAGCCTGTGGCTTCCGCCATTTCCCAGACATCTTCGGGATGTATTCCTGCGTTGTGGGTCTCGATCGCACCGCGCAAGCCTCTTACGTCAGAAATCCCCGCAGCGCCCAAGAGCAGCTTCTGCTGTTCGACCTGATTCACGATCCTTGCATTCGGAATGTCGTCGATGCAAAGAACCTCCGGCGACTTTTCCCTCAGCGTCTTCTCGAGCCCGGAAAGGTCGAAGCCGCTCTCGGCCCATTTCACCCTTTCGGTACTCTCATCTGCAGCTGCTTTTTCACCGACCGTAAGCATCACGTCGTAATGGTACTTGGTCGGTTCGTTGTCCAGCCTGCCTCTCCGTAACTGGATATCGACTGTCCCGATCTCCGGCAGGCGGTCTGCCAACGCGTGGAAGTACTCTGGATCGACCGTCAACTCGCTCTCAAGCTCCAGGCGTTTGCTGATCCTCTGTTTAAGTTCATCTATCGACAGCGTATCCTCCGCCCGCGAAACGATCGATTCGGTATGGAACGTCTCCAAGAGTGCAAAATTCTGCACGTCCCCAACGAATATCTTTCCTCCCGGTCTGACAAGCCTCGCAGCTCCGCGCAGGACCTTTTCCAGGTATTCCATGTTCGGGAAGTACTGCGCGACAGAATGGACGATAACGAGATCGAACGACCCTTCGTCGAGTCCTTCAAAGTTGTCGGCGGGTCTTTGGAGCAATTCGATCCGATCCTTATCGACCGGCGATGACTTGATCCGCTCCTCAAGATTGGCGAGAACCACGCCGGAATAGTCTGTGCCGACATACCGAGCAAAATTTGGAGCCAGCCCGAAGAGCAGAAGCCCCGTTCCGCACCCGATCTCGAGAATGTTTTCAGCGTTGATCTCCGAGAGCCGGCCGATCACCGGATCTATCCACTCACGCATTTCCGCTTCCGGATCGATGACATCCTCAGTCCATTGGACGACCTTCAGCGTCGGGTCTTCGCTTACATTGCCCCAGTCTTTCTCTTCAGCTATCGCCGAGCTGTAAAGCACATCCCACTGCTTTTGCCAGTAGGTACTTTCGTCGCCGAGTTCGTCAGCCTGCAGATTGTCTTTGCCGTCTGAAACCAGGTAGGCCACAAGCCGGTTGTCACCCGGCGTATCCTCCCTTGCAGCGACGACGGCATTCGAAACCGAAGGATGTCGGGTAAGCTCGCGTTCGATCTCACCAAGCTCGATCCGATAGCCGCGTACCTTCACCTGATGGTCGATCCGCCCGAGGAACTCGATACTACCGTCCTCTAGACGCCTCACGAGATCGCCCGCCTTGTAGATCATTTCCGATCGCCCGTCCCCAAAGGGATTCCGAACGAACTTCTCGTCGGTGAGCTCGTTTCGGTTCAGGTATCCGCGGGCTAGGCCTTTTCCGCCGATGTGAAGCTCGCCCGGCACTCCCACAGGCAGCGGTTCAAGGTTCTCATCAAGTATGTAGAACTGCGTGTTGGCGATCGGGCTTCCGAGAAACACAGGTCCGGATGAAGATCCGACCCTGCACACCGACGACCAGATGGTCGTCTCGGTGGGGCCGTACATATTCCAAAGCTCGCCGCAGCGGGGCACGAGTTCGTTCGCCAGATCTCTCGGCAAAGCCTCTCCTCCGCAGAGGATCTTGAAGGCACTTCCTCCTTTCCACCCTGCCTCGATCAAGAGTCTCCAGGTTGCCGGCGTCGCCTGCATCACCGTCGCGCCTTTTTCTTCGATCAGCGATCCGAGGACATTTCCGTCCATCGCGACTTCCCTGCTCGCGATCACCACTCGCGCACCGGTTATCAGCGGAAGAAAGAGTTCGAGGCCTGCGATATCGAACGACAACGTTGTCACCGCCACAAGGATGTCTTCCCCACTGATTCCCGGCTCTTCCTTCATCGACAAGAGCAGGTTGACGAGAGCGCTGTGTCCGATCTGCACACCCTTTGGCTCACCTGTCGACCCCGAGGTGTAGATCACATAGGCAAGATCTTCCGGCGCAGGAGCGACCGCGGGCTTCTTGCTCGAATGAACCGCGATCTTGTCCCATTCAAGGTCGATGCAGACCGCGTGTTCGACCTGTTCTCTAAGGTCGAAGGCAAGGTGGGCCTGGGTTACTACCGTCTTCATTCCGGAATCCCGGATAACGGCTCCTATCCTTTCGGCCGGATAATCCGGATCGAGAGGCACATACGCCGCACCCGCCTTGAGGATGCCCAGCAGGCCCACCATCATGTCGATGGATCGTTCGACGCAGATGCCCACAAGCGCTTCGTTCCTAATTCCGTTCCCAACAAGATAGCTGGCGAGTTGATTAGCCTTTGCATCGAGTTCCTCGTAAGTGACGGAACCTTCCTCTGTTTCGACGGCGACAGCATCCGGAGTACTTCGGGCCTGCTCCTCGAAGAGTGTGCAAAGGGTCTCGTTGCCGGGATATTCTCTCGCGGTATCGTTCCACGCATCGAGATGTTGCTCCCGTTCAGCCGCACTCAGGAAAGGCAGGCGGCTCACCTGAGTCGACGGATCTCCCACGGCGCCTTCAAGAAGAGTTCTGAAATGCCCGAGCCAGCGTTTGATCGTTCCCGCATCGAAGAGGTCGCTGTTGTATTCGCAGTCGATCACTACTCCTCGGTCGGTCTCGAGCATATTGAAGTAAATGTCGAAGGTTGCGAAGGCCTTGCGATTTGTGGTTATTTCCACATCCAGACCGCCGAAATCCAGCCCTTTGAACCCGGACCGGTCGATGTTGAACATCGCCGAGAGCAAAGGCGATCGAGAGGGATCCCTGGGAAGTGCAAGTTTCCGGACCAGAAGCCCGTATGTGTAATTCTGATTGTCGTATGCGTCCAGAACCGTCCGCTTCACGCGACCCAGGTAATCGGCGAAGGACTCGTCCGATGCCACCTGGCTCCTCACCGGGAGAAGGTTTGCGCAGTGACCGACGAGGCGCTCTTCCCCAACCATTGACTGTCCGGCAGCCGGTACGGCAACCACAAGGTCATCCTGTCCCGACAGACGATACATTAACAGGTTGAATCCGGCGAGCAACGTCGAAAACAACGTGGCACCGTTCTTGGCGCCAAGTCTCTTGAGATCCTGATACAGTCCTTCATCGAGCGTGAAGCTCTCGACCGAAGCGTTGAAGGTCTTGTTCGAAGGCCTTGGCCGGTCATACGGAAGGTCCAGATTAGGCGGCGGAACGACGAACTGTTCCAGCCAGTACTTCTCCGCGGCAGTTCCCTGCTCGCCAAACATCGATTCGGCGTCCCATTTGACAAAGTCGCTGAAGAGCGGGGCATCGGGAAGTTCGGCACGCTCGCCTTGGCTCGCGGCCTTGTAAAGATCGCTAAGTTCCGATAACACAACGGCGAACGACCACCCGTCACAGACGATGTGATGGGCTACCAGCACAAGGTTGTGAAGGTCTTCACCCAGGCGAACGAGATGAACGCTTGTCAACGGCCCCTCAGCCAGATCGAAAGTCCTGTGGGACTCGGAGACGAGCAGTTTATCGAGCGTGGCCTGCTTTTCAGATCCGGAAACCGTTGAAAGATCGACAGAAACAACTTCGATCGACCCCTCCGCTGAGATCACCTGGTGTTCGCCGGTTGCGTCAAAGGTCGTCCGCAGAGCCTCATGGCGGGCCACGATCTCCGCAAGCGCGCTCTTGATCGCGTCCGTATCCAAGGCCCCCTCGATCCGCACCACGACCGAATCATTGTATGCCCGGGCAGCATCCTCGCCGAGCTGACAGGCGTTCC
Organism: Aridibacter famidurans; assembly: GCA_024103495.1. Lineage (GTDB taxonomy): Bacteria > Acidobacteriota > Blastocatellia > Pyrinomonadales > Pyrinomonadaceae > Aridibacter > Aridibacter famidurans. Next base: position 98,649 of record JAGFIQ010000003.1, read on the forward strand.
AGATCTCTTTCTGAGCTTCCGTCAGAGGGATCTTCTTCGATCCCGCCTCGGCCCGCTCCAAAACGGCAGGATTCGGATCGGCATCCCGCGGTTCCGGGAAGAACCCGTACTCCTGCATCGCTGCCACGCTCTCTTCGAATACACGAGCGACGAGATCAAGATCCTCTTCACTGTGCGCGGTTGTGAGAAAGCAAGGATAGCCTTCCAGAAGGTGAACCCCTCTTTCCCTTAGCAGAAAGTAAAAGAGGCTTCCGAATCGCTCGTCGAGCGGAAACTGAAGGTAGAACACGGAAGCAAAGCTCTCGATCTTTACGGGCAGGTAATTCCTTTCAAAGCAATCGTTGATCCTCCCGACCAGGCGCTCCGTCTTCGCCGTCAGGTCTTTCTGGAGCGAAGGTCCCTGCTCCTTCAGATGGAGCAGCGCGGCGCGCGCGGCCGCAAGTGCGAGAGGATGACGGAAGAACGTGCCCGCGTAGAAAGTTACTCCCACTTCCGGAACGGAACCGTCACCGAATGCCCAGCTTCCGCCGTCCAGCGCATCCATAAACTCCGACCGGCCTGAAATGATCCCGATCGGCAGGCCGCCTCCGGCGACCTTTCCATAGGTCACAAGATCGGCCCTGATCCCGAACAGCGCCTGTGCTCCGCCGGGATGACACCTGAAACCGGTTACAACCTCGTCAAAGATCAGCGCAGTACCGGAGTCTTTCGTGATCTCCCGAACTTCTTTGAGAAATTCGACGGGTACCAGGCCCGGATGCCGGCTCTGAACCGGTTCAACGAGCACGGCGGCAAGCTCATTCGCGTGTTCGCGTATGACCTCGAGAGCTTCGGGCGAGCCGTACTCAAGAACCAGCATGTTCTCAACACTCTCCGGAGGTACGCCCGGCGTGACCGGCGCCGTACCGAGATATCCGTCGAGGTTATTGGCTTTGATCAGCACCTCATCGAACCCGCCGTGATAGTCTCCCGCGAACGTTGCGACCAGCTTCCTTCCGGTAACCGTTCTCGCAAGACGGATCGCACCCTGGACTGCTTCGGAACCGGTGTTGCAGAACGTCGCGCGCTCGTTACCCGTGAGTTCGCACACAAGGCCGGCCACCTCGCCGGCAAGATGGCTCATCGGGCCGATCTCGTAGCCCTTCCGCAGCTGTTCGTTGACCGCCTCGTTGACAAATTCGGGAGTGTGCCCGAACATCGTCACCCCGAAGCCGTTAAGCATGTCCACGTACTCGTTGCCGTCGACATCCCAGATCTTCGAGCCGGAAGAACGGTCGACTATGATCGGGAAGATCAGTTCCTTCCACTGCGCCCTGAAACCTGCGACCGCTCTGGGATCCGCAAGAACTTTTCTGTGATCCTGGGTCATTGCCTTCGACTGGCGGGTCCTTGCTTCGTAACGGGCCATCAGGTCGTCAAGCGAGGCCCGCTGGCGTGAGGTCAGCGCGCCCCCGCGCCCGCGTTCGACCGGCTTGAAAGGAGAAAAAGGTTTGCTTTCCTTTGCCGCTTTCTCGGAGGCTACCTTCGCCGGGACTTTGATACGGCGCTTTTGCGGATCGTCTGAAGTCTGCGCCGGCCGATTCGAGGCATCTCCGGCGGAGGCGAATCCCCCCGCGCGTAACTGGGCAAGCTGCTGCTCCGCCAGCTTCGACATCGCCTCAAGCTGCAGTTTTATCACATTCTCGATCGATCCTTCTTCCGCATCGATGTTCCGGACAGTGGAAGATAGTTCCGAGTCCCTTGTCGCCATCGCTTCGTTCAGCTGCTCGGATCGAGCGGGTTCAGGCGAATTCACGGGACTTGCTGCAAGCGGAGAATCGTCGGGCAGGTTCTGATCGACATACTCAGACAAGGTCTCAAGTGTCGAAAGCTCGTCCAGCATCTGCCGGAACGCGACCGAAGTGCCGAACCTGGCTTTGATGGCCTGGCTCGCCTGCGTCAGGAAAAGCGAATCGAAACCCAACTCAAGGAAGGTCGCGGATTCATCAAGATCCGCCGTTTCGATCCCGGACAGCTCGTGGAAGAGCCCTTTGAGGGCGTCGGCGATAACTACTCGCCGATCTGATCCTTTCATATCTTGTACGTCTGGTTGTATTTCTTTCGCGGAAGATGCCGAAATCGATGAACCGTCAGAGGTAGCGCTTGCGGACGCCTCGCGTACGCCCGTTCGTTCCGATCCCTCGCGCGAAAGGGGCTCGACCCAGTAGCTTTCCCGCTCGAACGGGTAAGTGGGCAAACTCACCTTCGCCCGCTTCTCATTGCTGTAAAAGGCTGTCCAGTCAATATCGACACCCTCGACCCAAAGCCGGCCGATCGCGCCCAAAAGAGCCGATCCGTCAGAATCCGGAATGCCCTCATCGCTGAGCGAACCTACGACCTGCTGGCCTGACCGTCCGGGCATCTGGCGCAGGAGCCTGGTAAGGGTCTGGCCGGCGCCGACCTCCAGAAAGATGGTGTCGGGATCTTCGAGCAGCGTCTGTGCGCCCGCTGCAAAAAGTACGGGCTCTCGGAAATGGCGCGCCCAGTATTCGGGATCGACCGGTTCTTCTCCAACCCAATTCCCGGTCAGTGTCGAAACGTACGGAATTTCGGGCGCCTTGAGATCGATCGACTCAAACAGGTCCACGAACTTCGGGAGGATCGGGTCGATCATCGGCGAATGGAACGCGTGCGAGGTATTCAGGAGCCGCGCCGCTATCGAATCTTGTTCCAGCTTTTCTCGAAGTTGTGCGATCTTTTCGTCCGGCCCGGATGCTACACAAAGTTTCGGGGCGTTTACCGAAGCGATCGAGACTCCTGCAGGCAAATCCTCCCTGAGTTCGCCCTCGGAAAGCCTTACGGCGAGCATCGAGCCTCCGGGAAGCTCTTCAGTGAGACGCCCTCGGGCGGCGAGCAGCGCGAGAGCATCTTCGATCGAGAACACACCCGCAAGACAGGCCGCCGCATACTCGCCGACACTGTGCCCGATCATCGCCCCGGGTTCGACTCCCCAGTTCTGCCACAACCTTGCAAGCGCGTACTCAAGCACGAACAGCGCGGGTTGCGTCACAGAAGTTTGGTCGAGGCGGGAGCTTGCCTCTTCGACATTCTCGTCAGAAGGATAAAGGACATCACGGAGATCGAAGCCGAGATGTGAACGGAGGATCTCCGAACAGCGGTCCACTTCCGAACGGAACACGGGTTCTGTCTCAAAGAGGCCCTTACCCATGTTTACCTTTTGCGTACCCTGACCGGGGAACACGAAAACTACTTTCGGAACACTCGGCTTTCGTTTGCTCGAAACCCATCTCTTGTTGTTCGCCGGATCCAGAGCCTGCACGGCATCGTCGATCCCGGAGCATACAACGGCGCGGCGATACTCGAAATGTCGGCGGCCTGTTTTCAGCGTGTAGGCCAGATCCGCCAGGTCGGGTCTTGCATCTCTGCCCAGGAAGTTCCGCAAGTTAGCCGCGGCCGCTTCCAGCGCACTTTCAGACTGCGCGGAGAGCACGAGGAGCTGACCCGGTCTCGATGTCGACGTTTCGATCTCCGGAGCCTCTTCAAGCACAACGTGAGCGTTCGTTCCGCCAACGCCAAAACTGCTCACGCCGGCACGGCGCGGCGTATCGCCTTTCTTCCAGGGAGTAAGCTCGTCGACGACGAAAAAGGGGCTTTCCTCGAGATCGAGTGCCGGGTTCGGAGTCTTGTAGTGAAGCGTCGGAGGTATCACTTCGTGACTTAATGCAAGGGCAGTCTTTATCAGACCCGTCACGCCGCTTGCGATCTCCAGATGCCCGACGTTGGTCTTCACCGAGCCGATCCCGCAGAAAGCGATATCGGCAGTGCTTCTTCGAAACGCTTTGGTAAGGGCAGCGAACTCGATCGGGTCTCCGAGAGGAGTTCCTGTTCCGTGGGTTTCGATGTACCCGACCGTTCTCGGATCGATCCCTGCAAACTCCTGCGCCGCGGCGATGACTTCCGCCTGTCTTTCGACGCTGGGAGCCGTGTATCCGACCTTCTGGGAACCGTCGTTGTTGATCGCCGAACCCTTGATCACCGCGTAGATATGGTCGCCGTCGGCAATGGCCTCGTCGAGCCTCTTGAGCAGCACGACCCCTGCCCCGCTTCCGAATACCGTACCGTCGGCCTCCGCGTCGAACGCGCGGCAATGGCCGTCGCTAGAGACCATCCCGCCTTCCTGGTAAAGATATCCGCGCTTCTGAGGGAAGGTGATGGAAACGCCCCCGGCAAGGGCCAGGTCGCTCTGATACGTAAGCAGGCTCTGACAGGCCTGGACCACGGCCACAAGCGATGTCGAACACGCGGACTGGACGGTGACGCTCGGACCGCTGAGATTCAGCTTGTAGGAAACACGCGTGGCGAGATAGTCCTTGTCGTTGCCGAGAACGATGTTGTAACCGCCGACCTGATACTGGCCGACGAGAGCAGTGAGAAAGTCGCGGTCCGAAGCGAGGTTGGCAAGTAGATATGTATTGAGGCTCTGCCCGCCGAAAACTCCGACGATCCCGCCGCATTTTTCAGGATCGTATCCGGCGTCTTCGAACGCCTGCCAGGAGCACTCGAGAAAGATCCTGTGCTGCGGATCCATCAACTCGGCTTCTTTCGGCGTGATACCGAAGAAAGACGCGGCGAAGAGATCTGCGTCATCGACGACGGGGCGTGCGAGCACGTAGTCCGGGTTCTTTCCGAGAGAATTCTCCCGGGCATATGAACACTCCAGTTCATCTTCCTTGAACCGGGAGATCGACTCCTTACCCGCTACAAGATTCTCCCAGAACGCACCTACGTCCCCGGCGCCCGGAAACCGGCCCGCCATTCCGATGATCGCAATGCCTTCGTATGTGGGAGCTTCAGCCATAAAGTTCACTTATCGTCTTAGCGCCCGCTTATAAGCAGATACCGCACTCCTTTGGCGTTCGGCCCTGCTTCGGGTTTCCGAGGCCAACGCATCCTTCGCGCTCTGCTTTTCGAGGAAGACGGCAAGCGTCCTCACACTTGGAAACTCGAAAACGGCAGTGATTTTCAGATCTTGGTCAAATTCTGCCTGAAGCCGGCTGTGGAATCGCGCCAGTTTCAACGAATCGGCACCCAAATCGAAGAAGTTGTCCGCCGGATCGACCAACGAGGTCCCAAGGACTTCTTGAAGAATTGAGGCCACCCTCGCTTCCGTCGAAGAACCGCCGAGCGGCTTCCGGCCTCCAGTTCTCCGCTCCTCGGACAGGGTTGCGAGCAACGCAGCCCGGTCGATCTTGCCGTTCTCGGTTAGAGGCATCCTTTCGACAAAAGAAAAGACGGCCGGGACCATGTGGCCGGGCAGGATCGATGCAAGTTCTGTACGAAGGGCCGATGCTTCTCGCGATCCATCCGCGCCCGCAACGACAAATGCGGCAAGATGCCGGTCACCGGCCGGCAAGCCGTCTGCGAGAACTACCGCCTCTCGGACTCCTCCACACCGTTTGATCGCATTCTCTATCTCTTCAGGCTCGATACGGTATCCCCTGATCTTGATCTGTTTGTCCTTGCGTCCGAGGAATTCCAGATTCCCGTCGGGCAGATACCTGCAAAGGTCCCCCGTCCTGTAGAGCCTTTCGGAGGAATCCTCGCTAAATGGGTTCGGAATGAATCGCTCCGCCGTCAGTTCGCGTTGCCCAAGGTAACCTCTCGCGACACCTTGCCCGCCGCAGAAGAGTTCCCCTACTTCGCCTTTCGCAACAGGCTCCAGATCGTCATCCAGTAGGTAGACTTCGGTTCCCGCAACGGGCTTTCCGATCGGGACCGTTCCGCCGAGCTCTGCGCCTCTTGGAACCTTGTAGCAGCAAGTGAAGGTCGTATTTTCGGTCGGTCCGTATCCGTTGATCAGATCGCAATCCAGTTCCTCGATCACGCGCTGAACGTGCGGGACGGATAGCACATCGCCCCCCGCTATCAACTGGTTCAACGTCCCCAGGTCCTCGATCCGCTCATCCGCCATCAGGTGGAACAATCCCGCGGTCAGCCAAAGCGTTGTAACGCCGTGCTCACGGATCAGGCTGCCCAGATCCGACAGGGACGTTTTCCCTTCCGGCGAGATCGCGAGCCTAGCACCGTTGAGCAAAGCACCCCAGATCTCGAACGTCGACGCGTCGAAGGTCAACGGCGCGAACTGAAGGAAGACATTGTCGGAGCGAAAGTCCGCATAATCAGTGTTCTTGACGAGCCGGATAATCGATCTGTGCTCGACCGTCACGCCCTTAGGGACGCCGGTCGAGCCGGACGTGAACATCACGTATGCGAGATGATCGGGGCCGATCTCAAGCTCCGGGTTCACGGAAAGCCCGGGCACATCTTCAAGCTCGTCGATGCATACCGTACGTGCTCCGGCTTCCGCGATCCGGGGAAGTGTTGAAGTGTCCGTCAGCAGAAGCCCGGAAGATGCTTCTCCGAGCATCATCTGAAGACGCTGCAGGGGGTAATCCGGGTCGAGCGGAAGATAGGCGCCGCCGGCCTTCAAAATTCCAAGGATAGCGGCGATCAGATCCGGAGAACGCCGAATCGCGATCCCGATCGGCTCCTCGGCCTTTAGCCCGACCTCAATAAGCTGGTGCGCGATCCGATTGGCCCTTTTGTTGAGCTCCCCGTATGTGACAGTCTCTTTGCCGAATTCGAGAGCGATCCGGTCCGGGTTCTGTTCGGCTTCCTGTTCGAACAGGCTGTGAACAGAATTCATCTCCCTGGGGATTGGCAGCATGGGGTTTAAGACTTTCAATTGCTTCTCGATTCCGTATTCAGGTGCGTTTCGATGTGCCTGTTCTCAGCCCCTATTTAACGGCAAGGAGCTCGACGCTGCTCTCCCCGTCAAACAGGCGACCGGAGCTAATTCAGGATCGACCGGCGCCTTCGTTCTCCGAAACGGCGCCCTTGTCGGTTGACGGCGCGACGCGACGCCCGACCACTTTTCCGAAGACCCGCGAGGCACGATCGAGCCGCTTCAGGTTCTTTCGCAAAAGTTCGAACTTGTTCGAGGCCCGGCCGCCGGAAAGACGGCTCGTCGCCATCAGCTTCAGCAGGTCCTTCATCGAGGACTGTCCCGGGGGAGTAGGTTCGAAACTGAGCTTCCGCAGGTAGTGATTGCACTGGTAGATCCTGGATCGAACGTCGGTTTGCCGCATGCAGAAGTTAATCGAGAAAGAAACCGAGTAGTGTCCCCCATTCCGGACCCAGTGGGGCCCCTTCGAAGGGATGTGCACTCCTTTTCCTGGTTCCATCGGAAAAACATACGCCTTTTCCTGACTGGCCGGCTTGAACTTGGCTGCGCTCAGATCTCCCGCATAGTAGTTCTCGATCTCGTCCTCGAACAAAACGGACCGGTCATAAGGATCGCAGACATTGATGCTCTTGTCTCCGTGGATCTGCAGCAGGAAATTCGACTCGTGATCGATGTGATGAGGCGTTACGGCGCCCGGCGAAGCGATGAAGATGTACCCGTCCATCCAGGTGATCTCCTTCTTGAGATCCACGCTCGTCAATTCGGAAAGCTCGGTGAGACATTGATCTATGCACTCGCGGTACTCCGGATCCTCCTGGATGCTTTTCAGCAGTACCCAGGCATCTGTCTGCTCGATCTCCCGGATCCCTTTGATCAGCGATAGCGCCTTGTTGGGTATTTCGTCCCAGCGGTTCCCGAAGTCTGCGCTGCCTTCTTGTACGACAACCTTCCCAGCCGCCATTTCCCAAAGCGTAGTCGCCAGTTCGGCAAGCCTTGGAAGCTCAAACAGCGGATGTTCGCCAAGGTTGTGAGAAACGGCAAACGGAAGAACGTTGAACTTGTCGGCAAATTCGTCCTTCTTGTGATTGAAAATCTTTGACGGCATTGATCCTGCCGTCCGCTCGCGAGCGGCTTTTGCTGCGCTTCCTCTTTCCATGCGATTCACTCCATTCGAAACGTCGACTTATTCGTACCGGCCCGAGAATGTGTCGGCTATTCCCCGTACGAGCCGGCTCCAACTGCCGAAGTGACAAGTGCCTCCGCCTGCTCCCAATCGCTCTGGGTATCGATATTCACGCTGAACTCCGCCTTCATCTCATACCCGACAATAGACCTTCCGTACAGGCTTCCGGCCGTGTTTATCACCTCGGTCCGTGTGACATAAATGGTTCCGTCCCGGTGGAATGCCGCGGGAAGGTCCTGCCTGCGGGCAGGGGGCTCGCTCTCACCCGTGCTCAGGAAAAGCTCGCCATTCTCCGATTTCCTATAGACCCAGCTTGGATTGTACTCACTTGGTACCCTCAGAACGCTCACCACCGAATCCGCTCCCGACGACTCCAGCAATCGAATGCACGCGTCGATATCTTCCGCCCGCCTGAGCGGATTTGTCGGCTGCAGCAGACAGACGGCTTCGAACCTTTCGCCCAAATCCTCCAATTGCCTCAGAGCGTGCCGTACCACAGGCAGCGTAGGAGTTGTGTCTTCAGCAAGTTCGGCAGGCCGCAAAAAAGGGACGTCCAATCCGACAGATCTTCCCACCTCGGCAATCTCTTCGTCCTCTGTACTGAGCACTACTCTCGAGAGCAATTCCGACCCGAATGCGCTCGCGGCCGTATAAGCGAGGAGGGGCTTTCCGTTGAGGAGCCGTATGTTCTTGCGGGGAACTCCCTTCGAACCTCCCCGAGCCGGAATTAAACCGAGTACTTTCACGTGTAAAGTTGCAGGGCGAACTTCAGTAGGTCAGCCGCTTTTCGATCTCCAGGGGTGCGTCGGCGAGTACGTCCGAGATCCTCTTTCCTGCATCCCCGTTTCCGTAAAGGTCGTTTGGATCGTACCGGCCATTCGACAACTGCGAATTGACCGCCGACCGAATGTCGTTTTTCGAAT